>NZ_MJGM01000001.1:0-461598 GCF_001864905.1 Curtobacterium sp. MCBA15_007
CTCACCATCGAGTACAACACGAAGCCGAACACGCCGAGCGGCATCACGATCACGAGTCCCACGCGCGCCTGTGGCACGAGTGACGCCAACAGCGCGTTCGTCAACAACGCAGCCCAGCCCATCACGTTGCAGGTCAAGGCCAGTGATCCCGATGGTGGACTCGTGCGCACGACCTTCCACGTCATGCGCTCCGACGACCCGGACACGATCGCCTGGTCGGACGGCGTCGACCTGACGAGCGCAGGGCCCCAGAGCGTCCAGATCCCGAAGGGCGCCCTCGCTGACGGCCACTACATGTTCCGTGCGAAGAGCAACGACGGTACCGACTGGGGCGGCTGGACGGGCTGGTGCTACTTCTCCTCCGACAGCACCGTGCCGAACCCTCCGACCGTCTCCGGGCTGCCCGCCTCGTACAGGGTGGGCACGAAGGTGACCGCCACGGTGACCGCCAGCACCAAGGACAAGGACATCCGCGGGTTCCAGTACTGGCTCTCCGACGGCGGCAGCCTCCAGCCGGTCCAGCCGGTTTCGGAAGCGGTGTCCACCGCGACCGGGTACCACTCGTGCGACCTCCGTGACGGCATCGTCGTCTACGTCTGCGCAGATGCCAGCGGTACGGCGAAGATCAGCTTCACACCGTCCGACAGCACGAGTCGACTGTGGGTGAAGAGCATCGACAAGGCCGCCAACGTCTCGACCGCGTACGCCGGGAGCGGCAGAGACGGCCTGGTGGTCCCCGGCAACAGCGTGGCCGCAGATGACGATCCCCGTGTCGGTACCGGTCCCTCGAACGCAGGACACGCCTGGTCGGGCCAGCAGGGCGAATCAGTGTCGGGTCGCGGAACCGTCGCCTCGCCGACCGTGATCGGCGACGACAGCTCGTACGCCGGCACCGGTGCACGTGCCGCGCAAGCGCTGACGCTCGACCCCACCACGAGCACGACGCCACTCGACGTCGGGGCGATCCCGTTGGGGGCCCCCTCCATCGAGCAGGACGACGTCGTTCGCGTCAACCGCTACAAGGGTGGGGGTGCGCACTCGACGTCTGCGACCGGCAAGACCTACGAGATGGGGCTCGGCGGACTGCAGGTCTACGGGCGGTCGGCTGACGTCCCGTCGAACATGATCCAGGTCAAGACCTGCACGAGTGGCATCTACACGGCCACGGTCACCGGCGCGTGCCCATCTGGTTTCACCATGCAGGTCGGCGCGGACGGGAAGCCCAAGGCGCTCGGGTACGCCTGGAAGACGGCAGCGGACGTCCCGACCAAGTGGAACGGGTCAGCCGAGGTCTTCCAGTGCCTGTCCGGTGAGGACTACTTCCTGTCGCGCGACACCGCGTGTGAGGGCAAGACGAAGAAGTGGAGCCTCGGCTACTGGGCTGCCCTCTCCGGCTTCAACCGCACCGCCTCAGCGCCGATCGACACGACGAAGAGCTACACGGTGTCCGCCTGGATGAAACCGTCGGCGGCGCAGGAGGGTCGGTACGGAACTGCCGTGTCGATGGACGGACCGACCGGGTCGGTCTTCTACCTGCAGTGGGCGGGAGACGACTACCGCTTCTGCGTGAAGTCGCAGCCCGACCTGACGAGCGGCACGTGCGTGTCACCAGCGCGGACTCGGGGGCTGACGGACCAGTGGACGTTCGTCACCGGCGTCTGGGACGCGGACAACCAGCAGATCCGGATCGTGGTCAACCACGACGCTGCCGGCGAAGGCGTCGCCTACCACTCCCTGGGCGCCGACGAGCAGGCGAGCACCGGGGGGCTCCGCGTCGGTGGCGCAGTCAGCAGCGGCGGCCCGTCGGACACCTGGACCGGCGCGATCGCGATGCCGACGATCAGCCAGGGTGTCGCAACGATGACCCAGCTCCGGGTGTACTCCGTGCAGGGCACCTACGCGTACTGAAGCGGGGCACGATCACCTGATCGACAGATCGATCGCGACGACGCCGAGCACGAAGGTCAGGACGATGACCACGAGGCCGATCGCTGGCGTCACTACCCGTCGCCGCACCGTGGGAACACCGGACGCTCCGATGACCCAGGTCGTGATCGTGACGATGAGTGCGACCAGCGGTACGAGGAACTGCGCGGTCTCCCCGACGGCGTACGAACACTGCAACGTCACGTCGGAAGCGCAGGGCGTGTACTGCTCCAGTTGCGCGGCGACCATCCCCGGCAGCGAGCCGATCGTCGCGAACACCTCGAGGAACACGAGGGAACAGAGCGCGAGCCCCAGTCCCCACGAACCACGCGGACGGCGCTGCCCCTCGTCGTGCACGGATGACCGCTTCATGTGGCCTGACCGTAGCGCAGGGGTGACACGGAGCACGGACTCGTAGGGTCGAGTCGTACCGACCGCACACCCGGGTGGGTCCGTGCCCCACAGCGGACCTGACGACGGGAACAGATCGTCCCTGTTGCCGGTTGCACCACACGGTGTCGCAGCCAGTGACACGAGAGCCCAGGAGGCCACCATGACCACCACCGAGACCGCCATCCTCGCCGGCGGATGCTTCTGGGGAGCGCAGCAGCTCCTCCGTCGTCGTCCCGGCATCGTCAGCACCCGCGTCGGCTACTCCGGCGGCGACGTGCCGAACGCGACGTACCGCAACCACGGCGACCACGCCGAGTCGGTCGAGATCGTCTTCGACCCGTCCCAGATCTCGTACCGGGACCTGCTGGAGTTCTTCTTCCAGATCCACGACCCGTCGACGAAGGACCGCCAGGGCAACGACATCGGTCGCAGCTACCGTTCGGCCGTCTTCTACACGACCGACGAGCAAAAGCAGGTCGCGCTCGACACCATCGCGGACGTCGATGCGTCGGGCATCTGGCCCGGCAAGGTCGTCACCGAGGTCACCGCGGCCGGCCCGTTCTGGGAGGCCGAGGACGAGCACCAGGACTACCTCGAGAAGAACCCGCACGGCTACACCTGCCACTTCGTGCGTCCGGGCTGGAAGCTCCCGCACCGCGATGAGGCGACCGCGGCCGTCTGACCTGACGAACGCGGCGGATCAGCGTGATCCGCCGAGCAGTTCCAACCAGTCCCCGGGACGGCGATCCGCCGACCCGGGGACTGTCTGCATCACGGGGTGACCGGCCGGCCATGGCTCCGCCATGCCTGTGAAGGACCACATGCGGACGGGAGGCACGGGGCGGGCCCGCACCGCGCCTCCAGGCCGTCGTCGGGTCGCGTCCAGGGCGAGGCGTGGGGCGGTCGTGCGGGTGGCCGGGCCAGGATGGTTCTGGGGCCGACAGCCGATCGGCTCGCAGAGGGAGGACACCGTGGACACAGCGCCGTACTCGCAGCCGTTGCGGGAGTACATCGAACAGCTGCGGACCGAGGGGTACAGCGTCGCGGGCGGCCAGACGGCCGACCCGGACCTGATCGACCCGCACGGCAACCCGGTGCTGACCTGGCAGGACGACTACCCGTACTCGGAACGCCTGCCGCGGGACGAGTACGAGTACCAGAAGTACCTGCTGCAGATCGAGCTGCTGAAGTGCCAGTACTGGCTCGAGGACACCGGGCAGAAGGTCGTCGTGCTGTTCGAGGGGCGTGACGCCGCGGGCAAGGGCGGCACGATCAAGCGGTTCACGGAGCACCTCAACCCCCGGACCTCGCGGGTGGTCGCGCTGAGCAAGCCGACCGAGCGCGAACGCGGTGAGTGGTACTTCCAGCGGTACGTGCAGCACCTGCCGGCCGCCGGTGAGATGGTCCTGTTCGACCGCTCCTGGTACAACCGTGCCGGCGTCGAACGGGTGATGGGGTTCTGCGACGACGACGAGTACGAGTCCTTCATGACCCAGGTGCCGCAGTTCGAGCGGATGCTCGTCGACTCCGGCATCCACCTGACGAAGTTCTGGTTCTCGGTGACCCGGCGCGAGCAGCGGACCCGGTTCGCGATGCGGCAGCTCGACCCGGTGCGGCGGTGGAAGCTGTCCGACATCGACCTGCTGTCGCTCGACCGGTGGGAGGACTACACCGAGGCGAAGATGGCGATGTTCACCCGGACGAGCAAGCGGTACGCGCCGTGGACGATCGTGCGGTCGAACGACAAGAAGCGCGCACGGCTCAACGCGATGCGGTACTTCCTGACGCAGTTCGACTACCCGGACAAGGACGCCGACGTGATCGGCAAGCCGGACCCGCTCATCGTCCGCCGGGGCAAGCGGGACGTCGACATCGAGTGATCCCCCGCGGCGGCTGAACCGCCCGCCGACTCGGAACGTTTACACGCCGCCGCTTCCCGTCACGCACTCGAAACAGACGGGCAACGGCGCCGACACAGGGCCGCAAGACACTTGTCGCACTACCTGTCACCCGACAGGTACTCCGCGAAAGGTCTGCAGTCATGCGTTCTCCGCAAGCACCGCTCCACGCACCGCGCGCCACGTCCGACGTCGACACGCAGGGGCTCGCCCGCCTCGGCTACGAGCAGGAGCTCCACCGCGGGGTCGGCTCGTTCTCCTCCTTCGCGGCGGGCTTCTCCTTCGTCTCGATCCTCACCACGGTCTTCCAGCTGTTCGGACTCGGCTTCGGGCTGGGCGGTGCCGCGTTCTTCTGGGCGTGGCCGCTGGTCTTCGGCGGCCAGCTGCTGGTGGCGGTGAACTTCGCGCAGCTCGCGGCCCGCTGGCCCATCTCGGGCGCGATCTTCCAGTGGTCGAGCCGTCTGGCCGGAGCCCGCTTCGGGTGGTTCACCGGCTGGACGATGATCATCGGCCAGATCCTCACCGTCGCGGTGGCGGCCATCGCCGTGCAGGCCGTGCTCCCCGCGATCTGGGACGGGTTCCAGATCGTCGGCGGTCCGGGCGCCGACCCGTCCGTCGCGTCGCCGACCGGTGCGGCGAACGCGGTGGTCCTCGGGCTGGTGATGCTCACCGTGACCACGATCGTGAACATCACGAGCGTCCGGCTGATGGCCCGCGTGACGAGCTTCGGCGTGCTCATCGAGATCGTCGGCGTGGTCGTGCTCATCGGCGCCCTGTTCCTGCTGCCGCACCGCAGTGCCTCCGTGGTGTTCACGACCGCCGGCTCGACGAGCACCGAGCCCTACGTGTGGGCGTTCCTGGCGTCCTCGCTGATGGCCGCGTACGTGATGGTCGGCTTCGACTCCGCCGGTGAGCTCGCGGAGGAGACCCACAACCCGCGCCGGACCACCCCGAAGACGATCGTCCGGGCGCTGACGGTCTCCGGCCTCGGCGGCGGGCTGCTCATCATCGGCGCCCTGGTCGCCGCGCCGAGCCTGACCGACGGCAAGCTCGCCTCGCAGGGCCTGGCGTGGGTGATCACCTCGACCCTCGGCGACGTCTTCGGTCGGCTCCTGCTCTGCACCGTCGCAGTCGCCGTCTTCGCCTGCACCCTGGCCGTGCAGACCGCCGGCGCCCGGATGGTCTACTCGATGGCCCGCGAGAAGGCGCTGCCCTTCCACCGCACCCTCGCCCGGGTCTCGCCCCGCACCGGCACCCCGATCGCCGCGTCGATCGTCGTCGGGGTCGGCGCCGGGCTGGCCCTCGCCGTCAACATCGGGCAGTCCGCGATCTTCACCGCCCTGTCGAGCCTGTGCATCGCGATGCTCTACCTGGCCTACCTCGGGGTCACCGGGCCGCTGCTGGTCCAGCGCATCACGCTCCGCCGCACGGGCCTGCCGACCGGGGTGGACGAGGACGGCAAGCCGCTGTTCACGCTCGGCCGCTGGGGCATCCCGCTCAACGCCCTGGCCGTGGCGTTCCAGATCGGCATGGCGATCAACCTCATCTGGCCCCGGCCGGAGATCTACGACCTGACCGGCACCTCGTGGTGGCTGCAGTACAGCGCCCTGCTGTTCATCGGCGGCGTGCTGCTCGTCGGCTGGGCGTGGTCGAGCTGGCGGCACCGGGTGCACGGCCCGATCACCCTGGCCGAGGTCCCCACCACCGCGGCGGTGCCCGTCCCCGCAGCCGCGGCTGCCGCGAACCCGGTGGCCGAGGCCCCGGCGTCCGCCTCCGCCTCCGCCTCCGTCGAAGCCTGACCCGGAAGGAACCCCATGCGCGACCTCCACCAGACCGACAGCGTGCTCGCCTCCCGGTCCGACGCACGTGCCCAGGCCGGCTCGCAGTCCGAGTACATGCCGTACCTGCCGGCGTCGTCGTCGCCGTTCGCCCCCGCGGGCGTCGACCCCGCGCAGCTCGTGTGGGCGGAGACGGTGGCACCCGGCGGGTACACGCACAAGGTGCTGGCCCGCGGGTCACGGCTGCGGTTCGACGACCCGACGGGTGACGCCTGCGCCAACGTCCTGGTGTGCAACGCGCTCGAACCGTGGGAGCGGCTCAACGTCGCCGACACCCAGAAGATCCCGTGGCAGGCGTACCTGGGCCAGGGGTCGCCGCTGCTGAGCGGGGACGGCCGGGCACTGGCGACCGTGCTCGAGGACACCTCCGGGCACCACGACGCCTTCTGCGGCACCTCGACCGACGCGTGGAACGAACGGAAGTACGGCGACGCCGCACCCGAGGGACGCTCCCCGAGCGGTCGGTCGCTCTTCGCGAAGGCCGCCGCCAAGCACGGACTCACCAAGCGTGACCTGCCACCGAGCGTCTCGTTCTTCCAGGGCGTGCGGATCGACGACGAGGGGGCGATGACCTTCACCGGTTCGGCCGGAGCGGGCACCCACGTCACGCTCGTCGCCGAGCTGCCGCTGCTCGTGCTGGTCGCCGACGTCGCGCACCCGATCGACCCGCGACCGGACTACGTCGTCGGACCGCTCCGGGTGCACGCCTGGCGCGGGACCCCGACGACCGCGGCCGACGAACGGTTCACCGCGACGCCGGAGCTCACCCGCGCCTACCTGAACTCGATCGACTACGCGGAAGCCCGAGGCCTGTGATGACCGGTACGACGACCCACACCCACATCCGCACCTCCACCGTCCCCGTCGGGGCCGTCCACGACCCGGACGTCGCCCTCGACTGGAGCGAGTCCCTGGTGCCCGGCGCGGTGGTCCGCGACGACCGGGTCGCCCCGCTCGCACCGTGGTCCGCCGTGGTCCGTGCCGGCCAGGTGCTCACCATCGTCGACGTCGGCGGCAACCAGAGCGCCGACTGCCTGCTCTACGACGCCCACGACCCCGACGAGCGGTACAGCGTGCCGGACACCCTCGCCGCACAGGGCAACGCGTACGTCCGGACCGGCACGGTGCTGATGTCGAACGAGGGCCGTCCGCTGATGACCGTCGTCGCGAACGAGATCGACCGGCAGGACACCATCGGCGGCGCGTGCTCGAAGGAGTCGAACACCCTGCGGTACGGGCACCACACCCAGTACCAGCACGGCTGCCGCGAGAACTTCCTGGCCGAGGCCGGCCGCCACGGACTCGGTGCCCGCGACATCGTGTCGAACCTCAACTGGTTCATGAACGTGCCGGTCGAGGCCGACGGCGCCCTCGGGATCGTCGACGGCATGAGCGCCCCCGGCAAGCGGGTCGCGATCCGTGCCGAGCGGGACGTGCTCGTCGTCGTCTCGAACTGCCCGCAGATGAACAACCCCTGCAACGACTTCTCCTGCACACCGCTGCGCATGATCGTGGTCCAGCCGTGACCGCCGCGCCCGACCCCACCGGGACCGCCACCGTGAACCAGACCCCTGCCCTCAGCACCGACACCGTCCTCGTCGCGAACCGCGGTGAGATCGCCCGTCGCATCATCCGGTCCGCCAAGGCACTCGGCATGCGCACCGTCGCCGTCTACTCCGACGCCGACCGCGCGGCACCCCACGTCCGCGAGGCCGACACCGCCGTCCGGCTCGGTCCCGCACCCGCCCGCGACTCGTACCTGCGCATCGACGCCGTGGTGCAGGCCGCGAAGGACACCGGCGCCGGACTCGTGCACCCCGGCTACGGGTTCCTGTCCGAGAACACCGAGTTCGCCCGCGCCTGCGAGGACGCCGGCATCCGGTTCGTCGGACCGACCGCCGACCAGATCGTCCGGTTCGGCGCGAAGCACACCGCCCGCGAGCTCGCCGCGGCCGCCGGGGTCCCGATGCTCGCCGGCACCGGGCTGCTCGCCAGCGTCGACGACGCCGTGACCGAGGCCGAGCGCATCGGTCTGCCCGTCATGCTCAAGGCCACCGGGGGTGGTGGTGGGATCGGCATGCAGGCCTGCTCGACGCTCGACGAGGTCCGCGAGGCGTACACGAGCGTCGTCCGGCTGGCGACGGCGAACTTCGGGTCGGCCGGCATCTTCCTCGAACGGCTCGTGCGGCCGGCCCGGCACGTCGAGGTCCAGCTCTTCGGCGACGGCGAGGGCCGCGTCGCGGTGATCGGCGACCGCGACTGCTCCCTGCAGCGCCGCAACCAGAAGGTCATCGAGGAGGCCCCGGCACCGGCGCTGCCCGAGCACGTCCGCGCCGAGCTGCACGCGTCCGCCCGCCGCCTGGCCGAGAGCGTCGGGTACCGGAGCGCCGGCACCGTCGAGTTCGTCTACGACCCGGTGCGCGAAGAGGCGTCGTTCCTCGAGGTGAACACCCGCCTGCAGGTCGAGCACCCGGTCACCGAGGAAGTGTTCGGCGTCGACCTCGTCGAGCTCATGCTCCGCCTGGCCCGCGACGGTGCCGCCGGCATCGACCCCGACGTGTTCGACCGCACCTGGAACCCGAACGGCCACGCCGTCGAGGCCCGCGTCTACGCCGAGGACCCCGCGAAGGGCTCGCTGCCCTCCAGCGGCCTCGTCACCCAGGCGGTGTTCCCGAGCGCGACCACCGCATCCGGCGAGCGCACCGGCATCCGCGTCGACGGCTGGGTCGAGACCGGCTCCGAGGTGTCCGCGTTCTACGACCCGATGCTCGCGAAGGTGATCGCGACCGGGGAGACCCGCGACGACGCCCTCGACCTGCTGCGCGACGGGCTCGCGACCACCCGCATCGACGGCATCGTCACGAACGCCGGGCTCCTCCGCGCGCTGACCGACGACCTCGAGCTCCGCACCGCCACGCACTCCACCTCGACGCTCGACGCGACCGAGGACCCGGACCCGCGCATCGACGTCGTCGCGCCGGGCACCATGACGATGATCCAGGACCTGCCCGGCCGGGTGGGGTACTGGCAGGTGGGTGTGCCGCCGAGCGGCCCGTTCGACGCGGCGTCCTTCGCCGAGGCGAACCGCGCGGTGGGCAACCCGGACGGCGCCCCCGCGCTCGAGGTCACCGCCACCGGCCCGACGCTCCGGTTCTCGGCCGCCTCGGTGGTCGCGCTCACGGGTGCCCCGGCCCCGGTCACCCTCGACGGCGAACCCGTGGCGCTGTGGGAGCCGGTCGAGGTCGGCGCCGGCCAGACCCTGGCGATCGGCACGGCCCCCGGTCCGGGCCTCCGCACCTACCTGGCGGTCCGCGGCGGCTTCGACGTGCCGACGTACCTCGGGTCGACCGCGACCTTCACGCTCGGTGGCTTCGGTGGCCACGCCGGTCGGGCACTGCTCGCCGGCGACGTCCTGCGCCCGGGCTCCCCGGACTCGGACGCCCCGCACCCGGCGTTCCCGTCCGGTACCCGTCTGGGTCTGGTGGGCGGGCCGACCCCGGCCGACCGTCGCACCGCCCTGACCGACGCGTGGGAGATCGGCGTCACCGAAGGCCCGCACGCGGCCCCGGACTTCTTCACCCGCGCCGACCTCGACGTCTTCTACGCCACCGACTACGCCGTCCACCACAACTCGGCGCGCACCGGCATCCGGCTCATCGGCCCCCGACCCGAGTGGGCGCGGACCGACGGCGGCGAGGCCGGTCTGCACCCGTCGAACATCCACGACACCCCGTACGCGGTCGGTGCGATCGACTTCACCGGGGACACCCCGATCATCCTGGGGCCGGACGGGCCGTCGCTCGGCGGCTTCGTCTGCCCCGCCGTGGTGGCCAGCGGCGACCTGTGGAAGCTGGGCCAGCTCCGACCCGGTGACACGGTCCGGTTCGTCCCCGTCCGCGAAGCCGACGCCGCCGCGCTCGACGCACACCGGGCCTCCAGGACGGTGCCGCGCACCGGGAGCGACGGCAGCACCGGAGGCGACGGCGACGACGGCGTGATCGCCCGCCTGGACGCGACCGACGTGCGGCCGAGCGTCGCGTACCGACGCGACGGCGACGACAACGTGCTCGTCGAGTACGGCGACATGACCCTCGACATCGCGCTGCGGATGCGCGTGCACGCGCTCATGACGAAGCTGCAGGAGCACACGCCGAAGGGGATCCTCGACATCACGCCGGGCATCCGGTCGCTGCAGGTGCACACCGACGCGTCCGTGCTCAAGGCGCGCGACGTGGCGGGGCTGCTCCGCGAGCTCGAGGACGAGATCCCGCCGACCGACCAGCTCGTCGTGCCGTCGCGCACCGTCAAGCTGCCGCTGTCGTGGGACGACCCGGCCACCCGCCTGGCGATCGAGCGGTACATGAACGGCGTCCGGAACGACGCCCCGTGGACGCCGTGGAACATCGAGTTCATCCGTCGGATCAACGGGCTCGAGAGCGTCGACGACGTCTTCCGCACCGTGTTCGACGCGAGCTACCTGGTGCTCGGGCTCGGTGACGTGTACCTCGGCGCCCCGGTCGCGACGCCGCTCGACCCCCGGCACCGGCTGGTCACGACGAAGTACAACCCGGCCCGCACCTGGACCGCCGAGAACTCCGTCGGCATCGGTGGCGCGTACCTGTGCATCTACGGCATGGAGGGTCCTGGCGGCTACCAGTTCGTCGGCCGCACCGTGCAGATCTGGAACCGGTTCCGCCGCGGTGGGCTGTTCCAGGAGGACCCGTGGGCGCTGCGGTTCTTCGACCGGATCGAGTGGTACCCGGTCGGCGCCGACGAGCTGCTCGAGCTGCGGGCCGAGACGGACGCCGGGCGGGGCTCGTTCGAGACCGTCGAGGGCGAGTTCTCGATCGCGTCGTACAACCGGTTCCTCGCCGACAACGCCGGGTCCATCGCCGACTTCCGGGCGCAGCAGGCGCAGGCGTTCGGTGAGGAGAAGGAGCGGTGGCGGGCATCGGGCGAGTTCGACGTCCGTGACGAGCCGGCCGCCGTGGTGGCCGACGCCGTGACCGTGCCCGAGGGGTCGACCGCCGTGTACGCCCCGTTCACCTCGACCGTGTGGCAGGTGGACGTCCGACCGGGCGACCGGGTGGACGAGGGGCAGAAGCTGCTGGCCGTGGAGGCGATGAAGATGGAGTCGATGGTGCACGCACCGGTGCCGGGCCACGTGCTCGAGGTGTACATCAAGCCGGGCGACCAGGTCGCGCCGGGGCAGGTCCTCGCGGCGATCGGAGCGGCAGCGTGAGCGGGACCGCCGCCGCGGCCGCCACGACGTCCGCCGCGGCCCGCGTCCGCGACGCCTTCGCCCGCATCGACGCCGTCGACCGCCCCGAGGTCTGGATCACCCTGCGCGACCGCACCGACGTCCTGGCCGAGGCCCTCGCCGTCGACCCGTCCCTGCCCCTGGCGGGCCTGCTGTTCGCCGTGAAGGACAACATCGACGTCGCCGGCCTGCCCACGACCGCCGCCGCCCGCTCCTACGCCCACGACCCCGCCGCCGACGCGACCGCCGTCGCCCGGCTCCGCGCCGCCGGCGCCGTCGTCGTCGGCAAGACGAACCTCGACCAGTTCGCCACCGGCCTGGTCGGCACCCGCTCGCCCTTCGGCGCGGTCCGGAACGCCTGGGACCCGACGCGGATCTCCGGCGGCTCGTCGAGCGGTTCCGCCACGGCGGTCGCCCTGGGCATCGTCGACTTCGCGCTCGGCACCGACACCGCCGGGTCCGGCCGGGTGCCCGCCGCGCTCGGCAACCTGGTCGGGGTGAAGCCGACGAAGGGGCTCGTGCCGAACACCGGGGTCGTCCCCGCCTGCCGCTCGCAGGACTGCGTCACGGTGTTCGCCCGGTCGCTCGACCTGGCGCGCACGGCGGCCGAGCTGATGGCCGGTCCGGACGGCGTCGACCCGCTCGCACGGCCCGACCTGGCCCTCGCCGACCTGCCCGCCGTCCCGCGCATCGCGGTACCGCTGCCGTCGCAGCTCGAGGGGCTCGCACCCGGCTGGGCCGAGGCGTTCGCCGCCGCCGTCGAACGGTTCCGCGCGCTCGGACACCAGGTGGTCGAGGTCGACATCGCACGCCTGCTCGACGCCGCGTCGCTGCTCTACGACGGCGCGTTCGTCGCCGAGCGGTACGCGGCCGTCGGCGCCCACATCGAGGCCCACCGCGACGAGGTCGGTGCCGACCTCGACCCGTCCGTCGCCGCGATCGTGCTCGGCGGTGCACGACCGACCGCCGCGGAGCTCTTCGCCGACCAGGAACGACTCGACGCGTTCGGGGCAGCGGGTCGCGCCGCACTCGAGGGCACGACCGCCCTGCTCACCCCGACGACGACGTGGCACCCGACGCTCGAGCAGGTCGCGACCGACCCGATCGGCGCGAACAGCCGGATGGGTCGGTACACGAACTTCGCGAACCTGCTCGACATGGCCTCGCTCGCCGTACCCGCCGGCTTCGTCGACGGGCTGCCGTTCGGCGTGATGCTCACCGGTCCGGCGTTCAGCGACCGCCGCCTGGCGGCGTTGGCGACCGCGTTCGCCGCCCCGACCCTCGACCTGCTGGTCGTCGGGGCGCACCTGCGCGATCAGCCGCTGAACGGACAGCTGGTCGCGTCCGGCGGATCGTTCGTCCGGGAGGCCCGCACCGCGTCCGACTACCGGCTGTACGCCCTCGACACGATGCCGCCCAAGCCCGGGCTGGTCCGCGTGGGTCCGGTCGCGTCCGGCGCTGCTGCACCGGGCTCCGGCATCGTCGGGGAGGTCTGGCGCCTGCCCGCCGCCGGCTTCGGCACCTTCGTCGCAGCCCTGCCAGCACCGATGGCGATCGGCACCGTGGCGCTCGACGACGGCACCGAGGTCACCGGGTTCCTGGTCGAGCCGTTCGCGGTCGAGGGCGCCGAGGACATCACCCACCACGGTGGCTGGCGCGCGTACCGGGAGCAGTCGTGACGGACGCCGGCTGCCAGGATGGGGGCATGACCCCCGACGACCGGCCCGTGCGCCCCGGCCGACCTCGGGCCGTGCCGAACGCCGACTCCGCGCTGAGCCCCCGCGACCAGATCCTCGACGCCGCCGCCGCGCTGTTCGTCGAGAACGGCATCAGCGCGACCTCGACCCGGGCGATCGCTGAACGGGTCGGGATCCGGCAGGCCTCGCTGTACTACCACTTCGCCGGCAAGGACGACATGCTCGTCGAGCTGCTCACGACCTCGGTGCGTCCGAGCCTCGAGCTGGTCCGCGGCCTCGAGCAGCTCGTGCCGGAGTCGGCCTCGGCAGCCGCTGCCCTGGCCGCGCTGGTCGTCGCCGACGTGGACACCCTCGCCCGCACGCCGCACAACATCGGCACGCTGTACCTGCTGCCCGAGGTGCAGGGCGAGCGCTACGACGGCTTCCGGGCCGAGCGCGTGGAGCTGCAGGAGGCCTACGGGCGCCTCGGCTCGCGCGCCGCCACCGCGGAGGTCGCAACCGGCGTCTCCCCGTCGCGCCTCGGTGCCGTGCTCATCCAGATCGCCGAGACCGTCATCCAGCTCCGCCGGTCCGGGCCCGTGCAGGACGCCGACCGCGACGCCCTCGTCGCGACCTGCCTGCGCGCCTGCGGCCTCGACGCCGCCGCGGTGGCCGGGGCCCGGCGGGACGCCGAGTCCCTGCTGGCCGCCGTCGCGGTCTGACCGCTGCTCCCGCAGCTCCTGCTCCCCCGACCTCTTTCTTCCCCAGCGAGGAACACCATGACCACGATCACCCCCGCCGCACACCGTCCGCTCGCCGACGCACTGCTCCCCCGCACCGCGGTCGTCAGCACCGCCCTGGTCCTCGGTGGCGCACTGCTGACCGCCGGAGCCGCGCAGGTGTCCGTCCCGATCTGGCCCGTCCCGATCACCGGGCAGACCCTGGCCGTGCTGCTCGTCGGCAGTGCCCTCGGTGCTCGCCGCGGTGCCATGTCGATGCTCGTCTACGCGCTGCTCGGCGTCGTCGGGCTGCCGGTCTTCGCGGACGGTTCGGCCGGGGTCGGCGTGCTCGTCGGTCCCTCGGGCGGGTACATCGTCGGCTTCGTCGCCGCCGCGGCCCTGGTCGGCTGGGTCGCCGAGCGCTTCGGCGACCGCCCGCTGCGGAACGCGCTGCTGTCCTTCGCCCTGGGCACCGTCGTCACCTTCGCCGCCGGGATGGCGTGGCTCGCGGTGGCACTCGGCCTCGACCTGCAGCAGACCCTGCAGTACGGGCTGTACCCGTTCGTCCTCGGTGGCGTGGTGAAGACCCTGATCGGTGCCGGCGTGATCTCCCTCGGGTGGACCGCAGCGCTGCGCTCGGCCCCCCGCCGGTGAGCACTCCGTCAGGACTCCGCCGCCGGCCGTAGGGGTTCCGTCAGGAGCCCTTCCGCGCCGTTCGAGCGCGCGAGAGCGTGTGGTCGTGACACTGACTGCGATCATGCCGACGCTCCGCGCGTCGCTCCCCGATCCGATGGACCCGTCCCTCTGGCCGGCCCACACCGTCGCGACCACCGACGACCTGCTCGTCTCGGCCATCTCGATGGTCCGGCTCGCCGACCTCACCGGCACCCCGACGGTGCACACCGCCGAGCAGTCCCCGCCGCGGTACCGGCCGCGCGGCTGGGTGGCCCGCGACGTGAGCGTCGCCGTGGCGTCGGTCACCCGCGTGCGGCGACCGCGCCCCGGCGTGGTGCTCCTGGAACTGGACGCGGTCCTGCCGACCTGCGCCGTGCTCGACCAGGTGCGCCTGATCGGACGCCGGAGCACCGCTCCCCTCTCCCCGATGTACGTCGTCACCCGCTGTGACGGTCAGGCCGACGGTCCGTTCCACCGCCTCCCGGCTCCGTTGCCCGCCGACGTCCGCGAAGGTGACCTGGTCTGCTTCCCGTGCCTGGCGACCGTCCGGCACCGCGACGTCGTCGAACCGGTCCGGGCGGAACTCGCGCCGGTGCGCGCGGAACTCGCGCCCGCCCGGACCGAACTCGCGCCGGTCGACCGATGACGACCGCGCTGCCGGTCCGCACCCGGCTGCTCGACGGCACCCACCTGTGGGGCCGGTACACGATCCGGCCCGTCGGCCGGACGCTGTGGAGCTCGCGGACCCTGGTCGTGTTCCCGCCCGGCACGAACACCGGCGAGCGCCTGCTGCTGCGCGCCTGGCACGTCTGGCCAGCCGTCGGGGCGCTCGTCGCCCTCGCCGCCCTGGTGCTCGCCGTCTCGGTCCCCGCCGTCGGCACGACCACCGCGCTGCTCGTCTACGGCGGAGGCTTCGCGGTCCTCGCCCGTGCCACCCGCGCGCTCCGCCCACGGGTGCGGTCCGTCACCGTGACGACGTTCCTGGGCGACGGCCGCCGCGAGGTCCACGGCGACGAACGCCTGCTCACCGGCTCCCTCGACGCCCTGTCGATCCTGGAGCAGGCGCTCCGGTCGGACCGCATCAGCGCCGTCGACTTCGAGCTCGTCTGGGCGGACGTGTGGAACGCCCTGGAGTCCCCGGACCCGGACCACCGCGCGCAGCGGTCATCCTGAAGCCGGTTCCCGCGCCCCGCGTTTGTATGGGTCCGGGAAGGAGTACGCGATGAAGCACATCCACTACGACGCCACCACGATCCTGGTCGGTGACGACGTCGCCGACGCCGTGATCGAGTACGCCGCGGCCCTCGCCGGAGGCGACCGGGCCGACACCGTCGACGTGCCGGCCGTGGCCGACGACGGCACCATGACGACCACGAAGGTCCTGATCGGGCCCGCGAGCGAGATCGTCGTCGCGGACGCGGAAGAGGACGAACTCGAGATGGACAACCGGGAGTTCGTCGGGCGGCTGCGCGCCGCCGCGAAGACCTTCGGGCACAGCGAGCCGATCCACGCGAACACGCGGACGGACCTGGCGGACGCGGCGGAGGCTACCGAGGAGTCCTGACGCCTGGGCGTCGCGCTGCAGCGTCGAAACGGAGAGGGTCTCCTGTACTGTGGTGATTCCGGAGAGCCTCTCCGGTACTCGACGCCACAGCCTGGAGGCCCGCCATGCCCGAGCAGACCGCTCCCGCCGGGCGCGCGCCGCGTTCACTGCACTCCCCGCGTCCCGCGCGGGCTGACGCGCTGCGGAACCGGGACCACATCCTGCGGGTCGCCGAGCGCGCGTTCACCGAGCACGGCGCCACCGCATCGCTCGACGCGATCGCCAAGCAGGCCGGCGTCGGCGCCGGCACCCTCTACCGGCACTTCCCCACGCGCGAGGCCCTGCTCGCCGAGCTCCTCGCCGCGCGCGACGAACACCTGGTGGCCCGTCGCGAAGCCCTGCGCGACGGCTCCCTCGACGCCGCCGACGCCCTGCACGGCTGGCTCGACGCCGTCACCGAGTGGGCGGGCACGTTCTACGGACTGCCCGAACCGCTCCGTGCCGCCGCGTCGTCCGACTCGTCGCCGCTCGCCATGACCTGCCAGGGGTTCATCACCACCACGGACGAGTTCCTCAGTGCCGCGCAGCGTTCCGGTCGCGCGCGTGCCGACGTCCGCGCAAGGGACCTGTTCCTCGCCGCGTTGGCGACCAGCTGGGTCCGGGGTGCCGCGATGGCCGACGACTCGTCGTCCGCTGCCCTCTCCGCCCTGTCGCGGCGCGGGTGGGAAGCCCCCGCTCTCCCCTGACCTCCCCACTGTTGAAAGGGCACCACATGAACCGCATCGGCATCATCGGCAGCGGAGCCATCGGCACCGCGATCGCACGCCTGGCCGTCGCCGCCGACCTCGACGTCCTCATCGCGAACTCGCGCGGCCCCGAGTCGCTGCAGGACCTCGTCGCCGAGCTCGGCCCGCGCGCCCAGGCCGGCACCGTGCGACAGGCCGTCGAGTTCGGCGACGTGCCCGTCCTCGCCATCCCGCTCACCGCCTACCCGGCACTCGCACCCGACCTCGATGCCTTCGCCGGGCGGACCGTGCTGTCGACGGGCAACTACTACCCCGGTCGCGACGGGCGGATCGAGCAGCTCGACAGCCTCGCGACGACCACGGCGGAGTGCGAGCAGACGCTCCTGCCCGGCACCCGGATCGTCAAGGCGTTCAACAACATCGTCGCGCACCACATCCCGAACCTCGCCGACTCCGCGCCCCGCACCGCACTGCCGATCGCGGGCGACGACGAGCAGGCCAAGGCCGTGGTCGCCGAGCTCGTGCAGCTGCTCGGATTCGACACCGTGGACGCCGGGACCCTGGCCGAGTCGTGGCGCTTCGAGCCGGAGTCCGGGGCGTACACGGGGATCTACGCGGCGAGTGCCGAGGGGTTCGCGGCGGACTACCTGGCGGATCAGGGAGCACCGTTGCCGGCGGAGCGGCTGCGGGACGTCCTGGCGGTGTCGCACCGGGCGGATGTGGCGAACCGGCAGTTCTGAGTCGTCGCCCCTGCGCATGACCGCGTGCAGCGGCCTCGCGCACAGGGGGTGCACGCGAGGCCGTCCGCCTGCCTGATCCGATCAGGCGGTCTTGACACGCCCCCGGAGGAAGAGCGCGACGGCGACGGCGGCGGCGATGCAGATCCCGCCGTTCACCCAGATCGCGGTCGTGACGCCGGTCAGCACGGCCTCGGCCTGCGGCGCGGTGCTCGCGAGGGCCACTGCCGTGAAGACGGCACTCATGATCGGGGTGCCCATCGTGATGCCGACTTGCTGACTCATGGTCGTGAGCCCCGTCGCCATGCCCTGCTCGCTTTCCGGGAGCCCGGACGTCGCGGTGACCATGAACCCGACGATGACGACGAGGTTCGCGACTCCTCCGACGAACGTGGCCGCGAGGACCAGCCAGATCGACGATGCGTCGTCGGAGATCAGCACGAGCGTGAGCGTCGCGATCCCCTGGACGACGAAGCCCCCGACGATGGCCGCCTTGTTCCCGAACCGGCCGATGACCCGCGGACCGACGAGACCACCGAGGACCGTCCCGATGCCGAGCACGGCGAAGGACAGCCCCGCTGCCAGTGGCGTGTACCCGAGCACCTTCTGCAGGTACAGCGTCAGCAGGAAGACCAACGAGGTCTCGGTGACGAACGCGAGCATCCCGGCGATGTTGCCCCAGGACACGCTGGAGCGCCGGAGGACACCGAGCGGCACCAAGGGGAACGACGCACGCCGTTCGATGAACGCGAAGGCGATGAGCAGCACCACTGCGGCAGCGAACGACACGATGACGACCGGGTCGATCCAGGACGTCTCAGCAGCGGTGGTCAGCCCGAACACCAGGGCGAGCAGGCCGAGCGTGACCGTGATGGCGCCCGGGACGTCGAGGCGCGTCCGCTGGGCGGCTCGACTGTCCTGCAGCACCATCGGTGCCACGACGAGCACCGCGACCGCGACCGGGACGTTGATCAGGAACGCCCACCGCCAGGACAGCAGGTCGGTGAGCAGCCCGCCGAGGATCGCGCCGGTGGTGAACCCGGCGGCCATCAGCGAGCCGTTCAACCCGAGCGCCTTGTCCCGGGCGGCGCCTTCGGGGAAGGCGCTGAGCAGGAGTGCGAGGGCAGCGGGAACGACGATCGCGGTGGCGAAGCCCTGTGCGATTCGGGCGACGAGCAGGAGTTCCGGAGTCGTCGCGAGCCCGCCCGCCAACGAGCCCGAGCCGAGGAGCACCATCCCGATCAGGAACATGCGGCGACGACCTGCGATGTCGGCCACTCGACCCATCAGGAGGGTGAATCCGGCGGCGCACAGTGCGAACGCCGTCGCGATCCACTGCAGGTTCTCGATCGCGAACCCGACGTCGGCCCCGATGGTCGGCAGTGCGACGTTGAGGATCGAGAAGTCGACGGCGAGTGTGAAGCTCGCGGTGAGGAGCACGGTCAGTGCGACCCGCTGCTTCGTCGTCATCGCCCTGCCGTCGCCCGTCGTCGACGTGGTCGACGTGACGTCCGTTGCGTGTTCAGTGGTCACGGTGGCCTCTCTTCGTGCCCGGTGGATCAGGTTCGCCAGGGTTCTGACGTGTTCCAACCATCGCCACCACCCGATCCACCAGCCACACCCCGCCGTGCCTGTCACTGACAGTGACAGGACAGATCGGTCTATCCGGCAGCAGAATGAGCAGATGAACGGTCCGAACGAACTGGGGAACTTCCTTCGCGTCCGTCGCGCCGCCCTGCAGCCCGAAGACGTCGGGCTGCAGGGCTACGGTGTGCGCCGGGTTCCGGGACTCCGCCGCGAAGAGCTCGCCATGCTCGCCGGTGTCAGCCCGACCTACTACTCGAGGCTCGAGCAGGGTCTGAGCACGAACGCGTCAGAGGCGGTGATCGCTTCGATCGCCCGTGCACTCAACCTGAATGACGACGAGCGTGCACACCTCTTCAACCTCGCGCGTCCCGAGCACTCGACGCCGAAACGGCGATCTGCCGCGAAGCCGGACCACGCCCGGCCGGGCACCGTCCGGCTGATCACCTCGCTGGCATCGACGCCGGCGGTCATCATCGGCAAACGCAGTGAAGTACTCGGCTGGAACGCCCTCGGGCACCGCCTGGTCGCCGGGCACCTCGACTTCGAGAGCCCCGAGCGGATGGGTGAGCGGCCGAACATGACGCGCATGCTCTTCCTCGATGCCCACACCCGCGAGCTGTACACGCGGTGGCAGGAAGAAGCTGTCCGGGCGGTGTCGTCCCTCCGGGTCCTCGGCGGGAAGAGCCCCGAAGACACGCAGCTGACCGCGCTCGTCGGGGAATTGACCGTGAAGAGCCCGGAGTTCGGCACGCTGTGGGCGAAGCACCCCGTGGAGAACTGCGTGTCCGGCCTGAAGTCGTTCCGCCATCCGGAGGTCGGCGACTTCGACCTCAACTTCGAGGTGCTCACACCGCCGGACGACTCCGGCCACCGCGTCCTGATGTACACGCCGGACGCCGGATCAGCTGCAGCCGGTGCGCTCGAGCTGCTCGGACGCGGAGTGGAGGAACGGGTCACGAACGCTGCTCCGGCTGTGCGCTGAGCGCGCAGCGAGAAGGCCCGACCCCGCTGGGGTCGGGCCTTCTCGCTGCTCACACCGTCGGCGTCGCCACTGCCGGCTCGGGCGCCGGGAGTAACTTCCGACGAGGCCGTGCGAACCGATCCATCATGGGTTTCTCGACGAGCGCGTAGAGCGCCCAGCCGCCGAGGATCGTCAGACCGAAGAACGCCGCGATGAGCAACAGCGCCACCGGCGTCGAGAAGGTCGCGTTCTGCATCATCTGGCGGACCCAGAAGATGACGACGCCCTGACACAGGTAGAACCCGAACGACGTGTCACCGAGCCACTGCATCGGCCGAGACCGCAGGAAGGTCGGCCTACCGGCCGCGTCACCGCTGGCCGCCGTCGCGATGAGCATCGCGATGGGGACGATCGTCGCCACGTTGAACGTCCACACGAAGGGCACCACGTTGGCGAGCGCGTAGCCAGCGGCGCACGCGAGCAGTGCCTGCCACATGCGCACGGCGGGCCAGCGGTGCTCCATGACGATACGGGCGAGGAGCGATCCGAGGATGAACTCGAACAGGCGTGCCGGCGGGAAGATGTAACCGAACCAGAACTGGAACGAGGACACGGGGGTGAGCGCGGATCTCGGGCTGTCCGGCACGACCGTGAGGTTGATGATCTGCACCAGGATCATCCCGACGACCATCATCGCCGCCCAGAACCACAACCGGTTCCCCGGGATCTTCCGCAGCCCGATGATGATGAGCGGGAAGAGCATGTAGAACAACAACTCGCTGCAGAGTGTCCAGGATGGTGGGTTCACGGCGACGTTCACGGCGCCGTCAGGAGAGTACGAGTTGAGCAGGAAGAAGTTTAGGACGACTGCGTGGGCGGGCGTGATCGAAGCGGCGAACAACACCATGGCGAGCACCCACATCACCAGGTGGTTCGGGAAGATCTTCACGAGCCGGCGCCGCCAGAAGGACGTCATCCGTTCGCCGGGCTTCGCGGCCCACGCGAGCAGGAACCCGCTGAGGACGAAGAAGAACGAGACGCCGATGTAGCCCGTGGTGACGAAGATCCTCTCGGCGGTGTCCGCGACCCGCTCGTCCGCGAAGAGGTTGATCGGATCGTTCGGCGGTATCGGAGACGCGGACAGCGTGATGTGGAACCCGAAGACCAGCAGCGCGGCGAAGAACCGCAGACCGGTGAGCGACGGCAGCTTCGGTGGCCGCTTCGTGGTGGGGGCTTCGATGGTCATCGGTTCCCGTCCTTCCTCGGCGGGAGCTCGACACCGAGCTTGTGCGTGAAGTGATTGGCGGGGTCCCATCGTCGCTTCGCGCGCTGCAGCCGCGGGTAGTTGCCCTTGTAGTACAAGGTCGACCACGGCACACCCGACCGGTTGCGCTTCGGATCCGCCATGTCGTTGTCTGGGTAGTTGATGTAGCAACCGTCCATCTGATCGCCGGGAACCGGCGCACCACCGGTCTCCGGGAAGAGCCCCTCGAAGGTCTCCCGTTCCCAGCCGAGGTAGAAGGCGTCGTCCTTCTCGTCCTGCCAGAAGGTCTGCAGGCAGATCTTGAAGATCGTGTCGCGTTGCGCGTTCGCGGTGGCGTCCTCGGCGACGGCGTTCACTTGGCCCCCGAAGGAGAACAAGACCATCATCGTGTCCGGGTTGGTGAAGTCGGTCCGCGTCATCTGTTTCCACATGACGCCGAGCTGTCGGTCCGTGAACCCCTTCTTGAAGTAGGCGCTCTTGTGCGCGCCGCGACTGGTCGGGTTCGTGATGGTGGGATTGTTCGTGCCGACCGTCCGAGTTGCCTGCATCCATGAGATCTGCTTGGTCTCGTAGAAGTCCGGGAGCGCAGGGAGCTCACCGCTGGGAGCGGTCATCGGCTCCGAGCTGACATCGACGCCGGCGGTGATGGCAGCGATGAACCGATGCAGCACACCAGCGGCGTCCGGCGCATCCGCGTCGATCTGGGTGAACATCCCCAGGCTGCCGTGTGCCCGGTGGTTCAGGTTGAACAGGCTCGACAGGTTCGATTCCGGCGTGCCGGGGTCCTTGTACCGTTCGTGCCAGGTGTTCCAGTTGGTCATGAGCCGTCGGAAGGCGGTCTCGTCCACCTGGTCCCAAGGGAACGACAGCGCACTCACGAGCACGCGGGACGGTGCCTTCACGAGCAGGTCCGACGGGTTCGTCCCCGTCGCGCCGGGGGATCGGAACCAGTACTTCGTGACGATGCCGAAGTTCCCCCCACCACCGCCGGTGTGCGCCCACCAGAGGTCGCCGAGCGCCCCCTTGGACTCACGAGTGGCCACGTGCGTCGAGACCGTGCCGTGCTCGTCGACGGTCACGACCTCGACCGCGTGGAGGTGATCGACCACCAGGCCGTGTGCACGGGTGAGCAGGCCGTACCCACCACCGGCGATGTGGCCGCCAGCGCCGACGCTGTAACAGATGCCTCCCGGGATCGTGACACCCCATCCCTTGAAGAGCTTCTCGTACACGTTCAGCAGCCGTGCACCGGGCTCGACGGCGAACGCGCGCATCGCGGGGTCGTAGTACACGTCCGTCATCGTGGAGAGGTCGAGGATGACCTCGACCTCCGGGTTGCACACGAAGTCGGCGAAGCAGTGGCCGCCGCTGCGGACGGAGAGCTTCTTGCCGGCGCGGACTGCCGATCGGACCGCACTCTCCGCGTCCTTCGCCGAACCGATGAGCCGGATGTAGTCGGGCCGAGCGACGAATCGCACGTTGTTGCCCGTCATCATGTCCAGGTACCGGGAATCACTCGCCGTGATCGTGGCCCCTGCCACCGTGCGCGCATCGTGGTTCGTCTCGGACGCCATCGCTGCGAGCGGGTTGCCGTTCTCGAGCGCCATCATCGCCCCGGCCGCGGCTGTGCCGGCAGAGCCGAACAGGAACCCCCGTCGGCCGACCCTGTTCTTCGGGGGAGGTACTTCGGTGCTGGTCTTCGCCTGCATGGTTCAGCCTTCCTGGGGCGTGCGGTTGCGGTGGAGGGTGATCTCGGCCTTCGGCGCGACGAAGTAGTGCGGCACCGAGTACGAGATGGTGGCGAAGTCGTCGATCCCGCGGCCTTCGAAGTCACCGGCGACGATGCGGGCGATGGATTCGCTGGACACCTTCCACTTCACGAACAGCCCCTTCTCCAAGTCGACTGCCTTGTAGTAGTAGGCGCCCTGCCAGGGATCCGGCCCGCGGAGGCCGATCAGGAACTCGTCGTCGCCGTCACCGTCGAAGTCACGACACATCACCGTGTGGCCGGGGCCCTCACCGTTCTCGTTCGGGTCGCCGTAGATGTCGAGGAGGTGCCGCTGCCACGTCGACGCCGTGGCGTCGGCGGTGGTCCGCGTGTACACCGCGACCGTGTTGCCGTGGAACGGTTCGATCGCGGCGACGTACGCCAGGGGGTCGTCCCCGATCCGGCCCCCGTCGACGTCGCCGGAGCCCTTGAACGTCGTCTGCTCGAACTGGCTCGACTCACCGTCGCCGATGTGTTCCCAGGCGAACCGTCCGGTCACATCGTCGTAGTAGAGCCAAGTGACGCCTTCGTCGGACGCCATCAGGATGGTGTCCAGAGCGGAACCGGGGATGAGACCGGGTTTGCTGGCGACGCCGTGGATCATCCGGAAATCGGTGCGGCTGATCACTTCGGCGTCCCATTCCGCAGTGGGGTCGTCGGGTTGGGTGAACAGCATCACCGGGAGGACCGCGTGCACGTCCTCGACCGCGACGATCGGGAACCCGATGATCTGGACGCGGTCCGTCCGGGAGAAGTGCCCGACACGGAGGCGATGCATGCCGGTCGCCCGGCCGACGTAGTGTCGCTTCCAGTTCTCGGTGGCCGTGGCCGGGTCACCGGGGTTCTCCAGCCAGTCGATCTTGCCGCCGCCGCCGTCGGCGTGGTGGATGGTTCCGCCCGGACCGTACAGCTGGTAGCAGACGACCAGGTCGGGCAGCCCGTTGCCGGTGATGTCGCCCGTGTCGGCACCGACCGGTTCCTTGATCCGGTCGACGATGAGGTGCTTCTCCCACGTCGGGGACTTGTACCAGTAGATCTCCCCGACGGTCAGGCCGTAGCCGATGAGGTCGAGGTTGCCGTCGCCGTCGACGTCGGCTGCTTCGAGCCAGTAGCCGTCCCGGAGGAAGTCGGTGACGGTCTCCGAGTCGAACGACGGCGGGGTGAGCGCCAGGGCCGGCGACGCGGGGCGGAGTGCTTCGAGTGTCATGAGTGTGCCTTCCGGTTCAGGAGGGGATGGTGACGGGGCGTGGAGCCGCTGTGGGAGACGATGCGGAGCGGCGCCGATGCGCGCTCGCTGCCGCGATCATGAGGATGAGCGCCGTGGTGGCGAGCGCAGCGCCGACGATGATCGGCGACCGGTAGCCCAGACCAGCGGTGATCGTGAGACCGCCCAACCAGGCGCCGATGGCGTTCCCCGCGTTGAAGGCGGAGATGTTGACGCCCGATGCCAGGGTCGGGGCCGCAGAGGCGAACTCGAGGACGCGCATCTGCATCCCCGGTACGGACGCGAAGCCGACGGCACCGAGCAGGAAGAGTGCGAGGCCTGCTGCCCACGGTGTGCCCGCGACGATCGCGAAGCCGACGAGGACGACGATCAGTGCGCCGAGCAGCACGAGGAGCGTCCGGTCGAGCTGCACGTCCGCGGCGCGTCCACCGACGATGTTGCCGACGAACAGTCCGCCACCGAACAGCACGAGCATCCACGGAACCGCTGCGTCAGGGAAACCAGCGACGTCGGTGAGGATCGGTGCGACGTAGGTGAACGTGCCGAACATCGCGCCGAAGCCGAAGACCGTCACGAGGATCGACAGCCACACTTGCCCGTTGCGGAACGCCGAGAGCTCTCGGCGGAACTGTCCTGCCGGTCGCTGTTCCGCGGCCCGCGTCGGGATGAACGCCAGCAGGCCGAGGAGCGCGATGATGCCGATCGCCGTGATGGTCCAGAACGTCGACCGCCAGCCGTACGACTGTCCCAGGAACGTGCCGAGCGGAACCCCGAGCACGTTGGCGATCGTGAGTCCGAGGAACATGATCGAGATCGCTCGCGCCCGTCGGTCCGCCGGGACGAGCGAGGCGGCGAGCACCGAACCGATCCCGAAGAACGCGCCGTGGCACAGGGCCGCGATGATCCGGCCCACGAGCATCACTCCGAACCCGCTCGCCACGGCGGAGACGAGGTTGCCGACGATGAAGAGCACCATCAGGGTGCACAGCACCGTCTTCGGTCGCATCGACGCCGTGACCGCCGTGACGAAGACACCGCCGAATGCGACGCTGACGGCGTAGCCGGACACGAGGTACCCCGCCTGGGGGATGGAGACGGCGAAGTCCGTCGCGACCTCGGGGAGCAATCCGAGGATGACGAACTCGGTCAGGCCGATGCCGAACCCACCGATCGCGAGCGCGACGAGACCGGCGGGCACCCTCGCCGTCGAAGGCGTGGTCATGCGAGCGAGGGCACCACGTCGGCGCCGGGGACGAAGGGCATGACGGCCGGCCCCATGCCGAAGTAGTTTGCGATGGCCGCGATGGTCCGGTCGGTCGCGCGTCCGTCACCGTACGGGTTGATCGCGTTCGACATCTCCGCGTAGGCCTCCGGGTCGTTCAGGAGGCGCTGCACCTCAGCGACGATCTGGCCACGATGCCGGCTGACGAGGCGGGACGAGCCGGTGAGGATCGACTCGCTGCGTTCCGTGACCTCACGGAGCACGAGCGTCGGCTTCCCCAGGGCGGGGCCTTCTTCCTCAGCCCCCGAGCTGTCCGACAGGATGACGTCACTCCGACGGAGCAGTCGGCAGAACGACAGGTACGGCAGCGGGTCGACGAGGTCCACGTTGTCGATGCCCGACAAGACCGGGACCAGCACCGAGCGGACCTTCGGGTTCAGGTGCAACGGCACGACGATGCGGACGTCGTCGCGGGTCGCGATGTCCGCGAGGGCCTCAGCGATCTCGAGCATCGGCTGTCCGTGGCTCTCTCGGCGGTGCGTGGTCGCGAGGATGACGCGTCGGGGATCCGTGTCGAGGTCCTCGAGACGGGGGTCGCCGTAGGAGCGGAGGTTCTGCATCCCCCAGGCGAGAGCGTCGACGATGGTGTTGCCCGTGACCGTGATCGCGCTCTCTCGGATTCCTTCTCGGATGAGGTTCGCGTGGTTCCCCGGTGTCGGCGCGAGATGGAGCGCGGCGATCTGACCGACGAGCTTGCGGTTCGCCTCCTCTGGGAACGGTGACGAGTTGTTGCCGGAGCGGAGACCCGCTTCGACGTGGATGACGGGGACCTGCGCGTGCAGTCCGGCGAGCGCGCCGGCGAGGGTCGTCGCGGTGTCTCCGTGCACGAGCACTGCGTCAAGGCCGTCGAGGTGGTTCCCCGAGCACAGACCTTCGAGGATCCGGTGCGTGACCTCGGACAGGCTCTGCCCGTCCTTCATGACCGCGAGGTCGACGTCCGGCGTGATGCCGAACTCGTCGAGCGTGCTGGTGAGCATCTCCCGGTGCTGACCGGTGGAGATGAGCACGGTGCGGAAACGCTCGTCGCCTCGGAGTGCGTGGATGAGCGGTGCGTACTTGACGGCTTCGGGGCGAGTGCCGAAGACGATGCCGATGGTCTTCATGGTGGAGCTCCTGCCTGGTTTCGGGGACGCCGGACGAACCGGTGACGAACCGGTCGGCGTCGGTGGTGGTGGGCGGTGCTGGATCAGGCCGCGTGGAACTCGAGTGCGAGCCAGAGACAGTCCGAGTCGGCTCGGTACTGGTGCCACGGGTAGGTGAAGGTGCCCTCGACGTCGACACAGAACGGGATCGGGTTCGTGGTGCCCGGACTCAGCATCTGGTCCTCGTACAGGGATCGATGGGTCTTCTCGTCGAACTTCTGCATTCGCCCGAGTCCGCTGATCTGTGTGTGCACTTCGATGAACGGATGGACGTTGTGGATGCCGCAGTCCGTGCCGGCCGGGCTGAACCACAGGTTCGCCTTGACCGTGAACCGTTCGGGCCGCGACGGAAGCGCCGGCTGGTGGAGCACCGTGCGCCGGTCGATGAGCACCGTTCCGATCACTGCTTGCGGCGACTTCAGCAGAACCGGCCCGCCCTCACCGTAGAAGTCGTGCCAGCCGATGGCGCGCGCACGCCGCTCCTGTTCATCCTCGGATGCCGCCGCGACGGCGAGGATGAGCTCGCCGGTGACGACCCCTTTGACGAGGATCGTCGAACTCAGCGGAGGAAGAGGAGCGAGCTGCGTCGTACCGGTGAATGCATCGGTCTGCGCCAGGTTCACGATCACTGTGCGTTCGGTGATCGGAAAATCGACGGCATCCCGGATGAGCGCGACCGTCGCGAGTTCGCTGTCGAAGTTCAGTTTCTCGGCGATGGTGTTTTCCATGCTGACCCCCCTGAGTCATTTGATGCCAGGCAAGGGCGCTCCTGCCGAACCCCCACTCTGAACAGGAAAAACTGCGGGATGAAGAAGCCGGTTGACTGACCGTGTGGCACTTCCTCGTTCCGCAGTGAGGCAATGACAGCAGTTGCTCAGCCAAAGCATCCACTCCCTGACAGTGACAGGCTGCTTCCGCGTTTCTCTTGACCTAGGTGAGATCTGCGCGCTAGGGACGCGCGCGTTGCACCGCCGTTCTCGCTGCACGACGAGCGCGACGTAACAAATCGATTTCCAGATGATGAAGATTGCCGGAATCTTGTTCCGCAGGATCAACACCGTGCGGCGCATCCTCATGGAGTCGCCTAACGTGAGCGAACCGATCGCAATTCTTTGGGGGAACCTTGCGGGGACGAAACCATCAGCTCCTCACCGCAGCGGCGGGCGTGGTCTGCATCGCAGTGGTCACCGGATTGTCCGCATGTGCCACGCCTGGGGCTGCCTCTGGGCCGGAGCCCGATGCGCTGAGCGCGGCGCGAGCGGAGAACATCCTCGACGCGAACGCCGATCAGGCATGGCAGCTGGTCGCGTCACGCCATCCGGGGCTCGAGCGGCCGGTGGTCGGCCGCGTTCGGACCGTCTCGCACGCCGACTGGGCCCCGACGCAGGAACGGTGCATGACCGCCGCGGGATTCCCGCAGGCGAAGGCGATGCCCGACGCGAGCCTCGCCTCCGGACAAGTCCCGGCGGAACAGTCCGAGCCGTTCGCGGTCGCCGAGTACACGTGCGGGGTCGAGTACCCCATGGCCGCGAAGTACCAGACTGCCTTCAACGAGTTACAGCTGGAGTGGCTCTACCGCTACTCCACGGGCGAGCTCACGAAGTGCCTGCAGGACCACGGCATCGCGGTGAAGCGCGGCCCGAGCGAGCAGGAGTTCGTCGACAGCGACGGGGCGTGGTCGCCGTACCGGTCGGTCGATCTGCCGCAGTCCCAGTACTACGAGCTCGTCACCGCCTGCCCGGAGATCCCGGACTCGATCTACGGCTGAGCGGCTCGGAAGAAGGGCCCCGAGACCCCGCTTGTCCGAGCTGCCCACCCAGGGAGCCGAGGAGTGCGACGACGAAGCCGACGATCTGCAGCGGCGACAGCGCCTGGCCGAGGACGACCCACCCGAGCACCGCAGCGGTCAACGGACTGAGGACGCCCAACAACGCGATCCGGGCCGACGGCAGCGCCCGTGCGCCTCGGAACCAGACGCTGTAGGCCAGGGCCCCACCGACCAGCGTGAGCCAGGCGTACCCCGCGTACCCGGCGGCGGTCGGCTGCCACGGCCCGCTGTCGACGATCGGGATGAGCGGGGCGATCACCACGCCCCCGACGATGAGTTGCCATGCGGTCGAGGTCAGGGGGCGTGTGCCCTCCGGGGTGCCCCACCGACGAGTGAGCAGGAGCCCCAACGCCATGGACACCGTTCCGAGCGCCGCCGCCGCGAGCCCGAGCACGTCGAACACGGCACCTCCGCTGAGGGAGACGAGCGCGACGCCCACCAGGGCCACGACTCCCCACGCCACGTGGGTGATCGCGGGCCGCCCCCACCGCAGCGCCAGGGTCAGGGCCACGACGACGAGCGGCTGGAGCGCACCGACGATGGCCGCCAGGCCTCCCGGCAGTCGGTCGGCCGCGACGAAGAGCAGCGGGAAGAAGCACCCGATGTTGAGCATGCCGAGCACGAACGTCCGGAGGCGCCAGCCCCGCGGTGGGACTCCCGGCCGGAGCGCGAGCAGCAGCAGACCGGCGGGGAGTGCACGCAGGACGCTCGCCGTCATCGGGTGATCAGCGGGCAGGAGCTCCGTGGTGACCACGTAGGTGGATCCCCAGACGATCGGCGCCACGGCCGCGGTGAGCGTGATGCCGGCCGACGCGGACGTGGATCGGGAGCGGTCGGTCATCTGCACACCGTGTTTCCTTCAGGCTGAACTTCTCAACGTTGAGACATTATGGCCCCGATAGGCTCGTGTCAAACAGTTCAGCGTGAAGGAGTGCTCCGATGGAGGATGCCGTCGATCGAGTCCTGGCCCAGTGGAGCCGGGAGCGACCAGACCTCGACGTCCGCGCGATGGCCGTCATCGGGCGGATCGGGCGCGCCGAAGCGATCCTCGACCGCAGGGTCGGTGCCGTCCTCGCCGAGCACGACCTGCTGCCGGGCGAGTTCGACCTCCTCGCGACCCTCCGACGTGCGGGATCACCGCACCGACTGGCCGTCGGACAGATGCTCGCCTCGACGATGGTGACCTCCGGGGCCGTCACGAACCGCTTGAACCGGCTCGTCGCGAAGGGCTTCGTCACGCGGCAGACCGACCCCGCGAACCGACGCAGCGTGCTGGTCACGTTGACCGATCACGGGCTGACGGTGGTGGACGCAGCGTTGGCCCGGCACGTCGAGAACGAACGGGAGCTCCTCGGCACGCTGAGCAGCGACGAGGAGCAGCAGCTGGCCGGGCTCCTCCGGAAGCTGCTGCTCGGCCTCGGCGACGGGGCGGACTGAGCACAGCCCGCCGTGGCCACCGGCCCCGGAGAGTCGCCTGACGCGCTCCGTCTCAGGCGGCGCCGTGGCCCCGGCCGTGGCCGTGCTTCGTCGCGTTGGCGTTGACGAGGTGCAGTTCGTTGCCGTGGCGCTCCAACACGGGCTTGTACCCGGCGGGCAGGCCGGCGACGCGGACCCTGCTGAAGCTCGAGCCCTTCGCGATCCGGTCCGCCGTGATCAGGACCACGTCGTTGGACACGGCCGTGCCCTTGGCGACGTGCACCCGCAGCGTCCCGCCGAACGACGCCGTGCCGTCGACGCGCATGGCTGGACGGGGCCCGGAGACGCTCAGCGACAGTGCAGCGTGCGAGCGCTGCGTCAGGTTGCCGCCGATTCGGATCACCCTGGTGCTGGCATCGGCGAGCGTGCCGGAGACAGTGGCCACCGACCCCTTGCCCAGGGCAGCAGCGGAGTCCGCCGTCAGCGTCCCACCGCGGACGATGGTGCCCCCGGTGTAGCGGTTCGAGCCGGCGAGGGCGAGGCTGCCGGTACCCCGCTTGGTCAGTGACCCGTTCCCGCCGATGTTGTTGCGCCAGGTGTCGGCGGCGTCCAGGCCCTTCTCGGCGGCGTTCATCGACACCGACACCGCGCTGTCGAACGCTCCGTAGCCGGACGCTGCCGAGAACAGATCGAGTCGCCCCCACCCTTCCGCATCGTCCAGCAGGGGGTAGCCCGACGGCAGCGCGGTCGTCCGGAGCACCTCTCGGATCTGGGCGTCGCTGAGGTACGGCAGGCGGGTCCGCAGGAGCGCTTCAGCACCCTTCGGCACCGTGGCCGGGGTGGTCTTTGCGCCGGTGCGCGCGAACCCGTACGTCAGACGTTTGCGGTAGTTCTTCTTGTCCGCTGCGTAGTCCGCGTACCGATCGACCGCGCTCGGGCCGGCTGCGGCGAGGACCTTCTCCGCCTGCTGGTGCGCCTGCTGCTCGAGCTGCGTGTTGGCCGGGTCGTTCAGGACGGCCGCTGCCAGCGCAGTCGCCAGGACCCGTCCGCCCATGACGTCGAGCGGCGAGTGCATCCCCGCGACGATCCGACTGTTGCCGATCTCCGAGCCGTTGGTGAGGAGCTCGGTGTACTTCTCCGGGTACGCGTACGCGAAGGCCAGAGATGCCAGGTAGCCGGCGTTGGTGTGTCCGCTGGGGAAGCCGCCGTCCGTGGCGGGCGTCGGGGACTTCTCGGGGACGAGCTGCGGCAGCACCTTGACGTCCTGGCTCTGCCGGTACGGCCGCGGGTACTGGTAGTACTTCTTCGCGTTGCTGGCAGAGGAGTAGTCGCCCCGCAGCGTGTTCACCAGCTGGACGACGTCGCCGAGCTCCGAATCGGTGTCCGCCCACGCGCCCTTCGCGTTGCCCTGGTCGGCGTACTGCTTCGTCGTGGCGTCCGCCGGGATCTCGTCGGGGATCGTCGTGCCCGCGTTCGTCGCGGTCCGCACCGCGTCGGACAGGTCACCGAAACCCGCGATGGCCGAGTAACTCTGGTTCCGTCGGTCGATCAGGTACGCCTCGTGCCCCTGCGCATCCGTCCGGGTCTGCGTGGTCCGCGCTGCCTGCGCGATGTTCGAGTCCAGGATCCGCTGCGCTGCAGCGCTGGTGGCGACCCCGTTGTCCCACGACGATCCCGGGCGCCACAGGGTGCCGAACTGCGACAGCACCCCGGTCGCGGCGTTCGTCTCCGGCGTCGTGGCGGCAGGGGTGTTCGTCTTGTAGGTGTCCACGAAGTACCCGTAGGCGCCTGGACGCGGCGCGGTCCGGGATGTCGCCGCAGATGCGCCCGCCGGAGCGATCAAGGACACGGCGCACGCCACCGCCAGGACCCCCATCACCGTGCGGGCCCGACGTCTCGGAACAGCGATCAGGAACCGGCGCATGGCGTTCTCTCCACTCGAAGCGTGGTCACACGATTCGGTGACACAGAGCAGAAGCGTGGCGCAGGCGCGTGAACCGGAAGTGGCACCTGCGTGAACCGCTGCCGTACTCGCTGCTGCTGCTCACCACGGACCCCGCCGGGTGCAACAGCGACGCCACGAGAGCGCGGCCTTCGCCTCCCCCGAGGGGCCGGTCACGTGCCTGAGACGGCTGACGAGACGGACTGGAGGCGCGGTGCGGGCTGGCACCGCGCCTCCAGTCCGTCGGTCGACCGTCACGGGCGGGAGGGGCGGGAGGGGCGGGGTACCCGATCCCGCCCCTCCCGCCCGTCGATCCACCCGCGCCGTGCGGCGCAGGGCGCTCCACCAGACCCGAAACTGGTGAAGTCCTCAGCGGCGCAGGGTGTCGCGCGCCAGGACGGCGAAGTCGCGCAGGAGAGAACGGCGCTGGCGCGTCCGATGGGACCGCCATCACCCAAAGCGTTCGGTCACCGCGTCGCATCCGATGCGGTCCCGTGGGGTCGAGCTTGATGGTTTCGTGCGTGCGCCGGGCATCGAGAGTGTGAGTGGCCATGACCTCGTCAGATGCGGCGAATCAGAGCTATTGCGCGAAGTTGTACCAGAGAATTGCGTTGCCGACAGCAGCGGCGGCAAGCATCAACGCGAGAGCATCGTGCAGCGTAAAGAACTCCCGGTGCGCCTTGATACTGCAGCGCTCCGCAATACCGGAACGCCAGTTCCCGCACAACCGCCCCGTTCTCGTGTGCTTGGACCGGCACTTCGCCACATACCCGCCGGCAGTCACCAGCGGCAACCCAACACCCGCAGCCAGCGCGACGAGGAGACCGATGCCTTCTGGCTGGCCAAGCCACTGGACAAGAGCCACGACGCCGGAGACCACAACGACGATGAACGCGAAGACCGTCGCACGAGCACGTTGGACCTGCATTCGCGGAGGAAGTTGGCCGGGGAAAGACTGATAAGACACTCGACAGAGTCTCACATAGAGTGCGAGCGCCCCTGTCCTCTCGACATACCCCCGAACAGGGTGCGACGGGATGCCGACCACGCCCGAGCACCTACGCTCACGGTGTCCGCTGGCGACGTCGCCACGTCGATCGTCTTCCCGTGGCCGGCGGCGGCGCCGTGTATCCGGTCGTGAAGGTCCTCGAGGTTGCATTGTTCCCCGTCCCCGCGGAGGCCGCGGCGTCCAGACAGGCGCACCTTCGCGGGACCCGTCAGACCATTTCAGTCTCATCCCACCCGGTGAGAAGGCCACCTCCGGTTTGGAACCTCAACGAACCAAGTGTGGACATTCGAGCGGTGAGACCTGTGAGGTCCCCGAAACGGAGCAGATGCGTTGGTCCGCTTCCGCGCGAGTAATCCGAACCCTGATAGCGCTTCGGTGCGACGAGTTGCGCTCGCACATCAGGGTGAAGTTCGCAGAACAACGCCGCGGCCAGAGTTTGCATCTTCGACCCGAACGGAATCACAGTCAGGCGTTGCTTCCCGAACCCCTCGTTGTAAGCCTTCTCGAGCCGGTCCAGCGTCTCCATGTAGTGCAGAGTGGACGCGTCGTGGAAGTCGAACGCCGCCGGCTCCTCCGGATACGCATTAATCTGTTTCATCACCGTCAGCCGCCAGGCCAGATCCTTCGCTGGCGGTTCACCAGCAATGTAGGTCACACCGCGGTGCGGGACATCGGCATTGAAGGCGGGGTCTACCGCGTCCAGAGCAACGCGGACCCGGTTCGCGTTGAAGCCGCAGATCACCACCGCGTGCTCCGGTAACCCTTCGGCTGACTGTCCGATGTACTCAACATCTGCGCCACTGGAATCTGCGTCGTAGTCCGGACCAACCGCAATAGGCGCGGATGGCGAGACGCCCTTCAGCAGCTCGGCTCGTGCTCGAAGCTGATTGAGGATGTTCTCTGCGTCAGCCTGCGTGGGCGCGTACTCGGTCGCTTCGGTGTAGGCGACCGTCAAGTTAATCGAAATACCCTCACGGGCCAACTCGAAGAGACACCGCATCACGCGCAGAATGATCCGACCGCTTGCACCGCTTACGTCGAAGGTTAGTCTCAGGCGCCCGCCATCGTTCTCGGACCGCTCGGCGGCAGCGCGCACAGAGGGCGCAAGCTTCGACGAAAGGTCCGCGACGTCGATCGTCGTCATCCGCGTACTCAATTGCTGTAATGACACCGTCAGGTCCGTCATCTGCGCTTCGTTGTCATCACGGTTTGTTGCGAATTTCAGGACGACTGCCTCAACGACGTTCGCGCTCCCGCCTGCCAGAAGTGATGCGTACCTGGTGCTGCGTTCCTCGAATCCGTTCACCACGATCAGGAGATCGGTTACCGGAGCGACGGTGAGCGGTTCCAATTTGGGGAACGCATCGTGCATGTCAACGAGCTCGACCCTTCGGAACCTCACGAGTTGAGCCCCTCACCGTCGAACAGCGTCAGCTGCACATCCGAAGGTTGCTCCTGCGCTGGGTCAACCACCGCCCGTCGTCGCTTCTCCAACTCCGGCTCGAGAATCAGCTTCGGCTGCTCGAGCATGAGTTGGAATTGTTGGGGGCTGATCTTCACTGCATCGTTCTTGTACAGTCCGGCCCGGAATACTGGGAGGTAGATGCGTCGGAAGTGCCAGCGTAGCGTGGACAACCGTGAATGACGGCTGCGCCCCAGAGTGAGTTCAATGAACACTGAACGTCGGAGCAGTTCCTTGATCAATTCAAACTCCCCGCCGGGAAGTTCCTGCTCCATGCCGAGATTGCTTTCCACCTCGATGCGGGGAATCTCGACCGGAACAATCTGACTGTGCTCCCGGATACCCTTCCCGTCCTGCAATGCAGCTCCGACGAACGTTCCGAATTCGCGCGCGAACATGAGCAGTCGATCCCCGAGAGGACGATGATGCACTACGGCATTCAGGAGGAGGCGGCTCACTTCCTCCACCGCATTGTGCTGCGCCCGTGCCGCTATTACTTTTCGTGACGTTTTGTTGCTCTTCGAGAGGATGCGCCGATAGAGCATGAGTAGGGCGGCGATGTCCCCGCTGCACAACATTGCCAGCACGTCAAGGCCATAGTACGTTGCCTTCAGCTTCCCGCTTGCACGCAGGTTCGCATTCATCGCCTTGTGATCGAGTGAGTCCCCGATCAATTCCTGCGCAGTGCCGACCCAGCCTGCCGCCTTCAGGCGCCGGTCGAGGAGATTCTGAATGAACCTCTTATTCGGTGCACCATACCCGGCCTTGGTGTCGTCGAGGAATTCCGCACCGCAATCGATCTCGATTCGTTCGCGGTCCGGGTCGGAGGTGAGCCCTGACCAAGAGTTCACTGTTCCGTATTTCTCACTCGACACCTTGAAGTGATGGCTTGGCTGACGTCCCCAGACAATGTTGAAGACGAGTTCCTGGACAGCCTCGCTGACACGATGCGTGCTGAAGTCGTCGAGGAGAAAAGCGATCGGGTGGGCCTGAAAGAACGGCATGATCTGCACGAGGTCCGCTGTTACGTCGCCGATCAACGTGACAGGTGCCGATGGCGCGCTCTTGCGCTCGTGAAGTCGCCGCTGGCTTCGGAAGAGTTCCCGTTCAACCAGGTGCGTTGCCGACGCGAGCGGGTTCGGGTTGAATCGGACGGTCGGCGCCGCCGGAGTCAGGTGCTTCTCAATCAGCTCATAGATGCGCGCCGCTTCGTCCTTACCGAGCCCGAACACTTCCTGCGCATCGCCCCGCTGCGCAACGACGCCGAGCGTGCGAACCAATTCAAGGATATGCAGCAGATTGAAGAAGAAGACGATTTCCTCCTCCATGCCGTCGACGTCGTCGCGTGTTTGGAAGGCACTGAGCCGGGTCTGCACGTCGCTTGCGCAGCTGACGTAGATGCCACTCACGTGAAGATCTTCCATCGGTACGCGGCGGTCAACGCTCGCATGCGTCCGCAGCGCCAGCCACCGCAGCACCATGCTCTTTCCGCAGCCGCGAGGCCCAGTCAGGAGGACGGCGTCACCCGAGGTGAGCTGACTCAGCCAAGTCGTCTCCGCGAAGAGGTCCAGGAGGAGTTCGTCGTTGCGAATCTGCTCCGCGTTGATCAGTTCGAATGGCTCCTTCAACTCCTGACGTCCGCCGAGGGACAACGTTGCGTCCCGCGCGACGACACGGAGCGCTTCACGGATCTCTGCGCCGGTGCGGATGCTGCGGCCGGCATCATCGTCGGTCATCTGATTGAGCAACGGCTCCAGCAGGTGCAACAATCGCCGATCGTCGAGGCTCAGGTCTCGTCGCCGTCGAACGACGTTGTGCATGACCGCGATGTGATGCGCGATGTGGTCGACGTCCGAAAGCTTCTTCTTCGTCGCCGATGTGGGCTTCAAGCTTCCCGTATCGACCACGACAAGCTGGAAACCGGCCCCGGCGGGGTCGTGCGCTGCGACCTCTCCCGGTCGAGACGGGCGCAGCATGATGTTACGGGCGTGCAGATCATCGTGCTCGAGCTGTTCTCGCTCGAGCGCGTCCAGCACATCAGTCATCTGCAGCGCGAAGCTCATGATGGTTGCTGTGGTGATTTCGTCGGAGCGCTTCTCCACCAGGTCCTGCAACGTGAACCCGTCATCCACCCACTGCTCGACGATGACAACGAACGCTTCGGGCATGCCCTCAGCGGTGAAGGCACCGACGTCCTCGCATGTCGTAAACAGCGGCGGTTGCAGGCCGAGACGCAGCCGGAACTCGTCCTCAATCCCACGATCCGGTGATGCATAGTCCTCGGCCAGCGCGATCTTCGCCGCGTACCGGCGTCCGCGCCGGTCGACGACCTGCCACACCACCGCTTTTCGGCCGTTCGCGACACAGCTGACCGGGATAAAGGTCCGATCGGTCGTCTGCAGCACGCCACCGGAAAAAATCGACGAGTCACGCAGCAGCGCGAGCTGCTCCTCTGAGAGGTCGCCGGAACCCGGTTGAGGACTATTCACCCTCTATGTATAGCCGGTCGAGGCCCACTCCGGGGACGCTGAAGCCGGACGCGGAGACGTGAATAGGCCAGCGACGTCCTAAGCGACAGATAGCTCCAGACGGTCGATCGGCAGCTCCACCTGCCCACCATGGGTACGAATGCCAACATACGAATGCACTGTCTCCAAGAGCGTTGCAAGTTCTGCCTCAGCGCCCAGGAGCCGTCGTTCGTCCGTGGACGAGTGGCTACGCCGTGCACCTTGTAACGCCGCTGTGACAGCGCGCTTCCGTTCGATCAGCACGTTCACCAGAGTCTCAAGCGTGGAAGCGTCGAACGCGTCGGCCCGTCGAGCGAACCCCATCCGTTCCAGCACCTGAGCTTGATGCTCCGCCAGCAACGTCGCCGGCGTCGCGACGTTCGCCGACCGAGGATCCACATCGAACGACTCTCCACACGAGCAGGTGTAGGTACTCGTGCCGTGCTCCTGCCGCCAACCAGTGGCGCTCACCAACCGGTGCGAGTGCAGCGCCGACGTGATCTCTGCCTGAATCAAAGCTGCCATGACAAGTTTTCGTCTCAATCTCTCCCGGAACGAACGCTGTCGTTCTCAGATGCGGCGAACCGCCCGGCGCGTCGCTCCCCCGAGCCACGCACCAGCGTGATAGTAGAGGACCATCCTACGGCGCGACGCGTCCCGCGTCGACGAACGCCCGGTGGGTGATCGGCATGAGTTGCGCAAACTGCGTCTCCAGCTGCGTGGCGACCATGTGAATCTCGCGCTGCGGCGCGCTCGGGAACAGCGCATCTGGCGCCTGGACCCGGAGCGACAGGAACGCCATCAACGAACGAGCGTTACAGGTGGCATACATCGAGGAGTACGTCGCGACGGGAAGGACACCACGAGCGACCTCCCGGGCAACTCCAGCGTCGAGCATGCGGGCGTACGCGTCGTAGGCGACAGTCACCGACCGCCGGGTCTCGTCCACAACGACCGCGTGCTGCTCCGGACTCCCGGGAGTGAACTCGTAGTGGCCGGCTTTCCCGGTCTGCAACAATGGCCGGTCATCGTCCGGGAGGTAGAACACGGGAGCCAACCGCCGATACCGCCCAGACTCCTCGTTGTACGACCAGCCAATCCGATGCCGGTGGAACTCGCGGAAGACGAAGATCGGTGCCTGGATGTAGAACGTCAGCGAGTTGTGTTCGAAGGGAGTGCCGTGCCGGTTCCGCATGAGGTACCGGATCAGGCCTTCAGAGCGAGCCGGGTCCTCATCGAAAGCGGCTCGGGACTGCTCTCCGACGGTGGACACGCGAGCAGCCCAAACCACATCGGCATCAGACGCCTGGCTGCGGACCAGTTCCGCCGTCACATCACTGCGAAATGTTGGGGCAAGAGCCGCTTCGGACTCGTCACCGTCTGACGGGTGCACCGTTGACGGACGGTTCGGATCTCTCATCAGTGCGCGTCTTCCCGTGCTCGCTGCTGCGACTCGCTGGTTCGGTTCAGCGTACTGAGCAACCGTTCGGCGGAGCAAGACCGCCCGTCATCGTCGTTCATTCGGCTCCGTAGAGCTGCCAGCTCTCGGCGCGGAAGTCGCGCCAGCTGGTCTCCCGTCCAGCACGCGGGACCGCCCAGCGGTGCTTCCACCATTCAGCGAGTTCGTCAACCGTATTACCTGCTCTCCCACCCAAGGTGCCTGCCTCCCCGCGAAGGAATTCCTCGGAGTTCTCGGCAGTCGCTCCGAGGAACAGCTGTCGTTGCACCCCGTGCGCGCGCAAGCGCCGGCCGTCTAACCCCAATTCCAGCAGCGCGCGTTGAACAACCTCACGTCTGTTACGGAAACTCGTTCCACCCCACTGCTGGTGACGTTGCGTCGCCTTGCCATCCAGTGCCGCTGCCGCCACTTCGACCAACCGCTCATAGATGCCGCCGGTGAAATGAAAGTCGCCGGTACCAGAGGAGTACCCGACCGGACGCATCGAAAGCGAGCCGTCCTGCCGCCGAAGACGGTTGTAAACAGACGAGCGCCCCAGAGCAGACGACGTCGTCACCGCAGCGAGCTGGGCATGGCGTGAAACGCCGGAGATACGACTCGTCGCCGTCCGATACTTCTGCTCGAACACGGAACGAACATCGTTGCTGGTGGCGAGCAGCGCCATCAATTTCCCGGCAAGGATCCCCCGATACGGGGGCACCGCGCCGAGCACGAATGCGTCCATCAGGTGGATCAGGCCGTCCCGGCGCTGCTGCGCGTCCCAGCCGATGGCGCCGTCCCTGGCCCGCATTGCAAAAACCGGATCGGTCAGGCCGACCAGTCCCATCAGCCGCCCGTCGTGACCGTCGTCGACGACAAGGAAACGAAGACGGCGACCGTATCCGCTCGATACGGGAATGGACCAGTGCAGCGTAGCCCAGCGCCACAGCAGCCCGTCCTCGCTTCGGGGCGAAGTCACCTCAACCAGGCGAGGCCTGATGCGCTCTGGGACGACGCTGGCACCGTCAGCAAGACGGGCGACGAACCGATTCTCATAGCGGGCGAGCGACGGCAACGCGTGGGCGACCTTCGCTCGCACTGCTTCACGATGCAACGACCGCAATGCGGACTTGTCGTCGACGTGCGGCGCAGCGAGGCCACCGTCTACAAACTGGAACCCCTGCCGGTGAAGGTGCTCCAACACATCTCTGCGTACTTCGCGTGCGAACGCGGTCAACGGTTCCCCGCGAGAGTTCACGTCCGGGAGGCCAGACACCATCACTTGGTTCGAGGTGTCGCTGGATGCTCCGTTCGTCGCCTCGACGACGAGATGCGTCACCGGGGCGGAGGTCATCCAACGAGTATCGCAGGGGGCCACCGCGCCCGGAGCGCCGTGCGCCGTCGACGGCCAATCAGTCAACGGGAAGCGGGCCCCATCCAGAATCACGCTCCGGGATCGCACCACTTCACCCAGGGGCAACGCTGGACGCAGCGCCATCGCAGATGCCATGTAACCCCAAATGATGGGAGCTCCACCGCGGCATCCAGCGCGCCGACGGGTGGCCTCGAGCCGAGGCGCGCCCCTTGTCACACTTGCGGGCCGGGTGGGTGCTACGCCTGCAAGCCGGGCGGGCGCGGCCATCGATATCTGTTTCATCGTGTGGCCTATGCGCGGAGCACCCTCAGCCGAGGTTCCCGCTGCGCAGGGCCGCCGAAGTCATCACCGCGTGCCGTCTCGCGCCGTGGGAGGGCGCGGCTCTGCCGTAGGCTCCGATCAAAGATGAGGGGATGTCCAATGCCGAAGTGGCTGCTCGTGCCGATTCTCGCCGTCGCGAGTACCAGCGTCGCCATCGCCATGGTGGTCTCCGCGATTTGGCCGAAGTGGTCCCTGCCGGATGTGCCAACGTCAACGCTGATAGCCGTCGGTGCCGTCGCACTCCTCGCCATTTACGCCGTCGGCCAGCTCCTCAGCCGCACCCGACCGATCAGCCTGGGCTCGCGGCCTTCCCCACTAGCAGACGTCTCCTCCGCCGATGTCGACGCGCTGGCGAGGAACATGGCGGGGACCGGCGCGCAGTATCAGTTCTTCCTCAAGGCCCTCCTTCTGCCCAACGACGTGTTCTCTCGCATCAGTGAACGAGTCGAGCACGCATCACGCAGCGTGAAGACAACAGGGTCGTACTCAGTTGTCATCCCACCCCCACCGAAACCCACGCGACGGCAGCGCAAGGAGGCAGCCGCAGCACCAAGTGACTACCTGCTTCCGCTGTTCGTGCCTTCCAGGCACGAGATAACGAGCGGCCTGCGCATTGCTGATGGCGGCGGCAAGCGACTCTCAACGGTCGACTCCCGGCGGGTCGCTCTGTACATCGCGCTCTGCCTCCGCCACCTGCTTCGACCGCTCGGAAGGCGAACGCTCGAGCAGTACACGGACCCGTCCCATGGGTTGGAAAATGACCTACTCCGCACGCTCACCCGCACCGGCACCATCGAAGAGTCTGAAATCGACCGGCTCCGGACGGCTCTCGCGGCGCTCTGCGGTCGAGACGACACACTCGCGGACGTCGCGGCGAACGTTGTCGAGCTTGTGCTGCGACAGCAGGTGATCGCCGTTCCAGTTCCCCATGAAGACGTCGATGAGCGAGCGTGGCCGTGGACGCATCGGTTCACGGTGGAGTCCAGCGTCGTTGCAGTCAACGAGCTCCCCTCCCCTGGCACGCCGCGCCTTCAGCAGCGTCTCGTGCGACTACTCGACATGCTGCGACTCGGGCTCGGTGTCCCTCCCCTGAGGCTCTATCTCCTGCCGACGAACGCAGTCCGCACCCCGAGCTACCACGCGGAGCTCGCCGGTCCGGAAGGCACGTACTTCACAGACTTCAGCATCTACTCAGCGGACGCAACGAACGCCACCGGAGCCGACATCACCTACCAGGACCGTCGAGGCCAGCGACGGACGCATATCTACATCAGAAGTGTCGCGTGGGACCGAACACCCACGCTGGTCACCAGCTTCACCGAACGCGCTCCCGGAAGCTTCGCCAGCACCAGCATCACAAGCATTGTCGCCGCGATCATCCTTGGGCTGCTCAGCCACCACGAGCTTGAGCTCGCCGGCAAGGCGCTGCAACAAGCGTGGTTGCTCCCGTCCCTCCTTGCCGTGCCGGTCGCCGCCGTCGGCCTCGCCGGACTCGACGGTGGACGTGCTTCACGCCACCCGTCGCTGCTCTCGCGAGCGCTGAACCTCGGCACGGTCATGCTCTGCCTGACCGGTTTCGTCGCAGCGACACTGAACACTGGCTCGTTCACCACCCCTGATGTAGTGTGGGTCCTCCTTCGGGAAGCTATCGCCGCATTGGCGGTCGTGAGTACGCTGACGTTTGTCATGCGCCTCATCGTTGAGTTTTACTTCACGCGCAAGAGCGGCGAGAAGCGTTGAACAACCTGCAGGACATCGGAAGGAGCGACACCATGACGACGTTCTCCGTACGACGAGGTGAACCGATCAAGCAGAGCCGAGTCTGGGGACTGGGTGTGATCGTCGGCGACCGGCAAAAGACGGTCGTGCGCAACGAGGACCGCCCGCGAGTTCGCGCTGCCCTCGAGCAGGCTGCCGCATACAGCCGCCAACACGGTGAGGCCAGCAAGAAGCGATAGACGACACGCCGCTACCCCGCCTGACGGCAGTCGCATGCAACGCGGAGCATGACCTGCTGGATTGTGAGCTCACTAGGCGCCGGCCCGCTCGCAGTGCCGAAAAGATCGCGGGGCGCTGGCCCCGAGGCGCTGGCCGATTCCGGTCTTCGTCGCCTTCCGGTGCTCGGGACGCGGCCGTCGACACCGGCATCGGATCGAGGACGCTTCGGCGATGACGCGGCTCAGACGTGGCATGAGTCGTTGAGAATGCCGCACGACGTCTCGTTCGTGCAACACCGTGCGGCGAAGGCTCATTGGGCCTCGCAGCAAGGCATGCGCGGTAGAGCAGGGTCGCGTTCGCCAACCCGGTTCGGCTTCGCGCTGACCTCGACACGGACCAGCTCCGACCGCGAGTGGCTTGTCCCGGACAGGAACACGTCATGTCAGCCGATGCGGCCGCTCGTCCGTCGGAACCAGCCGACCGCAAAGTTCACGCAGGTCGCGGCACCGACCACGACAGCGACGACAGACCCGATGAATTTCCAGTCCGCTGTCGCGAGAAGACCCACTGACACTGGGGAGCTGAGGACCCCAATAGTGGCAGTGGCGACGGTCAGTCCCCACAGCCCGAGAAGCGGAATACGGAGAAGCGGGTCCGGCACCGCCGAGGAGTCCGCTCCCACGGCATCTTCGGCTGGTAGTGATGCTGTCGTGAGTACTAGCGCGGATGCTGTTTCGACCCAATCGGTGAACCAGGCTGTAGGCGGCGTTCCGTCGGAGGCAAGAAGTCGCTGGGCCCGCGCCTTCAGTAATGGCAGCAGGCGCACATCCCATGTACGCGCGGCGATCCGCTCTGATGCGCCGACCGGCTGCACCTCGAACCGGTTGCGGAGCAGTCGCTCGAGCCTGCGGGACGCCGTCATAACACGCTTTTCGAGGACCTCCGCTTCGACAGCGTCCCGCCGGCTGCGGCGGATGAGGTTCATATGAGCTCCGACTTGCAGGGTGAACTGCCACTCGAACGGCGCCCGCCGCCTCCATGCGCGCTGCTGCAACGCGACCGTGGATGCGAACCGGCTCGGCACTGGCGAGAAGCTCGGCACGGCACGGTGTACGGGCGCCGCGATGCGCCTCTGTGGAGCCGCGACGTGCGGCGAGTTACTCCGTTGTCAGAGGTGAATCATAGAGTTAGAATCTGATTCACAAGGAGGAACTGATGACCGTCAACGTCGCCAAAAGGATCGAACAACATCGCGCCGCACTCGGATGGAACCAGCGCGCAGCTGCCGGCCGTGCCGACATCTCACAGGCGACGTGGTCTCGCATCGAGAGCGGTGAGAAAGAACCAACGCTCGGACAGCTGTCCGCAATCGCCATCGCACTTGGCGTCACACTCGAGTCCCTGACCGATGCGAACCCGGTGCGGGAGCGGCTCCACCACGCTGCGCGCCTGAACAAGCGGAACCTCAGCGAAGAAGACCGCACCCAGCTCGAAGCGGCACAGGAGCGACTTCGATTCGTCATGGAGGTGAACGCGCACCTCCGTTACATCGGGGTGGGCATCCACCATGCTTGAGTGGGAAAGGCCAACCTCCCTCCGACGGGAGGACGCCACCGAGGCGGCCGGCCGCACCGCCGCTGAAGCCTTCCGCACGGAACATCAGCTCGGAGTCGCGCCCATCAAGGATGTGTCCGACCTCGTGGAGACGACGGTGAACGCTGATGTGACCATCGTCGAACTCCCCGCGTTCGTTGACGGCCTGATGCTCGTCGACGACGTCGCGAAGGCAACACTCATCGCCGTTGCCACGTCACACAACCCCGAGCGTCAACGGTTCTCCATCGCCCACGAACTTGGTCACAAAGTGTTCGGGGAGTTCACCGATCACACAGCCTCGAGCGACGACAGGGACCCTGAGGCCCGAGCACACGCGTTCGCCCGAAACCTGCTCCTCCCCGAAGCCGGGATTCCGGAGTTCTTCCAAACGACGACCGTGCGCGCGGGATCGGTCACCGAACGGGACTTGTCGAACCTTGTTGCCTTCTTCGAAGTGTCGGTCCAGGTCGCTGTTCTCCAGCTGCTTCTCACCTCATGGATCGACGAGGACACCGCGGACAGTTGGTGGCCCACCGAAGCGAGCTATCTCGCTCGACGGTACGGCTGGTCTGCGGAGCGTTCTGCCCGCGTCGTCGAATCATCCACTCAGCGTCCAGCGCGGCGAATGCTCGACAACGCCACGGAGGCATACGTAGACGATCTCCTCAGCATCGAAACGCTGGCGCATGTGGACGGCACAACCACTCCGGAACTCCTCCGAGCCGACCTCCAAGCCGCCGGCGTGCTCCGCCGTGACGTCACGCCCAGCCCGTTCGACCTCGACAGTCTTGACTGACGCAGCAACCCCGAAACCGTTCAACGCCTCCATCCTGGACACAGGCGCCAGCTTGAACTTCTTCGCAACAGGTCAAGCGGACCTGCTCATCAACGTGCTCGGGTCCCTGAGCGTGCAACTCCAGATGCCGGAAGACGTCATCCAGGAGATCCTGGACAAGGAGAGCGAAGACGCGCGGTTCCGTCGAGTGGACCGTCCGTTGAACTGGGCGCTACGTTCCGGCCACATTGAACGGCTCGACTCCCGATCAGGCATCGATCCGGACCTCGACCGGAACGTCGCCCGACTCACCGGCGTGCCCTGGGAACAACGTCAGGCTCGAGCGAAAGACCAGGGCGAACGGATGGTCATCGCACACGCCCGGACACGAGCAGGACGCGGCGAACAGATCATTGCGTTCATCGACGACAAGCCTGCGCAAGCGCTCGCTCATCGAAATGGTGTCAACTACACCGACACCCCTTCGATCCTCCGTCAGGGAGCTCGCCTCGGATTCATCGAGAACTGGGGCATCATGCGCGCCATGTACCTTCGAATGCGTCCCGAGGACGGAAGCAGGCAGCCGACGATCGACCACGGCCTACCGCGCCTGGACAACCCAGACCTTCAACGCAAACTGCGCGACCCAGCCATCTACGAAGAAGGCGCCGCCCGTCGCGCTGCACGACCCGGACCGCACACCGAAACCACCGGGTGACGTGCCGTTGCAACGGGTGCAACACGTCGGCTGACCCGTCGATGTGATCACTGCAGGCGCGACAGTCCGAAGTTCTTCTCGGAGACGCTCGCCCCAGCTACTCCTTCGGTGCGTTGTTCACCGGCCGAGCAACCGGTGCCGGCGAGATACCCGACGGCGCGGTCGGACCAGTCGGAAGCACGACACGCGCCTGCGGCGCGGCCGCACCCCGCGCCCCCTCAGACACCCGCCCCGTTCGCGCACCGAAGTGCCCTGTCGCACCAGCGCCATGGGTAAGCGAATTCGAGCCGTCGTTTTCAGCCATCTTGCTTCTCCTGCAGTTCAGTTGCTGTGTAAGAAGGTTCCAGAAACTCAACGATGTGCTCGTCGCTGATCCTCAACCACAATCCTGCCGTACCAGGCAGCGGACCAGCGAACGAACCGTCATCCTTCATCTCGTACTGGTGACTCAGGTAGAGGTCTCGGGGCTCCGGATAGGTGCTTACGTACGACCCCGGACCGAAGAACCCGCCGACGAAGCGCCCGTCCGTGAGCCGCACACGGACGAGCCGCTGCGACGGATTCGTCGCTGCCCAGTCCCACGCCGTTGGAACGGAGTCGTAGTACACCATTCGGTGGAGCCGTACAGGCATCCGCCGTCTGATCTGTTGCAGACGTCGGGTCACGCGCCCTACTTGCGCGCCCGCACCCTCGCGGAACGCTTCGTTTCGTTGAAGCCGCAACGGGCTGTAGCGAAGCGCGGCTAGGAAAGCGGGCACACAGATCGCCCCAACGAGAACAGCAAGTCCAACCGGAATTGGCGCTCCGATGACAACCTCGGAACCCGAGATCGTCACCACTGAGGTGAGCCAGGTACCGACGGCAACAAGGTAGACGGCGTCGAGTGAAACGCTAATGACAAGGGCTTGCGCGATACGCGCATCAAGAGTCAGGTCGTCGTACTGAAAGCCTCGCAGGCCGCGACGAACCAGGCCGTACACCAGCCCCGGTATGAGCATCACGACGATGACTGCCACACCGAACGCGGAAGTCGGCAAAGGCATTACGGACCCCCTCCCCCGACGACATGACGCCGAACCACCAGACTACTGGGAAGCCCAACGGCGCCGAACCCGTCCGCAGTTCAGCTGCGACGGTTACGGAGTTGCTGCAGTCCCAACATCCGTGACCTCCCGGCGTCGCCGCATCGACATGAGCATGACCGGCGGGGCAACACTCACGAAAGCCCTCTGGGAATCCCGAGGGCCTTCAGCGACAGGTTCAAGGGCCTGCCCCCTGTCAGTAGGTGGCCGAGATGGCAAACTCCGGACCACCCAGTCACGGTCATCTGATCGCGTTGCGTTCGTGGCACGGCGACGACAGGTTGGAACGTTGGGCGCGCACAGGCGCCGTCGAATGCTGACACTGCCAACGAAGGCCCCCGGGGAATCCCCGGGGGCCTTCGTTGCGGGCTTCACGAGTTCCGTGAATCTCTTCATCTAGTTCCGTGAATCGCCCTGTGGCGGTACCGGTGGGATTTGAACCCACGGTGGAGTTGCCCCCACACATGTTTTCGAGACATGATCCTTCGGCCGCTCGGACACGGTACCGGGAAAGAGTTTACACGATCCGGGAGGCCCGTGATGACACCCCGGGTCGGATCGCCCTCCACAGGCGGTCACCTGCAGGGCTCTCCCCACACCCACAGGTCCTCCTCGTCTCCGGCAAGACCGGCGGGCGTACCGTCCACGGCATGAGATCCCGCACGCTCATCGCACTCCTCACCTCCGTCATCGGCAGCCTCGGCGTCGTCGGTGCCGCAGCCGTCGGTGCCCGCGCTGGCGTGAAGGGCCAACGGGCAGCGGCGCAACGGGTCGTCGACATGCTCCCGATCCACGCCGACTGGTGGCGGGAACGACAGCAGCACGAGGGGCAGCTGCTCTACGTGGCGATCGGTGATTCGGCGGCACAGGGCGTCGGCGCGACCGCCCCCGGCCGCGGCTACGTCGGGCTCCTGACCCGGCGCATCCGGCACCGCTCGCACATGTCCGTGCGGGTGGTGAACCTCAGCGTCTCCGGTTCGACCACGTGGGGCGCGAAGCGTGACCAGCTGCCGAAGCTCCGGCACTACGCGCCCGACATCTGCACGGTGTCGATCGGGGCGAACGACATCGCCGACTTCGACCCGGACAAGTTCGAGCGGAACATCCGGGCGATCTACGGGGCGGTCCCCTCGCACGCAGTGGTGGCCGAGTTGCCGTGCATGTTCGTGCCGGACCGGGAGCGCAAGGTGGCGGTGGCGAACGAGATCGTGCACCGCGTGGCCGACGAGTTCGGGCTGACGGTGGCGCCGCTGCACACCATCACGAAGCGCGTCGGTGTCCGCCGCACCTTCTTCAACAGCTACGGCGACCTCTTCCACCCGAACGACCGCGGCTACGAGGTCTGGGCGAGCGCGTTCGAGCCGGCGGTCGACGCCCGGGTCGACACCGTGGCGGCGATCCGGCACTACCTGTCCGTGCGCGAGGCTGAGAACCTCGGTCGTGAAGCCGGGGCGGTGGCGAACGCCCGCGCCGAGCAGGACACCGACGGCGCCGAGGCGCTCGACCACGCCTCACGGCAGGCTCCGGGACCGGTCGAGCGCCTGCGCCACCGGATGACGGGGTCGATCGCGGTCCCCGACGACGGCGACGAGTCGGGCGGACACGGCGGACCGGACGAGCCGGGCGACCGCGCCGGTGATGTCGGCCGTACGGCCTAGCCTCGACGACATGGCGCGCCCGCAGTCCCTCTACCGTTGCACCGAGTGCGGCTGGACCAGCATCAAGTGGGTCGGCCGGTGCGGTGAGTGCCAGACCTGGGGCACCGTCGAGGACAGCTCTGCGGCGTCGGCGAGCACACGGGGCACGTCCGCGGTCGCCGTCACCGGCGCCCGGGCCGCACGACCGATCACCGAAGCCCGCGGCACCTCGGTGCAGCGTTGGCAGACCGGCATCGGCGAGTTCGACCGCGTCCTCGGCGGCGGCGTGGTGCCGGGTGCGGCCGTCCTGCTGAGCGGCGAGCCGGGTGTCGGCAAGTCGACCCTGCTGCTCGAGGTCGCCTCGCGAGCCGCGGCCTCGGGCAAACGCGTCCTCTACGTCAGCGCCGAAGAGTCCGTCGACCAGGTCCGGCTCCGTGCCGAACGCACCGGGGCGATGCACGACGACCTGTACCTGGCGAGCGAAGTGGACCTCGGCGTCATCATCGGCCAGATCGACCAGGTGCAGCCCGACCTGCTCATCGCCGACTCCGTGCAGACCATCTCGTCGAGCTCGATCGACGGCATCGCGGGCGGCACGTCCCAGGTGCGCGAGGTCGCCTCGACCCTGATCCGCATCGCGAAGGACCGCGCCCTGCCCGTCCTCATCGTCGGCCACGTCACGAAGGACGGCACGATCGCCGGCCCGCGGCTGCTCGAGCACCTGGTCGACGTCGTCTGCCACTTCGAGGGCGACCGGCAGACCGCCCTGCGCTTCGTCCGGGCGCTCAAGAACCGCTTCGGCCCCACGGACGAGGTCGGGTGCTTCGACATGGGCGGCGACGGCATCCACGAGGTCCCCGACCCCAGCGGCCTGTTCATGTCGAAGAACACCACCCCGGTGTCCGGCACCTGCGTCACCGTCGCACTCGAAGGGCGTCGAGCACTGCCGGTCGAGGTGCAGGCCCTCATCGTCCCGAGTTCCGCGCCGCAGCCACGCCGGGTCGTGAACGGTGTCGATGCCTCCCGTGTGGCGATGCTGCTCGCGGTCCTCGAACGACGCGCCGGCCTGAAGCTGTCCGACGCCGATGTCTACGTGTCCACGGTGGGCGGCATGAAGCTCACGGAGCCCGGCGCCGACCTGGCGATCGCGCTGGCCCTCGCGAGCGCCGCACGAGACCGTCCGTACCCGCACACGCTCGCAGCCGTGGGCGAGATCAGCCTCGCCGGCGAGATCCGTCCGGCCACGGGCACGAAGCAACGCGTGAACGAGGCCACCCGCCTCGGGTTCACCACGGTGCTCGGCTCGGACTCCGGGCACCTGCGCGAGGCCCTGCGGGTGGCCTTCTCGATGACGCAGTCCCCGCGCGAACGCGAGCTCGACCGCGCGTTCTGAGGCGCTACGCGCGCAAAGCGGCCAGCAGGTCCGCCGGTGCAGCCTGCATGGTGTGCGGGCCGGCGATGTCGAAGAACACGCCCTCGAGCATGTCGAGGTGGGCGGCCAGGAACTCCTCCAGCCGCGGTCCGTCGTAGACCATCACCTGCCGGATCTTCTCGTCCGGCACCATCGCCGTGTAGGCGTCCGCCGACGAGAACAGCAGCAGGATGCGCTTGTCCGACCCTTCACGGCCGAACACCCGCACCTGCATGTCCTTCTTGCCGGTGACGAGCCGGGGGACGATCACGATGTCGTGGCGGAGCGCGAACGCCACCGCGGCGACGTCCTGCTTCGCGAGGGCTTCCTCGAGCTGTTCGCTGCGGAAGCGCTGTTCCTTGTCTGCCATCAGCTCAATTCCACCAGATTTTCGACGTTCCGGGACGCACGGGTAGCCAGTCGGCCCAGAGCACGCTAGCCTGATGGAACCGCTTCGGCGGCGCTCAACGTCCGGGCGAGGTGGTTTGCCCCTCAACCCGGGCCCCAGGGTCACTGGCCGACAGGCCTGACCCCGAACCCGTCCCGCCGGCACCTGCCCGCGTGGCGCATTACCCCCGTCGACGTACGTCGGGGTCTCCGTCGGTGCATCTGCACCTTGGCGGAAGCAAGAAAGCTAAGGAAACGCCATCATGGCATCTACCGGTACCGTCAAGTGGTTCAACAACGAAAAGGGCTTCGGCTTCATCGCCCCGGACGACGGCAGCGCTGACGTCTTCGCGCACTTCTCTGCGATTGCTGGCAACGGCTACAAGTCGCTCGAGGAGAACCAGAAGGTGGAGTTCGACATCACCGAGGGCCGCAAGGGCCCGCAGGCGGAGAACATCACCGTCCTCGGCTGATCACATCAGCTTGAACAGGCCCCGTCGTCTTCGGACGACGGGGCCTGTTGCTGTTCCCGGCGCCCCTGATCGGCACAGCGCAGCGGAAGGGAACGGATCGCGAACCGCGTACCGCGAACCGCGAACCCGCCGCCTACTGCAGGATGAACTGCGCCGAGGTCTTCGACACGAGGTTCCCGACGGCGACCTGCAGGTGGTAGCTCGCTCCCCCGGCGGTGACGGCCGGCCGTGACGAGTCGCACGTCGACGTGGACGAGCGGGTGCGGTCCCACGCGATCGCGGGGGTCGTGAGCGTCTGCCCGGACTTGATCGTGACGTCCTGGTTCGTGCCGCCGGTCTGGCAGTCCTTCGACGACCAGTACTGCTCCTGGCCGGAGCTGATCGTCAGCACCTGCTGCGCCGACCCGAGGTCCAGGTGGCAGGAGTTCGTGCCCGAGTTCTTGATCGACATCGCGATCTTCGGGTCCTCGGTGGGGCCGTACGCCGACTTGTCGAGCACCGGGGTCAGGACGATCTGGTCCTTCGTGCAGGTCGAGCCGTCGGCAGCAGCGGGCTTCGTCGCAGCAGCCGAGGCGGACGACTTCGGCGCCGCAGACCGCGAGGACCCAGAACCGGAACCGGCAGACCCGGCAGACGACGCACCGGCACCAGACCCGGCACCGGCAGAGGCCGACGCACTCGGCGCCGCCGAAGTGGCCCCGCTCCCCCGCCCGACGACGATGAGCACCACGACCAGGACGACGACCAGCAGCGCCCCGAGCACGAGCGCCCGGCGACGCCAGTAGACGACCGGCTTCTCGGGTCCGACGGGGTGACGCAACGACGACATGCGCACAGGGTAGACAACGGCGCGGGCCACGCACGGCCACCCCGCCGGGCGGCACGAGAAAGCGTCAGAGGTTCTTCAGCATCCGGGTGTTGCCGAGGGTGTTCGGCTTGACCCGGGCGAGGTCGAGGAACTCCGCGACCCCTTCGTCCGACGAGCGGACCAGTTCGGCGTAGACCTCGGGCGGGACGACGCTCTCGCCGATCTCCAGGTACCCGTGCTTCGTGAAGAAGTCGACCTCGAAGGTCAGGCAGAAGATCCGGGCGACGCCGAGTTCGCGGGCGTCGTGTTCGAGCGCCTCGAGCATCCGGTGCCCGACGCGCTTGTGGATCCACTGCTCGTCGAGGGCCAGGGTGCGGACCTCGGCGATGTCGTCCCAGAAGACGGCGAGCGCGCCGCACCCGATGGGGGTGCCGTCGGGACCCTCGGCGATCCGGAACTGCTGGATCGAGCCGTACAGGGCGACGTTCTCCTTGCCGAGCAGGATGCGCCGGTCGACGTAGGGGGCGATGAGTCGCTGGATGTGCGGGACGTCCGACGCGAGCGCCGGACGCACGAGGATCCCGTGGTCGTCGCGCTCGTGGAACGCGTGCTTCCCGTGCTCTGTCATCCGCCCCACACTACTGGTGTCGCAGGGGGACAGCGCTGCTGAGTGCCGCCCAGGTCGATCGGCCTACCGTCCGGTACATGCCTCAGATCATCGAAACCGTCGACGTCAACGTCCCCGTCCGCCCGGCCTACGACCAGTGGACCCGCTTCGAGGAGTTCCCGCACTTCCTCGACGAGGTCGAGAAGATCGTCCAGGTGGACGACAAGACCACCGACTGGACCGTGAAGGTCGCCGGCCAGGAGCGCGAGTTCCGTGCCGTGATCACCGAGCAGCACCCCGACGAGCGTGTCGCGTGGACCGTGAAGGACGGCGAGACCGACCACGCCGGTGTCGTCACCTTCCACAAGCTCTCGGACGACGAGACGCGCGTCACCGTGCAGATCGACTGGGAGCCGTCCGGCTTCCTCGAGAAGCTCGGCTCCGCCGTGGGCGTCGGCGGCCACGCCGTCAAGAAGGACCTGCAGAACTACAAGGAGCGCGTCGAGAACGCGCCGACCCAGCCGGGCTGGCGCGGCGACGTGCAGGCGTAGTCCGCACCACACGACGAACGGGAGGCGCGGTGCCAGCTGGCACCGCGCCTCCCGTTCGTCGTCCCCCGTTCGGCATCCCCCCATCGAAATGCCGACCTGACGAGCGAGCGCGAGCCTGGCAGAGTGGTGACACCGGCTGACGCGCTGGATCAGTTTTATCATGTCTGAGACAGATGTGAGAGTGGGGACACGTGATCGAGTACAACGACGACGACGCACACCGTCGGGAACTGTCGCGCAAACTGCAGCTCCTGATGGACGTCGTCGAGGCCAACTCGGGTCAGCGACCCCCGTACAAGGAGATCGCCGCCGAGATCGAGGCGCAGGGTGCGTCGATGAGTCGACCGCGCTGGGGCTACATGCTCGGCGGCAACGGTCCGGCCGTCCGTGACCAGCGACTCCTGGCGGCCCTGGCGGCCTACTTCGGCGTCCCGGCGGAGTACCTGACCGACGCCGCCGGCAACACGGACGTGCCCGAGCGGGTGCAGGCGCAGCTCGAACTCGTGCTCGAACTGCGCAAGCGCGAGGTCGTGGCGTTCGCCACCCGGCGTCTGGGCGAGTTCGCCTCGGCGGACGAGATCCGCGACTTCACCGACCACCTGCGTCGGCTCGACGAGTCGGGCGGCACCCCGTGAGCGGGTACCGCGACCGGTTCGGCGCCCTGCGCCGGCAGACCGAGGCCCGTCGTCGCGTGCAGCGTCTCGGGCTCCCCCGCCGGCTGACCCTGCCGGAACTGACCGCGCGGGCCGAGGCGGCGCTCGGCAAGCCCATCCACGTGCGCACCACCGAGCTGCCGGGCGACCTGTCCGCGCGGCTCATCCAGCGCACCGACCACGCCCTGCTCGAGACGCGCCCCGGGCTGTCCGAGCGCTCCCGGGTCGCCTGCGTGCTGCACGAGCTCGCCCACGTGTTCATGGACGACACCGGCTGCGACCACCAGGCGTACACGGGGCTGCTCACCGGCCGGACGGCGTTCACCCGTTCGCTGGACACCCCGCACGAGCAGGCCGTCGAACTCGTCGCCGACCAGCTCGCGCTGCGGATCGGGCTGCTCGACCCCGAGGGTCACCCCGGGATCTTCCGGTGATGCGATGACACTGCACGTCTGGGGATCGATCCCGGTCTGGCTCATCCTGGCGGTCCTGGTCGTCCGGCTGTTCCTCGTGCGCACCCAGTCGGCCAGCGTCACCTGGCTGATGGTCTGCTGCAGCTGTGTCGCGGTGGGGCTCACGATCAACCAGCCCGACGTCACCACGTTCCTCGCCGGCGTGACGAACGTGCCGAACATCGCCGACCTGATCGGCCGCTGCCTGATGGTGTGCGGCATGTTCGCCCTCGCGCAGTCCGTCGAGGCTGCGGCGCGCTCCGCCAAGCTCCTGCGCGCCAGCCGCATCATCGGCTGCGTGCTCGTGCTCGTCGCCCTCGTCGTGCTGTTCAGTCGCATCGACGCACCGACCCCGACGGCGCAGTTCATGGTGGTCTACGGCGACCAGCTGCCGACCGCGCTGTACTCGGCCGTCGAGATGACCTACATCGCCATCGTCATCGCCCGGTCGGCCGTCGCCGTGCTGCGCGGGTTCCGGAGCGGGGACGGGCTCGGCCGCCTGTACTGGCTCTTCGTCGTCGGGGCAGCCGGTCTGGTGCTCCTCGCCGGCATCGCGATCGCCCTGGACGCCGTGCACGTCGCCGGTGCCGACGGCGCGGTGGGGGTGCTGTCGAAGCTCTACACGCCGGTGTTCCTCGGCTCGATGGTCCTGCTCGCCATCGGTGCGGCCGGTGGTGTGCTGCCCGACGCCGCTCGGGAGTTCCGCGACTGGCGGGCCGCCCGACGCCGGTTCCGCGCCCTCGAGCCGGAACTCCGTCGGCTCGAGACGGCTTCGGGCAACACCGGGCTCTACTTCACGATCGTGTGGCAGCGTCGCCAGTGGCGGAGCCGGCAGCACCGGCTCTCCGTCGAGATCGAAGACCGCGCGCGCGAGGCCGGGCAGGCAGTGCCGGCCGCTGCGACGCTCACCACGGCACGACTCAGGGAGATCACATGACCGGCGCACGCATCACGGCACTCGGCACCGCAGCGGGGGCGGTCGGCACGCTCGGCCTCAGCGCCTTCGTCGCACGGCGGCTGCTGTTCCCCACGCCCTACACGGCGACCGCCACGGTCCGCCGTGCCACGGACACCGAGGTCGAGCTCACCGCCACCCGCGACACCCGCCTGCCGGGCACCTACGACCTGCAGCGGGACGGTACCCGGGTGCAGGTCGGCGCGATCACCACCGCGAGCACCCAGGACGGGGCCAGCGGCGACGGCGACACCGTCCGACGCAGTGCGACCGGCCCCGTGCCGACCGGCGAGTGGGCCTGGGACGCCATGCGGTACGACGGACCGGACGACGTGCCCGGCTCCGAGCCCGAGGCCCCCACGACCCACGTGGTCCACGTGCACGGACAGTCCCTCGGCCCGCGCCAGGTGCTGCGGGGCGTCGGGGTCTGGCGTTCGCTCGGTGCGTCGTCCCAGGTCATCGACACCACCGACCTGCCGCTCCGCTCCCTCGATGCCGGGGCCGCCGACCGCATCGTCACCGCAGTCCGCGCCGCGCGTGCGCGCGGTGCCCGACGCGTCGTCCTGCAGGGCTGGTCCGCCGGAGCCCTCGCCTGCTCCGTCGCCGCCGGCCGGGTGGACGTCGACGGGATCGTCGCCGTCTCCCCGCTGCTCGACGTCGCCTCGGCACTCCGCGGCGCCGTCCGTGGTGCACGCCTGCCCGCCTTCGTCGGGACCGTCGCCGGCCGCATCGCGACCACGAACGTGCTGTCCCGTCTCGCCGGGGCCTCGATGCCCGTCACGACGACGACCTGGCAGGACTCCGCGACGCCGACGCTGCTGATCCACTCCGAGGCGGACGCCCTGGTCGCCGCCGACGACGTCGCCACGGTGGCTGCACGGTCGGGTGCCACCACCCTCGCCTTCCGCACGGCTCCGCACACGCTGGAGTGGAACGAGGACCCGGAGCGCTGGGAGCGCGCCGTCCGCGACTTCGCCGCACAGCTGCCCGACGCCGCCTGACGCGGCGGACGCCCGCCCGCACGCACGGCCGACCGCAGGCACCACCGACCGGAGGCACCACCCCTGAAACGTGCAACGGCCCCGGTCTGCGAACAGACCGGGGCCGGCTGCGTCTCGACCCGTTGGGGGGAACCGGTCGAGCGCGACGCGCGAGGAGTTGGGGGGAACGTCTCGCGCGTTGCCACAACAGTACCCCCGGACGGGGGCCGATGGGCGCACGACGCGCAGATCGGCGGGTGGAGATCTGGACGCGACCCGAGAACGGACAGGAGGCCCGGTGCCAGCTGGCACCGAGCCTCCTGTTCGTGGAGTGTCAGGTCCTAGGACTCGATCTCGCCCTGGGGCGTGTCGGTCGCGGCCTCGACCGCGGCTGCACCGGCGAGGACCTCTTCGCGGCCCGGCTGACGCCCGGTCTCGAAGTGGAACGCACCGTCGACGAAGTCGACCTTCACGTGGTCACCGGCGTTGAGCTCACCCTGCAGGATGTGCTCGGACAGCTGGTCCTCGACCTCGTGCTGCATCGCGCGACGCAGGGGCCGAGCACCGAGGGACGGGTCGAACCCGACCTTGATGAGCTGCTCCTTGGCCGGCAGCGTGAGCTCGACGGTCATGTCGCGGTCGAGCAGGCGGTCGGCCAGACGCTTCACGAACAGGTCCACGATCTGCAGCAGCTCGGGCTGCGACAGCTGCGGGAACACGATCGTGTCGTCGACACGGTTCAGGAACTCGGGCTTGAAGTGCTTCTTGAGCTCCTCGTTGACCTTGCCGCGCATGCGGTCGTAGCCGACGGCCGAGTCGCCCTCGACCTGGAAGCCCACCGGGCCACCGGCGATGCCCTGCGAACCGAGGTTCGTGGTCATGATGATGACGGTGTTCTTGAAGTCGACGACGCGGCCCTGACCGTCGGTGAGACGGCCTTCCTCGAGCACCTGCAGCAGCGAGTTGAAGATGTCCGGGTGGGCCTTCTCGATCTCGTCGAACAGGACCACGGAGAACGGCTTGCGGCGCACCTTCTCGGTGAGCTGGCCGCCCTCTTCGAACCCGACGAACCCGGGAGGGGCACCGAACAGGCGGGACACGGTGTGCTTCTCACCGAACTCCGACATGTCGAGGGAGATCAGCGCACCCTCGTCGTCGAACAGGAACTCGGCGAGTGCCTTGGCGAGCTCGGTCTTCCCGACGCCCGTGGGGCCGGCGAAGATGAACGAGCCGGAGGGACGGTTCGGGTCCTTCAGGCCGGCGCGGGTGCGGCGGATGGTCTTGGACAGGGCCGAGATGGCCTCTTCCTGACCGATGACGCGCTCGTGCAGTGCCTTCTCCATGAAGACGAGACGCGACGTCTCCTCTTCGGTGAGCTTGAACACCGGGATGCCCGTGGCCTGCGCCAGGACCTCGGCGATGATGCCCTCGTCGACGGTGCCGGACGCGGCGACGTCACCGGCACGCCACTGCTTCTCGAGGCGGAGACGCTCGCCGAGGAGCTTCTTCTCCTCGTCGCGCAGGCTCGCGGCCTTCTCGAAGTCCTGCTCCTCGATGGCGGCTTCCTTCGACCCGCGGACCGTCGAGATCTTCTCGTCGAACTCGCGGAGCTCCGGCGGCGCCGACAGGATCGACAGGCGCAGGCGGGCGCCGGCCTCGTCGATCAGGTCGATGGCCTTGTCGGGCAGGAAGCGGTCCTGCACGTAGCGGTCCGCCAGGTTCGCCGCGGCGACGATCGCACCGTCGGTGATGGACACCTTGTGGAACGCCTCGTACTTGTCGCGCAGACCCTTGAGGATGTTGATCGCGTGGGGCAGCGACGGCTCGTTGACCTGCACCGGCTGGAAGCGACGCTCGAGTGCGGCGTCCTTCTCGAAGTGCTTGCGGTACTCGTCGAGCGTGGTGGCACCGATGGTCTGGAGCTCACCGCGGGCGAGGAGCGGCTTGAGGATCGACGCGGCGTCGATCGCGCCCTCGGCTGCACCGGCACCGACGAGCGTGTGGATCTCGTCGATGAAGACGATGATGTCGCCGCGGGTGCGGATCTCCTTCGTGACCTTCTTCAGGCGCTCCTCGAAGTCACCGCGGTAGCGGGACCCGGCGATGAGTGATCCGAGGTCGAGCGAGTAGAGCTGCTTGTCCTTCAGCGTCTCGGGCACGTCGCCCTTGACGATCGCCTGGGCGAGGCCCTCGACGACGGCGGTCTTGCCGACGCCGGGCTCACCGATCAGGACGGGGTTGTTCTTGGAGCGGCGGGAGAGGATCTGCATGACCCGCTCCATCTCCTTCTCGCGCCCGATGACGGGGTCGAGCTTGCCGTCGCGCGCGGCCTGAGTGAGGTTGCGACCGAACTGGTCGAGGACCTGCGAACCCTGCTGCGCGTTCTGCTGCTGCTCGCCGCCGACGGCGACCGCTTCCTTGCCCTGGTAGCCGGACAGGAGCTGGATGACCTGCTGGCGCACCCGGTTCAGGTCGGCGCCGAGCTTCACGAGGACCTGGGCTGCGACACCCTCGCCCTCGCGGATCAGGCCGAGCAGGATGTGCTCCGTGCCGATGTAGTTGTGGCCGAGCTGCAGCGCCTCACGCAGGGACAGCTCGAGCACCTTCTTGGCGCGCGGCGTGAACGGGATGTGCCCGGTCGGCTGCTGCTGGCCCTGCCCGATGATGTCCTGGACCTGCTCGCGCACGGCGTCGAGCGAGATGCCCAGCGACTCCAGCGCCTTGGCGGCGACGCCCTCGCCCTCGTGGATGAGGCCGAGGAGGATGTGCTCGGTGCCGATGTAGTTGTGGTTGAGCATCTTCGCTTCTTCTTGAGCGAGGACGACAACACGACGGGCCCGGTCGGTGAATCTCTCGAACATGTGCTCTCCCTTGGCCCCTGATGAGCGGAGCCGACGCTGTGCCGGTCTCGTGTGAGTCCGGCCAAGTACTTCGAGAGTAACCAGCGCTCCCCCCGCGGGCTGCCCCTGTTCGCCGTGGGCGTGACCGACGTGCGTCTTGTGCGCAGTGAGCGAACGACGAGACGGACCGGGCCCCGCCGCCGGTACCGAACCGACGCGCCAGCGGCGGGTCCGCCGTACAGCCGGGAGGCCCGTGGCGATCCCGCCACGGGCCTCCCGTCTGCTCTGTGGCCGCGCTGGGTCAGGCGCGCCGCACCGCGCGACGCAGGTCACGTCGGAAGCGGCGCGGGTCGACGCCGAGGGCGTCGAGGACGTCGTGCGCCGATCCGGCGAGCGGGTCGTCGACGGCGTCGAGCACGGCGAGCACGACGTGCGGCGGCCGGATGCGTTCCGATCGGCCGGCGATCGTCGCGGCTCGGGCGAGCACGCGCATCGCAGCGGGTGTGCAGGCGACCCGGTCGTGCTCGCCGGGGCAGGTGGTGTGCGCCCCGACGAACGCGCGGATGCTCGCCCGGACGGCGTCGGGCGAGACCCGGTGGGCGTCGAGGACCGGCCGGAAGCGGGGCGTGCCGGCACACAGGGTGACGGCCGCGAGGAGCAGGTGCTCGGCGTCGACGAACCCGAAGCCGGACTCGTGGGATTCGAGGTCGGCGAGCAGCACGATCTCGCGGCCGTGCCGGACGGAAGGGAGGGCGACGGAGAGCTGAGCGGTCTGCATGTATTCAGAATATCGCATACCTGTTCGATCGACCAGCCCGTATCGGAGGTCCGCTCGGTACGATCCGCTCATGGAGCAGCCCGTCGTCGGCCTCGTCGTCCACCCGACCAAGAACGTGCAGGAGTCCGTCACGACCCTGCAGCGCTGGAACGCGTCCGGCCAGGGCGAACTGCTCGCCCGCCGCGCGGACGCCCAGCGCATCGGTGGCGGGGTCGAGGTGGTCGACGACGACGACTTCACCGACCGCGTCGACCTGGTCGTGGCGCTCGGCGGCGACGGCACCATGCTCGGCGCGATGCGGCTCGTGGCGAGCCGCCCCGTGCCCGTCCTCGGCGTGAACTACGGCAACGTCGGGTTCCTGGTCGAGATCGAACCGCCCGAACTCGAGAGCGCGCTCGACCGGTTGTCCGCCGGCGAGTACCAGCTCGAGCCGCACCACGCGCTCGAGGCCCGGCTGTCCTGGGGCGGCGCCCGCACCGACTACCTGGCGTTCAACGACCTGACCATCGTGCGGCGGCCCGGCTCCGGGCAGGTCTCGGCCGACCTGAGCGTCGGCGGCCTCGGGTACGGGTACTACCGCGCCGACGCCATCGTGGCCGCCACTCCGGCGGGCTCCACCGCGTACAACTACGCCGCCGGCGGCCCGGTGCTCTCCCCCGCACTCTCCGGCTCCGTGGTGACCCCGGTCGCGCCGATGGCGGGGATCGACCGCTCCGTGGTGCTCTCCGCGCGCGAGCGCTACCGGTTCGACATCGCCGAGGGCACCAGGAGCGCAGCGCTCGAGGTCGACGGGCTCGTGGTCGGCGAGGTCGCGACCGGGGCGCAGATCGACATGCGGCTCCGCAAGGACGCCGGCAGCGTGGTGCGCCTCGACGCCGAGCGGCACGGGCGCACCGGCCGCGTGAAGCTCAGCCTGCTCGACCTGCCGGTGCGGCCCGACCAGCTGGTCGAGCTCATCCCGAGCGACCTGCGGCAGAAGCTCCGGCGCGAGATCGACGACTGACACCGCGGGCGGGTGCCCCGGGGACGTGAATGGCCCGCTCGAGCAGTGCTCGAGCGGGCCGTCCCATCACCCCACCGGATCGTCTTCCCACAGAACGACCCGGTTTCCCCGCGCCGACACGGGTGAGCGTGCCGGCCGAAGTCCACTGACCTAGTCGGTCAGGTACAGCTGCATGTCCTGCGAGACCGCCTTGGCGAACAGGCGGAGCTTGGCGCGCGACTCCACCCGGCTGACCGCCTGGCGGGTCGTGTGCACGATCTTCGAGATCTCGTCGAGCGTCATCGGCTTGTCGTCGTCCAGGCCGTAGCGCATGCGGATGACGTTGGCCTCGTCGCTCGGCAGCTCGGAGACGATGGAGCGGATGTCGCGGTGCAGCAGCGTCGTCTCGGTGAGCTCGTTCGGGCTGGCGGCGTCCTCGTCCTCGATGAAGTCACCGAGTTCGCTGTCGTCCGAGTCGCCGACGACCGTGTGGATCGAGACCGGCTCGTGCGAGCGGCCCTTGAGGTCGACGAGTTCCTCGACGCTCATGCTCAGCTCGGCCGCGACCTCTTCCGGCATCGGCGCGCGGCCGAGGTCGACGGTCAGGTCACGCTCGGTGCGCGAGATCTTGTTGATGAGCTCGACGGTGTGCACCGGGATGCGGATCGTGCGCGCCTTGTCGGCGAGACCACGCGAGATCGCCTGGCGGATCCACCAGGTGGCGTAGGTCGAGAACTTGTAGCCCTGCGTGAAGTCGAACTTCTCGACCGCGCGGACCAGGCCGAGGTTGCCTTCCTGGATGACGTCCATGAAGGGCAGGCCGCGCTGCGAGTACCGCTTGGCGATGCTCACGACGAGACGGAGGTTCGAGGTGATCATGCGCTCCTTGGCGCGCTCACCGTCGCGGACGAGCCAGCGGAGTTCACGCTGCAGGGTCTTCGCCAGACCCTTCTCGGTGGCGAGCTTCTCTTCGGCGAAGAGCCCGACCTCGATGCGGCGGGCGATCTGCGCTTCTTCCTCGGCGGTGAGGAGCGAGAGACGGCCGATGTGACGGAGGTAGTCGCCGACCTGGTCGACCGAGGCACCGCGGACACCGGCGAGCTGCTCGTCGGCCTCGACCTCGGTGTCGAGGGAGGTGGTGGCGGACTCGGCGGTCGCGGTCTTCGATGCCGATGCCTTCTTGGTGGCGGTGCGGCGGGTGGTGCTGGGTGCAGCCGTTGCGATCGTCATGGTGTTTCTCCCTGCGTTCGACGGTGATGGCTTCGTGGGGTGGTACCGGGGGGTGCTGATGAGTAAAGCGGCCCGGAGGTGTACCCCACAAATCGTTCGGAGCGATTCTCAGGGATCTCCGTGCTTCACCCTCGGCAGCATCCCCAGCGGGGTACAGCACACCGCCAGTCTGGTCCCCCATCAGGCCCCGGATCAAGCCGGAACTGCCGTGTTTCCGGCGTTGCAGACGTGTTTCACCAGCGTTTCCAACCGTGTACCCCGAGGGACTGCGTACTCCGGACATGCAAAAGGGGTACGTGCGACCCGATCAGTGTGATCTGGTCGTCGTACCCCGAACAAGGGATGGGTGGGGGTCACCAGGAGGGTTCGAGCCACCCGTCCCGGCGCTTGGACACCTCGAGGTCGGCGTCTCGGTCGAACTCGTCGTACTCGCTCTCGATGTCCCCGACGAGGCTGCGGCCCGTGAAGGGATGTGCGGTGGTTGCCATGCGGACGATGCTCACCCCGGCACGCGTCGGCGAGGTGAACGGTGTGTGACGGTCGGTCGGCGCTCAGACGTCGAGGTCGTCGACGTCGCCCTCGTCGTCGAGGGCTCCACCGTCGGCGACGCCGGTGGCTCCGCCGGGTCCGTCCGTGCCGTTCGGCGCGCCGGACGTGCCCGACACCCGGTGGCCGAAGGCGTCCTCCACGTCGAGGTCGTCGAGGTCGTCGACGGGATCGGGGGAGGTCGGCATGCGCGACAGGATCACACCGCGCGGTGAACACGGGGTGAAGTGGATCGTGCGCGGGCGGCTACTCGCCGGGCGTCGGAGCCGGCGCGGGACGACCGTGCTCGCGCTCGAAGCGGGCGCGCTCTTCGGCCTCGACCTTGGCGTACGCGGCACGCTCGGTCCGGTCGGCACGCATGATCGCGCGCATCACGAACCAGAAGATCAGGCCGACGACGATGGTCGGCGTCAGGGCGAAGACGATCCCGCTTACGACTCCATCAGGCACCCGAGCATCGTACCCCGGTGGACTCGGAGTTATTTGACCAGCGGGAACAGGATCGTCTCGCGGATGCCGAGACCCGTGATGGCCATCAGCAGGCGGTCGATCCCCATGCCCATGCCGCCCGACGGGGGCATCGCGTGCTCGAGCGCCCGCAGGAAGTCCTCGTCCACACGCATCGCCTCGAGGTCGCCGCCGGCCGCGAGCTTCGCCTGCTCGACGAAGCGCTCCCGCTGCACGACCGGGTCGACGAGCTCGGAGTACGCCGTGCCGAGCTCGAAGCCACGGACGTACAGGTCCCACTTCTCGACGACGCCCGGACGGGTGCGGTGCTGCCGGGTGAGCGGCGAGGTGTCGACCGGGAAGTTCATCACGAAGGTCGGACGGTCGAGCGAGTCGATGACGAAGTGCTCCCAGAGCTCCTCGACGTACTTGCCGTGCGTGGCGTGGGCGACCTCGACGCCCTCGGCCTCGGCGAGCGCCTGCAGCTCGGACAGCGGGGTCTCCGGGCTGATCTCGCGCCCGGCGGCCTCGGACAGCGAGCCGTACATGTCGATGCGGGGCCACTCGCCACCCAGGTCGTAGGTGCTGCCGTCGGGCAGGGTGACCTCGAGCGCACCACCGGTGACGGCGCGGGTCGCGTTCTGCACGAGCTCCTGGGTCAGGTCGGCCATCTGCTCGTAGTTGCCGTACGCCTGGTACGCCTCGACCATCGCGAACTCGGGCGAGTGCGACGAGTCGGCACCCTCGTTCCGGAAGTTGCGGTTGATCTCGAACACCCGGTCGATGCCACCGACGACGGCCCGCTTCAGGAACAGCTCGGGGGCGATGCGCAGGAACAGCTCGGTGTCGAAGGCGTTCGAGTGCGTCACGAACGGTCGGGCCGAGGCGCCGCCGTGCTGGGTCTGCAGCATCGGGGTCTCGACCTCGAGGTACTCGTGGGCGGTGAAGGTCTGGCGGAGCGACGCCATCACGGCAGCTCGGGCACGCACGGTGGCGCGGGCTTCGTCGCGGACGATGAGGTCGAGGTAGCGCTGGCGGACCCGCGTCTCCTCGTTGAGCTCGTTGTGCAGGTTCGGCAGCGGCAGGATCGCCTTCGCCGCGATCGCCCAGTCGTCGACCATGATCGACAGCTCGCCGCGGCGCGAGGAGATCACGCGGCCGTGCACGAACACGTGGTCACCGAGGTCGACGAACTCCTTCCAGCGGGCGAGGGAGTCGTCCCCCACCTCGGCCAGGGAGACCATCGCCTGGATGCGTGCGCCGTCGCCGGACTGCAGCGACGCGAAGCAGAGCTTGCCGGTGTTGCGCGAGAACACGACACGGCCGGCGATGCCGACGACGTCCTGGGTCTCCTCGCCGGTCTCCAGGTGCGCGTACTGCTCGCGCACGGCCGGGATCGTCGTGGTGAGGGGGAGCTCGGCGGGGTACGCCTCGATGCCCGACTCCAGCAGCTTCGCCCGCTTGTCGAGCCGGACCTGTCGCTGCTCGCTGGTCTCCTGCTCGGCCAGTGCGGCGGCGTCGGTGATCGCGGTGTCGGGGGTGACGGTCTCGTCGGTCATGCGGGTGCGGCTCCGATGGTCGTGGGGGTCGGGGGAAATGCTACCCGCGCCACGCTCCCGCCCCGGAACCGTGCCCGCCGGACCAGGAGCCGAGGCCGCGGTCACAACACCCCGCACGCGTCACGCCCGCCGGTCACGATCTGTCGGCCGGAGCGCTCGCAACCGACCGGTCGTGACCACTCGGGGGAACTGAGCGGGGAGTCATGACCGACCGCCGACCGACCGCGACCCCGACCCCGACCCCGACCCCGACCTACAGCTTCGACTGCCCGTCGGCCGCGGTCAGCGCGTTGTCGACGGCGGAGCGGACGAGCGCCCCGAGGACGCGACCCGGGTGTTCGACGCCGATGCCGGACAGGGTGCCTGCGGACTGGTCGACGATAGCCGTCGAGAAGCTCACGGCCGCCCGCACCGCATCGGCGTACGCGGGCCGGTCGCCCTCCGCCACGACGAACGGCTCGGCGCCCATCTCGACCACCAGTGCCTGCGCGATGGGGAGCACGGGTGCCGGGGCGGTCACCGCGCAGTACGCGTCACGGAGCCGTGACAGGTCGACGCTGGTGCCCGTGAACGCCATCGCAGGGTGGATCGCGAGCGGGATCGCGCCGGCCGCCATCGCCGGGGCGAGGATGCCGACGCCGTGGTCCGGGCTGGTGTGCACGACGAGCTGCCCGGGCTGCCAGATGCCGGCGTCCGCCAACCCCTGCACGAGCGAGGCGAGCTGGTCGTCCGGCACCGCGAGCAGGACGAGTTCGCTGCGCTCGACCAGGTCGGGCGTCGCGAGCACCGGGGCGCCGGGCAGCATCGCCTCGGCACGGTCGCGGCCCTCTTCCGACACGGCGGTCACGCCGACGACGGCGTGCTCCGCGTTCGCCAGGGCTGCTCCGAGGACGGGTCCGACCCGTCCGGCGCCGACGATGCCGACCCCGAGACGCCCGGCCCTCATCGTGCGGCTCCGGTGGGCGGGACGTCGCCCCACCCCGGGCCGGGAGGCGCGGCGTCCTGCCGGTGGGCCGCGGCGGGCCCGGCAGGGGCTCCGGACCCGGGCCACGGTGCGTCCGCAGCGCGTGTGGCGGACGTGGGGCGGGCCTCCCGTTCGCGCCAGCGGTGGGTCGTGTCGACGGCGGCGGCATCGACGGCGCGCTGGGTGGTCTCGGACCAGAAGCGCTGCGCGTCACGCGCGTCGAGCGCGCCGATGCGTGCCGAGACCGGACCGGCGACGGTGTGGACGTGGACGGTCGCGAGCCGCAGGGCACGCTCGAGCGGTCCCTGCTCGACCTTGACGCTCTGCACGCGGGGCAGCGGCACGATGACGAGCGACCGCCAGACGGCGCCGAGCCGCAGCAGCACCGCGCCCTGCACGAACCGGTAGCCGTTGCGCCGGAACGCGAACGGGCGGAGCCACGCGCCTCGCCGTGGGGAGTGCACGAAGCCGCCGCGGTCACCCGAGGTGGTGAGGCTGTCGTCGACGACGTCCACGGCTTCGGCCGCGCCCTCGCGCAGGGCTTCCGGCGAGGCCTCGGGGCCGGCGACGACGGTGCCGACGAGCCCCGGCAGGATGATGTCGAGGACCTCGCGGACGTCCGCCGTCGTGCCCACGGGCAGCACGATCGAGGACACCTGCTGGTTGCTGGACGCCCCGTTGCCGGCGCTCGTCGCACGGTTGATGCGGATGTCCCACCAGCCGAACGGGCGCCACAGCAGCGGCTGCGCGACGCTCACGGCGTGGATGCGCCCGGGCGGCAGCGTCTCGTTCGACGTCGAGACCAGCCCGAAGCCGATCCGGATGCCGTCACGCGTCTCGGCGATCGTGTACTGCAACGAGCGGGAGAACTTGCGGACGTAGTACCCGCCGGCACCGAGGACGGCGGGGAACAGCCCGAACAGCACCGCGAACTCGCCGGTGAGGGCGACGCTGACGATCATGCCGGCGATGACGAGCAGCAGGAACAGCGTCGTGCCGGACAGCAGCATCGACGCGATCAGCCGCCCCGGGCGCACCTTGACGATGCGGGTGGCGTGCACGGCCGCCGGGTCGAGCTCGGGCGAGAACATCTCGTCGACGCGGTCTTGCAGTGCGCCGTGCGACTGCCGCGACGGACCACCGTGGCCGTCGTCGTCCTTGGCGCCGGACGCCAGCACCAGGATCCGCTGCCGCAGGTCGTCGGCGGCGCGGACCCCGAGGTAGGCGAGCTGCACGTTGGCGTCGTTGCCGGCCTGCGCGATCTCGAGCTTGGCGGTACCGAACACCCGGGGCACGAGCGGCCGCTGGATGTTGATGCCCTGGATCCGGTCGAGCCGGGCCTTGCGGTGGTTCCGGAACAGCACGCCGGAGCGCACCTCGACGATCTCGCCGGTGACGCGGAACTCGTGCATGCGCCAGGACAGGTAGAACAGCCCGATCAGCACCAGGAGCAGCACCACGATGCCGAGCAGGACCCAGCCGACGACGCCGTGCTCGTACACGTACCGGACCGGGTCACCGTCCTCCTGCTGGTCGCCGGGGATGAAGAACTCGACGAGCTGGTCCCGCAGGCTGTTCAGCACGTAGCCGAGGACGACGATGAGGAAGATCCCGCCCTTGAGCAGCGGGGTGAGCGGGTGCAGGCGGTGCCACTCGCCGTCGGTCAGGGGTGCCGCGGCGGCCGCGTTGCCCCCGGTGGGCGGCGCGGGCGGAGCGGGCGGCGGGGTGCCGGGTCGGAAGGTCACGAACGGCCCCTACAGTCCGGCGCGACGGGACTCGGCGAGCTCGACGAGGCGGTCGCGCAGCTCGTCGGCGTCCGCTGCCGGCACACCGGGGATTCGCACGTTGGTCGCGGCGGCGGCGGTGACGAACTTCAGCTCGCTCATGCCGAGCGCCCGGTCGAGCGGGCCCCGGGCGACGTCGACGAGCTGCATCCGGCCGTAGGGCACGGCCGTGAAGCGCTGCCACATCAGCCCGCGGCGCACGACCAGGTCGTCGTCGCGGAGCGCGTAGCCGATGGCCCGGACCCGTCGGGGCGTGAGCGCGGCGGTGATCGCCGTGGTGACCGCGACCGCGATGCCGACGGAGAGCCAGACGGTGCCGGCCCCGGAACCGAACCCGTCGTTGACGACGCCGATGAGCACGAAGCCCGCGGTGAGCACGACACCGATCACGAGCGTGGCGATGAGTTCGGTCCACACGAGCTTCGTGGACACCCGGTGCCAGGAGATCCCACCGAGGCCGAGGCCCGGCTCGTCGAGTCGTTCACGCGGCATCGCGGGCCTCCTGGGGTTGCTCGGTCAGTTCACCGTCGTCGAGCCGTTGCGGGGATCGTCACGGTCGTCGTCGTCACCCGGGGGTGCGACGCACATCCGTTCCGCGACCAGTGCGCAGACCGTCAGGACGATCCCGCCCCCGACGGCGATCACGTTCGGCAGGGTCGAGCCTAGCGAAGGCGTCGCGGAACGGGTCAGCAGGTACAGCACCAGGCCCAGGGCGAACCCACCGAGCAGCGTGCCGCAGATGCTGGACGCCTTCGCGAGCACGACGACCCGCGTCGCGTAGAGCGGGTCGACGGGCCGCTGCCGCCCGGCGCCCTCGCGTGCGTGGCGGCGCACCGGCCTGGCCATCAGCACGACGGCGACGCCGATGAACGCGAGCGTGATGCCGAGCGGGAGCGAGAACAGGAACGTCGGCAGCTGGCGCGACGCCAGGACGGCGTCGAGGGCGAACCCGGCGGCCACCGTCACGACGGCGATGCTGAGCAGCGTGGAGGCGCGGGTGGGCTTCATGCGCTGGTCGCGCTCCCCGCCGGTCGGGAGGCCCGTGCCGGCTCCGCGAACAGGCGCGGCTCGTCGACGCGCTCGGTGTCGTCCCCCACGGCGGCGAGCAGGTCGGCCACCGGTCCGGCGCCCGGCAGGACGGCCTCGGGGTCGGCGTCGAGCCACGGGGCGAGCACGAAGGCGCGCTCCGCTGCCCGGGGGTGCGGCACGACCAGGGTGTCCGTGGCGATCCGCAGGTCGTCCACGGCGACGACGTCGAGGTCGAGGGTGCGGTCACCCCACCGGACCTCGCGCGTGCGGCCGTGGGCGTCCTCGATGCCGTGCAGGACGTCGAGGAAGGGCTGCGGCTCGAGGTCGGTGTCGACGACCACGACGGCGTTCCGGTACCGGGGTTTCGAGGTGTCGAGCCCGTCCAGGGTCACGGCGACCGACTCGACCTCGCGGCTCGAGGCCACCGGCACCACCCCGGGCAGGGCGGCGATCGCGGTGGCCGCCGCGCGGAGGGTGCTCCCCCGGTCACCGAGGTTCGCACCGAGGGCGACGACGACCCGGTGGGTCATTCTTCTTCCTCGTCCGGCACCGTGGCGCCGCGGCTGCGGTGGATGGTGATCGAGACGTCGGTGAACGGCACGGTGATCGGTGCCTGCGGCTTGTGCACCGTGACCTCGGTCGCCAGCGCGGCACGGTGGGTGAGCACGGCCGCGGCGATGCGCTCGGCCAGCGTCTCGATCAGGTCGACGGGGTCGCGTTCGATCTCGGCGACGACCTGCTCGGCGAGCACGCCGTAGTGCACGGTGGCGTCGAGGTCGTCGCTGCCCGAGGCCGCACGGGCGTCGAGCTCCACGGCGACGTCGACGACGAAGTCCTGGCCGTCCTCGCGCTCGTGGTCGAAGACGCCGTGGTGTCCGCGGGCGCGGACCCCGGTGAGTCGGATGGTGTCGTTCACGATCGAGCTGCCCTCCAGGCGTCCCAGACGTCGAGCACGGCACGGGTCGGTGCCGGGTCGTGCACGCGCACACCCCACGCGCCGCGTTCGGCGGCGAGCAGGCTGATGGCGGCGGTGGCGAGGTCGCGCTCCCTGGGAGGAGCGCCCTCGGGGCTCCCGACACCGTCGAGGAACCGCTTGCGTGAGGCGGCGACGAGCACCGGCAGGCCGATGGAGGCGAAGCGCTCGTAGCCGGCCAGGATCTCCCAGTTCTGCACGCCGTGCTTGGCGAAGCCGAGGCCCGGGTCGATGACGACCTGCTCCTGCCGGACGCCGAGCACGATGAGCTCGGCGACGCGGAGCTCGACCTCGCGACGGACTTCTTCGACGGCGTGGGTGTACTCGGCGTTGCGGTACATCCGGTCGCTGTGTCCCCGCCAGTGCATGACGACGAAGCCGACGCCCGTGGACGCCACGACGCGGGCCATGTCCGGGTCGGCGAGGCCGCCGGAGACGTCGTTGACGATGGCGGCACCGAGGTCGACGGCACGCTCGGCCGTCGCGGCGTTCATCGTGTCGACACTGACCGGGATGCCCTCGGCGACGAGCTGCTGCACGACCGGCAGCACGCGTTCCTGCTCGACGGGCACGGGCACGCGCTCGGACCCGGGCCGGGTGGACTCGCCACCGACGTCGATGACGTCGGCACCGGCGGCGACGAGGTCACGTGCGTGCTGCACGGCGGCGTCGTAGGCCTGGTGCAGACCGCCGTCGCTGAACGAGTCGGGGGTGACGTTGAGGATGCCGAGCACCCGGGTGCGCTCCTCGGCCGGACCACCGCGGTCACGGCGACGGCCGGTCACGACCTCGGGCACCGGCTGGGGTGCACGGAGGTCGATCGCGACCGTCGCCGGTTCGGCGGCGGCGGCGCGGGCACGACTCACCTCGGCGAGTCGACGCTCTCGTCGCGTCGGCAGCTCGGACATGCGGGCCTACGCGGGGGCGATACCCGGGTTGCCGAACGGGCGACGACGGGTCTTCGAGGTCGACTCGGAGTCCGTCGGGTCCGCTGCGGTCGCGGCGGCCTTGCCGGGCACGTCGATCGCGGGCAGGTTGCTGACCGGGCGCTTGTCGCTCGAGAGCCACTGCGGGCGCTCGGGCAGCTTGCGGACGTCCTTGAAGATCTCAACGAGCTCCGGGGCGTCGAGCGTCTCCTTCTCGAGGAGCTCACCGGCCAGGCGGTCGAGGATGTCGCGGTTGTCGTTGAGCACCTGGTAGGCCTCGTCGTGCGCGGCCTCGAGCAGGGCGCGGGTCTCGGCGTCGACCGTCTGGGCGATGTTCTCCGAGTAGTCCCGACCGGTGCCACCGCTCATGTCACGGCCGACGAACGGCTCGCTGGACCCGGAACCGAGCTTCACGGACCCGACGGCCTGGCTCATGCCGTACTCCGTCACCATCTTGCGTGCGGTGCCGGTGGCCTTCTCGATGTCGTTCGAGGCGCCCGTGGTCGGGTCGTGGAACACGATCTCCTCGGCGACGCGACCACCCATGGCGTAGGTGAGCTGGTCGAGGAGCTCGTTGCGGGTGACCGAGTACTTGTCCTCGAGCGGGAGCACCATCGTGTAGCCGAGGGCACGGCCGCGGGGCAGGATCGTGATCTTCGTGACCGGGTCGGTGTGCCGCATCGCCGCTGCCGCCAGGGCGTGGCCGCCCTCGTGGTACGCGGTGATCAGGCGTTCCTGGTCGGACATGATCCGGGTGCGGCGCTGCGGGCCGGCCATCACGCGGTCGACGGCCTCGTCGAGGGCACGGTTGTCGATGAGCTGCGCGTTCGAGCGGGCGGTCAGCAGGGCCGCCTCGTTCAGGACGTTCGCCAGGTCGGCGCCGGTGAAGCCCGGCGTCTTGCGGGCGAGCAGCTCGAGGTCGACGCTCGCGGCGAGCGGCTTGCCCTTCGCGTGCACCTCGAGGATCTGCTTGCGGCCGGCGAGGCCCGGGGCGTCGACGCCGATCTGACGGTCGAAGCGGCCGGGGCGCAGGAGCGCGGGGTCGAGCACGTCGGGACGGTTCGTCGCGGCGATGAGGATGACGTTCGTCTTGCCGTCGAAGCCGTCCATCTCGACCAGGAGCTGGTTCAGCGTCTGCTCGCGCTCGTCGTTGCCACCGCCGATGCCGGCACCACGGTGACGACCCACGGCGTCGATCTCGTCGATGAAGACGATGGCCGGCGAGTTCGCCTTAGCCTGCTCGAAGAGGTCACGGACGCGGCTCGCACCGACACCGACGAACATCTCGACGAAGTCCGAACCGGAGATCGAGTAGAACGGCACACCGGCTTCACCCGCGACGGCGCGGGCGAGCAGGGTCTTGCCGGTTCCGGGAGGGCCGTAGAGCAGCACGCCCTTGGGGATCTTCGCCCCGACGGCCTGGAACTTCGCGGGCTCCTTGAGGAACTCCTTGATCTCGTGGAGTTCCTCGATCGCCTCGTCGGCACCCGCGACGTCGGCGAACGACACCTGCGGGTTCTCCTTGTTGTTGATCTTGGCCTTCGACTTGCCGAACTGCATCACCTTCGAGCCGCCGCCCTGGGCGCTCGAGAGCAGGAACCAGAACAGGGCACCGATGATCAGGAACGGCAGCAGGATGCTGAGCAGCGACAGGAACCAGTTGCCCTGCTGCACGGTGTCGTTGTAGCCCTTGGGCAGGTTGGAGTCGTTCACCGCCTGGATGACCTCTTCGCCGCGGGGCGTGGAGTAGTAGAACTGCTCCTGCTTGTCGCCGTCCTTGAGGACGAGGTCGACCCGCTGCTCCGTGGAGTTGACGGTCACCGACGAGACCTTGTCGTCGGCGAGCTGCTCGAGACCCTTCTGGGTGTTGATCTCTTGCGTGCTGCCCTGGCTGATGACGCTCCAGCCGATGAAGATGCCCGCCAGCGCGATCAGCACGTAGAGGTACGGGCCGCGGAAGATGCGCTTGAAGTTCATGTGATCCGGGCGCGAGTGCCCGACACCTTTCTCTGCCGAAGTTGCGTGCAGGTCAGCATACGGCCGCGATTCTGTGGCGAGAATGGGTGTCCTCTGCGGGCGAACTCACCCCCGGGCCAGAGTCGGCCGAGTGCGACCCGCGCGCAGCGGGTCGCTCGTCGGTCAGGAGTAGACGTGCGGGGCGAGGACGCCGACGCCGCGCAGGTTGCGGTAGCGCTCGTCGTAGTCCAGGCCGTACCCGACGACGAACGCGTCGGGGATGTCGAAGCCCACGTACTTCACGTCGACCTCGACCTTGGCTGCCTCGGGCTTGCGCAGCAGGGCGACGATCTCGACGCTCGCGGCACCACGCGACTGCAGGTTCTGCTTGAGCCACGACAGGGTCAGGCCGGAGTCGATGATGTCCTCGACGATCAGGACGTCGCGCCCGTGCAGGTCGGTGTCGAGGTCCTTGAGGATCCGCACCACGCCGGACGACTTCGTGCCGGAGCCGTACGACGACACCGCCATCCAGTCCATCCGCGCCTGCATCTTGAGGTGGCGCGAGAAGTCCGCCATCACCATGACGGCACCCTTGAGCACCCCGACGAGCAGCGGGTCGCGGCCCGCGTAGTCGGCGTCGACGACCGCCGCGAGCTCGGCGAGCTTCTCGTCGATCTGCTCGGGGGTGAAGAGCACTTCGGACAGGTCTGCCTGGACGTCGGAGAGTTCCACCAGGCCAGCCTAACCGGCGCTGAACTCGATGCGGTCGCCGGTCCGCGTGGCACGGACGCCCGGCAGGTCGATCGGGCCCTGTCCGCTCCAGTCCGCGACGAGACGACAGACCTCGAGCGTCTGCACGCGGGACAGCGTCACCCCGAACTCACTTTCCACCGCCAGGCGCACGAGCCGCTGCCGGAGTGCCGGCGGGTTCGCCCCGAGCGCCCGCACCGACAGCGAGATGCCCGCCTCGGAGTGCTCGGCGATGTCCTCCGCGATCTCCTCGGCGAAGTGGTCGAGTGCCGCGGAGTCCTCGCGCAGCTGGTCCGCCGTCCGGGCCAGGGCCTCGGGGACCCCGGCGCCGAGCTCCCGTTCGAGCACCGGCAGCACGGTGTTCCGCACCCGCACCCGTGCGTACGCGGGGTCGTCGTTCTGCGGGTCGTGCCAGGGCGCCAGCCCCGCTGCGGCGCACGCCTGCCGGGTCGCGTGCCGCCGGACCGTCAGCAGCGGACGGCCGTACGCCGGACCGGCGTCACGCCGGGCGAGCGGCTGCATGCCGGACAGGCTGTCCGGCCCGCTGCCGCGCAGCAGGCCGAGCAGCACCGTCTCGGCCTGGTCGTCCAGGGTGTGCCCCAGCAGCACCAGGGGTGACCCGGTGGCGGCCGCGACCTCGGCGATCGACGCGTGTCGGGCCTCCCGGGCGGCGCCTTCCGGGCCACCGTCGGAGCCGACCGCGACCCTGCGGACCGTCACCGGGTCGAGTCCCAGCTCGGATGCCTGCCGGGAGGCGCGGCTCGCGACCGCCTCGGAGCCCGCCTGGAGCGCGTGGTCGACGACCACCGCCCCGGCCCGGAGACCCTGCTTGCCCGCCTCGAACGCGGTGGCCGCGGCGAGGGCGAGGGAGTCCGGTCCGCCGCTCAGTGCGACGAGGACCAGGTCGCCTTCGGCGACCACGCCGCCGTCGACGGCTGCGGCGAGCAGGTCGCGGACGGCCAGACGGGTCTCGGCGACGGCGGGGTCGAGCCGGGGACGCGGAGAGTTCACCCGGTAACGTTAGCCGCGCTTTCGCAACACACGACAGTCCCCGAAGCAGACACAGGAGCGCAACATGGCCGCGTACGACGTCGTCGTCGAGATCCCCAAGGGCAGCCGCAACAAGTACGAGGTGGACCACGAGACCGGTCGCGTCTACCTCGACCGCGTGCTGTTCACCTCGTTCGTCTACCCCACCGACTACGGGTTCTTCGAGAAGACCCTGGCCGACGACGGTGACCCCGTGGACGCCCTGCTGCTGCTCGAGTTCCCGACGTTCCCCGGCGTGGGCGTCAAGGTCCGCCCCGTCGGCGTCTTCAAGATGAGCGACGAGGCCGGCATCGACGAGAAGGTCCTCGTCGTCCCCGCCAAGGACCCCCGCTGGGCGCACATCCAGGACATCGCGGACGTGCCGGAGCAGACGAAGGCCGAGATCGCGCACTTCTTCGAGCACTACAAGGACCTCGAGCCGAACAAGTGGGTCAAGGCCGAGGGCTGGGGCGACGCCGCCGAGGCCGAGCGCATCGTGCAGGCCGGTCAGGCCGCGTACGTGCCCGGTTCGCACTGACGATCCCCTGACGACGAACGGCGCCCGCTCTCCATCCGGAGGGCGGGCGCCGTTCTGTGCTGGTGCCTGCTCCCGCAGCCGCTCTGGGAGGGAACGGGCACACCGGGAGCTGGCTACAGGGAGCCGCTCGGGCGGGCGACGTACGGCATGAGCTGGTTCGGCAGCCAGATCGCTCGCTCGACGACGCCGACGCCGGGCCGTGCAGCCTCGACCATGGTGCCGTAGCTCGTCACGATCGAGTCGTGGTACGCCCCCGACGACGTGCCGTTCGACGAGTAGAACAGGATGTCGCCGGGCTGGCGCTGGGACAGCGGGACGAGGCGACCGATCGACTTGAAGTAGTTGTACTGCCAGACGACGTTGTGCCCGCCGGTCGCGATGCCCTGCGAGCTGTAGGCCATCATCACCAGGCCGGAGCAGTCCCAGGTGTTCGGGCCGGCACCGGTCAGCACGTACGGCTTGCCGAGCTGTCCGCGGGCGAACGCGATCGCACCGGCGGCCTTCGAGGGGCTGCTGGGCGCGGGCGCCGGGGCGGGGGCTGGAGCAGGAGCGGGAGCCGGGGCCGGTGCAGGGGCGGGGTTGCTCGGCCGCGTCGGGGTGCTGGGCTTGCTCGGGGTGCCGGGGTTCGACGGGGTGCTGGGCTGGGCCGGAGTGGAGGTGCCGCTGCCGCTGCCGGAGCCGCTCCCGCCGCCGGTGCCGCCGGTGGTGCCGGAGTTGCTGCCGCCGCCGGTGCTGCCGGTGCCGCCGGAGGAGCTGCCGGTGTTGCCGCCACCGGAGTTGCGCGTCTGCTTCGCGATGGCCGCCGCGGCTGCCTTCGCCTGCTGGGCGCTCCAGTACGCGGTCTCCGTCGCGACGCTCGTGCCCTTCAGGTACGCGAGCTGGCGCAGGACCTCGCCCTGCTGCTCCTGCTGCTTCTGCACCCGTTCCTGGGCGCCGGCAGCGGCGGCGTTGGCCGTCGCGAAGGTGGTCTTCGTCGCCTTCGTCGCCTTGCTCAGGGCCTTCTCGGCGGCGGACTGCTGGGCTGCCAGGGACTCCACGGTCTTCTGGTCGGCGCGGGCCTCGGCCAGGACCGTCGCGGAGCGCTCGGACAGGTGCGACATCGTGCCGACCCGGTAGAGCAGGTCCTTGGAGTCCGACGAGTCCATGAGCATCGTCGTCGACAGGTCGCCGCCACCGGTGCGGGACAGCTCGACCACGAGCCCGGCCACCTGGCCGGCGGAGTCGTCCGCCCGGGCCTTCGCGCGCTTCGACTGCGCGGACAGGTCGGCGAGGTCGTCCTTCGCCTCCTGCTGCTGCGACGCGGCAAGGGCGTACGCCTGCCCGGCCTGCTGCTCGGCGACGCCGGCCTGGTCGGCGGCATCCTGCAGCGTGCTGAGCCGGTCGCTCAGCTCGTCGACCGTCTGCTGGGCGTCGGCCGCGTCGGACTTGGCGGCCTTGACGTCGTCCCAGGAGGGGCCCGAGGGCGCGGCCTGGGCCGGTCCGGCGATGACGACCGACAGGCCGATGCCGAGCACGGCGATGGTCGCGATCCCGCAGGAGAACGAGCGAGCGGAGGTGGTCATGACGTGGGACGACTCGTTCCGGTGGCGCTGATGCTCATACCGAGATCCCCCGCGCTGCCATGAAGGGGACCGGGTCGACGGCAGCGCCGTTGATCCGGGTCTCGAAGTGGAGGTGGCACCCGGTCGACCAACCGGTCGAACCGATCTTGGCGATCTGCTGCCCCGCGGTGACGTGCTGGCCGGCGGTGACCATGATCCCGCCGTCGACGACGTGGCCGTACGCGGTCGAGATGCCGCCGCCGTTGTCGAGGATGACCTCGTTGCCGTACCCGCCACCGTTGCCGGCGAAGGTGACGGTGCCGTCGTGTGCCGCGTAGATCGGGGCGTAGCAGGCCGGGGCCAGGTCGACGCCCGCGTGCAGGGCGCTGATGTGCGTGTACGGGTCGACGCGGTAGCCGTACGGGCTCGTCTGGAACCCTCCGGCGGGGCGGACCCACCCGGCGGGGTTGGCGCTGCCGCCGCCGGTGCCGCCCTGGCTGGTCGCCGCGGCCTTGGCTGCTGCCTTCGCGGCGGCTGCGGCGAGGCGGGCCTGGCGGGCCTTCTCGGCGGCGACGCCCTTGCGGTAGTCGGCCTCGACGCCGCGCTGCTTCGAGGTGAGCGCGGTCAGCTGCGCCTCGAGCCGGGATTCGTTGTCGTTCTGGGCGTCGACCGCGGTCTGTGCGGCGTCGGCTGCGCCCTGGGCCTGCTGCATCTTCGACTGCGCGGCGTCGGCGAGGTCCCCGAGGGCCTGCTTGGCACGATCGGCCTTGTCAGCGAGCCCCTGGGCCACGCCACGGTCCTGCGAGGCCTGTGCGTAGATGCCCTCGGACTGCTCGCTGAGCTTCGACATGGCGCCGAGCTCGTACAGCAGGTCGCCCGAGTCGGACGGGTGCGTGAGGATGTCCGTCGTCACGTCGTCGCCGCTGGTGCGACCCAGCTGGGCGGCGAGCTGGCCGGCCTGCGCCTCGGACTGCGCGGCGGTCTGCTTCGCATCGTCGGCCTGCGACTGGAACTTCTTCTGCTTGAGCGTCGCCTCGTCGTACTTGTTCTGCGCTGCCTGGTACGCCTCACCGGCGGCCTGCGCGGCCTTCTGCTTGGCGGCGGCCTCGCTCTTCAGTGACGAGATGAGCGACTTGATCTCACTGACCTTCGCCTGCTGGGCGCTGGTCGACGACTTCGCCTGCTGCACCTCGTCCCAGCTGGGGTAGCTCGCAGCGCTGGCGGACGACGTCGGGGCGAGGGCCGCGAGTGTGCCGGCCGTGAGCGCGACGGCGACCGCGGCGGCGATCAGGCGGCTGCGGGTGCTGAGGGAGAGCGGAGTGGAGGTCGACATTTATCTCGATTTCGTAACAGCGCGGCAAGGCTCACGCACGTAACACTGTTAACAGTTGCAACAGTAACAACACCGGTCGCAGGCGCGACAGCCCCTCGGACGAGGGGCGCGACCGCCGTCGATGCTCGCACCGACCGCTTCGGAGACCCGTGCACGGTCGGCGCGACACGCCGGGGATGCACGGTTGGCGAGGTCGGATTTGTGAAACCCCGAGGGCATCCGTATGCTTGTCCATCGGTAGCGCGATGCACTGCTTGCGGCCCTATCGTTTAGTGGCCTAGGACACCGCCCTTTCACGGCGGCAGCACGGGTTCGAATCCCGTTGGGGTCACTCCTTGAGTGAGCGAGCAAGTAGTACTGAGCAACACCACAGCAAGACACAACACAATATGGCCCTGTAGCGCAGCTGGTTAGCGTGCCGCCCTGTCACGGCGGAGGTCGCGGGTTCAAGTCCCGTCAGGGTCGCCACGGCTGGATAGCTCAGTTGGTAGAGCGTTCGACTGAAAATCGAAAGGTCCACGGATCGATGCCGTGTCCAGCCACCGGTGAAGGCCCCCTGCTTCGGCAGGGGGCCTTTTCCGTTGTCCGGCCAGTGTGACCTGCTCGCAAAACACCGGTGTTCGCGCATCGAGCCGCGGCATGCGCGTGTTCAACGGGCGAACACCGGTGTTTCGCGGAGGGCCTACGCCTCGCGGGTCTTCGGGCTGCTGTCGTTCGTCTTCGCCGGGTCGCGTTCGACCACGGCGCCCAGGGCATCGTCGATCCGCGACATGAGCTCCGCCGGGATCGTGACGCCGGCAGCGCCCGCGTTGTCGTGGACCTGCTCCGGGCGCGATGCCCCGATGATCGCCGAGGCGACGTTCTCGTTCTGCAGGACCCAGGCGACCGCGAGCTGCGCCATCGACAAGTCGAGCTCCTTCGCGATCGGCTCGAGCTCCTGCACCGAGGACAGCACCTCGTCGCGCATGAAGCGCTTGATCATGTCCGCGCCGCCCTTGTCATCGGTTGCACGGGAACCCTCGGGCAGCGGCTGACCCGGCTTGTACTTGCCGGTGAGCACACCCTGGGCGATCGGGGACCAGACGATCTGCGAGATGCCGAGCTCCTTCGAGGTGGGGACGACCTCGTCCTCGATGACCCGCCACAGTGCCGAGTACTGCGGCTGGTTCGAGATGAGCTGGAAGCCGAGGTCCTTCGCGAGCGCAGCACCGGCCCGCAGCTGGTCCGCGGTCCACTCGCTGACGCCGACGTACAGGACCTTGCCCTGGCGCACGATGTCGGCGAAGGCCTGCATCGTCTCTTCGAGCGGGGTCTCGTGGTCGTAACGGTGCGCCTGGTACAGGTCGACGTAGTCCGTCTGCAACCGCTGCAGCGAACCGTCGATCGACTCGAGGATGTGCTTGCGGGACAGGCCGGTGTCGTTGTGGCCCTTCGGACCGGTCGGACCGAACACCTTCGTGGCGATCTCGAGGGACTGGCGCCGCTCCCCCTTGAGCGCTTCGCCGAGGACCGTCTCCGCGCCGGTGTTGGCGTAGACGTCGGCGGTGTCGAACGTCGAGATGCCGACCTCGAGGGCCGCCTTGACGCAGGCGATCGCAGCGTCGTTCTCGACCTGGGATGCGTGGGTGAGCCAGTTGCCGTAGGTGATCTCGGAGACCTTGAGGCCCGAGTTGCCGAGGTAGCGGTACTCCATGTGCGTGTCACTCCTGTCGTGGGGCGCGTCGGTGCGACCCGAACCGTGACGGTAGTCGGCTCGGACGGTGCAGGATCACATGGGACGACGGCGCAGGGCTGCGCCGCGGAGAGCGAGGGAGCATCCATGACCGGGGCGAGCGTGTTGTTCATCGGCGGGAGCGGCGTCATCAGCGCCGCCTGCGTCCGGGAAGCCGTCGAGCAGGGATTCGACGTGACCGTGCTCAACCGGGGGACCACCGGGGGCAGGCCGATCCCGGAGGGTGTGACGCGCCTCCAGGCCGATGTGTCGGACCGCAGCGCCCTGGCGGACGCACTCGGCGACCAGCGGTTCGACGTGGTCGTGAACTGGATCGCCTTCACGCCCGACCAGGTGCAGGCCGACGTGGACTTCTTCGCCGGGCGGACGCGGCAGTACGTGTTCATCAGCTCTGCCTCGGCGTACCAGACGCCGGCGACGCACCTGCCGATCACGGAGTCGACGCCGCTGAAGAACCCGTACTGGCAGTACTCGCGCGACAAGATCGCGTGCGAGGAACTGCTGATGCAGGCGTACCGGGAGCAGGACTTCCCGGTGACGATCGTGCGGCCGTCGCACACCTACGACGAGACGAAGCTGCCGCTGACGGGCGGCTGGACCGCGGTCGCTCGGATGCGTGCCGGCAAGCCGGTCGTCATCACCGGCGACGGCACGTCGCTGTGGACGCTGACCCACAGCCGCGACTTCGCGGTCGGGTTCACGGGGCTGCTCGACCGGGCCGAGGCGATCGGTGAGCCCTTCACGATCACGAGCGACGAAGCCCCGACGTGGAACGCCATCGCGCACGAGATCGCGGCGGCGGCCGGGGTCGAGGACCTGCGGATCGTGCACGTGCCGGCGGACGCGATCAACGCGGTGGACCCCGAGTGGGGCGCGGCGCTGCTCGGCGACAAGGCGAACTCGTCGGTGTTCGACAACAGCAAGATCCGGTCGCTCGTGCCGTGGTACCGGCCGCGCACGACCTACCGGCAGGGTGTGCGCGAGGTCATCGCCTGGTACGAGGCGCACCCCGAGGAGCAGGTGATCGACGAGCGGCTCGATGCCCTGATGGACGAGCTGGCGGCGCGCTGGGCGGTGTGAGCCGCACTTGGTGACGCGCGCCGGCGCACGCAAGACACCGGTGTTCGCGCTCCGCACCGCGGCATGCGGGGGTTCAACGCGCGAACACCGGTGTTTTGCGGATCAGGTCAGGCGCGCGGCGAGCACCTCGGCCAGGGTTCCGATCGCGAAGCGCACCTCGTCGTCGGTGACGACCAGGGGCGGTGCGAAGCGGATCGTCGACCCGTGGGTGTCCTTCACCAGGAGCCCGCGGTCGGCGAGGTCCTTCGAGATCGTCTTGCCCGTGCCGAGCGCGGGGTCGATGTCGATCCCGGCCCAGAGTCCGGCGACCCGGTGCGACACGACACCCTTGCCGAGCAGGTCGTCGAGCAGGCCGCGCAACAGCGGCTCGCCCTCGAGGGCCCGCTGCTGGAACGTGCCCTCGCCGAGCATCGCCACGACCTCGGCACCGACGGCCGCCGCGAGCGGGTTGCCGCCGAAGGTCGATCCGTGCTCGCCGGGGCGCAGGACGCCCAGGACATCGCGCGAGCCCACCACCGCGGACACCGGCACGATGCCGCCGCCCAGGGCCTTGCCGAGCGTGATCAGGTCGGGACGCACCCCGACGCGCTGCACCGCGAGCGTGTGCCCCGTGCGACCGAGGCCGGACTGGATCTCGTCCGCGATGAACAGCGCACCGAACTCGTCGCAGACCGCGCGGACGTCAGGAAGGTACGACTCCGGCGGGATGACCACGCCGCCCTCGCCCTGGATCGGCTCGAGCAGCACGGCGACGACGGTCTCGTCCATCGCCTCGCGCAGCGCCGCAGCGTCGCCGTACGGCACCGTGCGGAAGCCGGGCGTGAACGGCCCGAAGTCGTCGTGGGCCGACGGGTCGTCGGAGAACGAGATGATCGTCGTGGTGCGCCCGTGGAAGTTGCCGGACGCGACGATGATCGTCGCCCGCTCGGCCGGCACGCCCTTGACGCGGTAGCCCCAGGCGCGGGACACCTTGATCGCGGACTCGACGGCCTCGGCACCGGTGTTCATCGGCAGGACCATCTCGGTCTCCGTCAACGCCGCCAGTGTTGCGGCGAACGGCCCGAGCTGGTCGTTCACGAACGCCCGGCTGGTCAGCGTCACGCGGTCGAGCTGCGCCCGTGCGGCGTCGAGCAGCCGCGGGTTGCCGTGGCCGAAGTTCACCGCCGAGTACGCGGCGAGGCCGTCCAGGTACCGCTTGCCGTCGACGTCGGTGACGGTCGCTCCCTGACCCGACGCGATGACGACGGGCAGTGGACTGTAGTTGTGCGCGAGGGCGCGGTCCTCGACGGCGAGCGCCGCCGCGGTGTTGACCCCGAGCGACGCTGCCGCAGACATCAGCTGACCCCGAGCGAACGCGCGACCGAGGTGCCGGTGCCGACCGGGTGCAGATCGAGGGTGCAGCACTTCACGCCACCACCGCCGAGCAGCAGCTCGGACAGGTCGACGCCGATCGGGTTGTAGCCCTTCTCGCGCAGCTGCTCGGCGAACCGAACGGCCCGGGCGGCGATCACGACGTTGTACCCGTCGGAGTACGAGTTCAGGCCGAGGATCGCGGCGTCTTCTTCGGTGGCGATGATCGCGTCCGGGAAGCGCTCGCGCAGGATCGCCAGCGACGGCTCGTCGAAGGCGCTCTCCAGGTAGGCGATGTTGCTCGTCCCGTCGACGGCGGGCTCGGGGTCGAGCACGGCGATGGCGGTGTCGAGGTGGTAGAAGCTCGGGTTGATGAGCTTCAGCGTGACGACCTCGCGGCCGTAGATCGTCGCGAGCTCGTCGTGCGAGGTGCTGTCCGACCGGAAACCGGTGCCGGCGAAGATGGTGTCACCGATGAGCAGGAAGTCGCCCTCGCCCTCGTTGATCTGCTCAGGCTCGGCGACCGTCAGGCCGGCCTGGCGGAACCAGTCCATGTACGCGGGGCCCTCGGGCTGGCGCTCGGGGTACTGGAACTTCGCGCCGTACGCGATGCCGTCGAGGACGAACCCGCCGTTGGCCGCGTAGACCATGTCCGGCAGGCCGTCGATCGGGTCGATGTACGAGATGTCGAAGCCGAGCTGCTCGTAGACGGCGACGAGCGACTCCCACTGCTCGACGGCCTTCGACGTGTCGGTCGGCTCCTCCGGGTGCATCCACGGGTTGATCCGGTAGCTCACGGTGTAGAAGTCCGGCTTGCACATCAGGATCGTGCGCTTCGTGGCGACACGGGCCGGGGTGGCGACGGACTCGGGGGCGGGTGCGGTGTTCGACATCAGTCCTCCTGGAAGGGACCGGGGCCCGAGCCTGCCAGGAACCGAAACGGAACGAGGAGAAGAGCTCCGGTGAGATGCAGGCTCACTCACCGCAGCGGACCAGGTCGACGCCGGGTCGATCCTTCCACAGACTCACCGCAGCGGAACAGTGACACTCAAGCATCGACGCCACTCCGATCCTGACACACACCGTCCAGCAAGTGCAGTACGGGGGCCCCGACGGCGTGACACCCGTTCGGGTGACGCACGTTTCGTGCGCGAGACCCACCGGCCTCGCAACAAGTCCGCGTACGATAGGGGACAAATGGACACGCTCGACCACCGCATCCTGGATCAGCTCCGGGACAACGCCCGCGCCGGCTACGGCGACATCGGGTCGGTGGTCGGACTCTCGGCCTCGGCCGTCAAGCGCCGCGTCGACCGGCTGGTCGGTGACGGTGTCATCCAGGGGTTCACGATCAAGGTCGACCCCGCCGTCGAGGACCGCGGCACCGAGGCCTGGGTCGAGCTCTATTGCCGCGGCACCGTGTCACCCGACGAGCTGCGTGCCCTGCTCGACACCGTCCCCGAGGTCATCGACGCCGGCACGGTCACCGGCAGCGCCGACGCCGTCGTGCACATGCGTTCGAAGGACCTGTCCGCGCTCGAAGAGGCGCTCGACAAGGTCCGCCTCGCTCCCCAGGTCGACCACACCCGCTCCGCGATCGTGCTCTCCAAGCTCGTCAGTCGAGAGACCGCGTAACGTCCCACGCATGGGACGGAAGACGGCCGGGAGGCGCGGATCACCGCCCACGGGATCGCGTCCGGCCCGGCAGCTGGTCACCGCTGCGGGCCTCGCCTACGTCGCGAACTGCCTGTGGGGCACCGCGGTCGCCGTGCGGCTGATCCGCACGAAGAAGCTCCGCGTCGTGCACCACGGGCTGTTCGTCGTGACCGCGACCCTGACCGGTGTCGCCGCGACGACCCCCGTGTGGACGCGCGACCGGACCGCCCTGTTCCTGCTGCCAGCACTCGTGCCGCTGGCGGTCGCTCCACGCACGAACCCGCGCGCCGGAGCACACTGGAGGGTCGCGGTCGCCGCAGCACCGTCCTACCTGGGGGCCGTGCTCGCCCGCAGGCGATCAGAGAGGTGAGCAGTGGAGCTGTTCGAGGCCATCCGACGACGACGCACGACGAACGGGCCGTTCCTGCCCGATCCGGTGTCGGAGGAGCACCAGCGGCTGCTCATGGAGCTCGCCGGACGGGCGCCGTCGCAGCTCAACAGCCAGCCGTGGCGCTTTGTACTGGTCGAGGAGCGCGAGACGATCGACCGCGTCGCCGAGATCAGCGGCAGCTCGATGACCCGCACCATGGCCGCGGGCACGTTCTTCGAGCGGTACAAGCCGTACTTCCGGTTCTCGAAGGCCGAGATGGACGAGCGGCGCGACGGGATGCTGTTCGACAAGCTCCCCGGGCCGCTGCGGCCGTTCACGAAGCAGGTGTTCACGAAGCGCGGGCAGCTGCTCATGAACACGCTCCGGGTGCCGCAGACCCTGGGTGAGGAGAACCGGAAGCTCGTCGCCGGGTCGCCGCTGCTGCTCGGCGTGATGCTCGACCGCCACGAGTACCGGAAGGAGGAGCTGTCCGGCTTCTACTCGGTGTTCAGCATGGGCGCGGCGATGGAGAACATCTGGCTCGCGACGACCGAGCTCGGCCTGGGGATCCAGTTCGTGTCCTTCCCGATGGAGACCCCCGGCGCGTGGGAGGAGATCGAGGGACTGCTCCGCGTGCCCGAGTCGCTCGAGCTGATGGCCGTCTACCGGATCGGGTACCTGCCCCCGGAACGACGACGGCCGGCCATCGACTGGACGTCGAGCGAGCGGAAGCGTCCCTCGCAGTACGTGTTCCGCGGCACCTGCGACACCCCGCAGCGCGGGTGGGACGACGCACCCGTCGCAGCCCACATCGAACCGGAGGCGACCACATCGTGACCGACACCCGACCCACCCAGAGCGCCCCGGGCCTCCAGCCCGTCGCCCCCGGCCTGCCGGGCCGTCCCTGGATCTCGCAGGACTGGCTCGACGTCGTCTTCGTGCACTGGCGCGTCGACGTGTCGGCGGTGGCGCCGCTGCTACCGGCCGGCACACGGCCCGACACGATGGCGCTCGACGGCACCGACGACGGCGTGACCACCTGGGTGGGCCTCATCGCGTTCCGGTTCGAGGACACCCGGTTCCCGCCGTTCTCGACCGGGAGCATCGGCGACTTCGTCGAGCTGAACGTCCGCGTCTACACGGTCGACGAGCAGGGACAGCGCGGGGTGGTGTTCCTGTCGCTCGACGCCGGCAAGCTCCTGCCGACCATCGGGGCGCGAGTCGCGACGGGCCTGCCGTACCGGTGGGCGGTCGCCGAGTCGCGCAGCGGTGACGGCCGCGTCGGGTACGCGATGCGTCGGCACGGCACCCACCTGCGGTCGATGCTCGACATCCGGGTGGGCGAGGCACTCGACGAGCCAGGGGCCCTCGAGACGTTCCTGACGGCGCGGTGGGGCATGCACGTGCACCGCGCGGGGCGGACGCGCTTCTGGCCGAACGAGCACGAGCCGTGGCCGTTGCACCGGGCCTCGGTGGTGTCGCTGCGGGACGACCTGGTCGGAGCGGCCGGGCTGCCCTTCGGGCTGACGGAGCTCGAGCCGGACTCGGTGCTCTACTCGCCGGGGGTCACGACGCGGTTCGGTCGGGGGCGCTGAGCGGATCGGTGCCCGGCTCCGGTCTTGGTCGCTGACCCTCGACGGCCTCCGCCCCGTCGAGGTCGGGCTCGGCCGTCCTCGACGCGGCTCGCCAGTTCAGCACCGCGACGACGACGGCGACCGGGATGACCAGGACGCTCCACCCGATCCACAGCGATGCGTGCGCTTCGTCGACGACCGGGACCGTCAACGCCACGACCGCGAACACGGCCGCCACCACCGCGACGGCCGCCGACGCCACCGCACGACCGCGCCGCTCGAACCGCGTCGGGTCGTCGCGTCGCATCGTGTAGAGGCCCGTCGCGGCGACCAGGTACCCGATCAGGAGCGTCCGTGCTCCCACCGCGAAGGCGAACACCGACAACGCGACGCCTACCGTGTTCCACACGACGACCCGGGTGCGGTGCAAGCGCCAAGCCGCCGCGTGACTCGGGTACCAGTACGCACGCCGACCGGCGACCGCGAGCACGAACGCACCGACCAGCACCACGGCGCCGACCGGGATCACCACGGGCAGGGCGGGACGCTGCAGCCAGATGCCGATCGCCACGATCGCCAGCGCCCCGACCGCCAGAGCCGTCGGCGGACCCCACCACTGCTCGGGGAGGATCGGCGTCCGTCGGATCCAGCGCGGCTGCGGCTCCGCGTCCGGCTGGGGTTCCACGGGGTCGTCTCGCGTGTCCACACCACCAGCATGCTCGGCCACCGCCCTGAGGCACGGGTCGTCGGGGGACAGCGGCTGAGTGGTGCACGGGCGACCGCAGGTACAAGGGAGCCATGACTCGAGTGGCAGTGGTGACCGGTGGATCCGCAGGACTGGGACGGGCGACCGTCCGGGAGCTCGCCGCACGGGGGTGGGACGTGGCCGTCCTGGCCCGCGGGCAGGAGGGCGTCGACGCCGCCGTCGCCGAGGTCGAGGCCGCCGGGCGACGCGGGCTGGCCCTGGTCGCCGACGTCTCCGACCGCGACGCCGTCGAGGCCGCGGCCGACCGGGTCGAGCGGGAACTCGGACCGATCGACCTGTGGGTGAACGGCGTGATGGTCGGGGTGTTCGGGAAGTTCCTCGACACCGCCCCGGAGGACTTCGAGCGGGCGCTGCACGTGACCTACCTCGGCTTCGTGAACGGCACCCGGTCGGCGTTGTCACGGATGGTCCCCCGCGGTCGTGGGCACGTGATCCAGGTCGGTTCGGCGCTCGGGTTCCGCGGAATCCCCCTGCAGGCCGCGTACTGCGGCGCGAAGCACGCGATCGTCGGGTTCACCGAGTCCGTCGTCTCCGAGCTGCGCGAACAGGGCAGCAAGGTCAAGGTGTCCCGCGTGGACATGCCGGCGCTCAACACGATCCAGTTCCAGTGGGTGAAGTCGAAGCTGCCGCACCACCCGCAGCCCGTCGCCCCGATCTACCAGCCCGAGGTCGGTGCCCGGGCCATCGCCGCGGTGGCCGAGCGGCCGCGCAGCCGCACCTGGGTGGGCGAGTCCACGGTCTACACGATCCTCGGCAACCGGATCAGCGGACGCTTCGCCGACTGGTACGCCGCCAAGACCCTGGTCGACGGGCAGCAGGCTCCGGACAAGGACGGTCTCGAGATGCGGGACAACCTGTACGAGCCGGTGCCGGGCGACCATGGTGCACACGGGGTCTTCGACGAGTCCGCGCACGCGTGGTCGCCGCAGACCTGGTGGGTGGAGCACCGCCGGGTCGGCAACGGGATCATCGGGGCGGTGCTCGGTGCCGCCGGGGCCGTCGCCCTCGTCGCGGGACGCCGACGATGAGCCGCCGGTCGTCGACCGTGTCCGGAGCAGCCGTCGTCGAGCTGGCCCGAGCTGGGCTCGGCCTGTGGCACCTGAGCCGTGCGGCCCGAGGGTCGGACCAGGCGGCGCTGCACGGCGTGCTCGGGATCCGACAGCTCGGACAGGCCGTGCTCGTCGCGCGGGCGGGTTCCGGCAACGCGCACACCCTGAGCGCCGTCGTGGACACCCTGCACGGCGTGACGATGGTGCCGCTGGCCGTCGCCGATCCCCGTCGCCGCCGGTTCGCGCTCGACCAGCTCTGGATCGCCGCCGCCCTGGCGATCGCCGAGGCAGCGGTCGTCGGTCGCGGCAGTCGGCGCTGAGTGCTGTCGGGGGTGCTCGGTAGCGTCCCCGGCATGAGCACGATCTACTCCGTCGCATCCTCGCTGGACGGCTTCGTCGCCGCGCCCGACGACGACCTCGACTGGCTGCTGCAGTTCGGCTTCGAACCGTTCCAGGAGCACCACGACCGGTTCTACGCGGGCGTCGGCGCGATCGCGATGGGGTCGACGACGTACGAGTGGTTGCTCGAGCACGACGACACGTGGGCGTACCCGGACCTGGCGACGTGGGTGTTCACGACCCGTGACCTGCCGGTGCCCGACGGCGCCGACGTGCGCTTCGTCTCGGGCGAGGTCGGCGACCACCAGGCCGACCTCGAGCGCGTGGCCGCCGGCGGTGACGTCTGGGTCGTCGGCGGTGGACTGCTCGCGGCGCAGTACCAGCAGGCGGGCATCCTCGACGAGCTGCGGGTCACCGTGATGCCGATCGCACTCGGTGCCGGAGCCCCACTGCTGCCGGTCGCCGCACCGACGCCGGTGTACGAACTCGTCGGCACCACGCAGTTCGACGGCGGGGCGGTCGAGCTCCACTACCGTTCCGCAGCAACCGCGGCGTAGCGTCCGGAGCATGAGCGACAACGAGCAGACCGAGCCCGTCATGGACGGTGCCACCGATGCCACGAACCACGAGAAGCTGCAGGGTCTGATCGAGCAGGTCGACCACGACCACGCCGGTGAGGGTGCGGGCGCGATGGCGGACCACCTGCGGGACCGCATGGCCGAGACCGGCGTCGAGGACGAAGAAGCGGGTGACGCCGAGGACTGATCCCCGGGGCACTTCGTGAGCAGAAGAGGTCGGGTCCCGTCTGGGGATCCGACCTCTTCTGCTCACGAAGCGAAACGCAACGCGCGGAACTGCTCAGACGCGCAGCTCGGAGAACTCGCTGTCGACGTCGCCGAACCGGTGCGCGGTGATCGACACCGACTGCTCGCGCAGGTACGGCAGCATCTCGATCACGCCGGCCTCGACCACGGGGGCGTCGTGGATCGCGACGTCGATGCTCGCGCCCAGTGCTTCTTCGAGAGCCTGGGAGTCGCCGCCGAGCAGCCGGATGCGGGCCCCGGGACCGCCGAACGCCGTGTGTGCCGGGCGGTCCTGCCCCTGTGACAGCACGGCCTCGAGCGCGTCGACGGGCTCGTCGTCCTGACCGCTGGACCAGTCCGCCTGGAACACCGCCCCCGACGACGCGCGGGCGTGGAACTCCTGGTCGGACTCCACCAGGTGGTCGACGACGTCGAGCGGCGACCGGTTCCCCGCCAGCAGCTGGGTGAGGGGGCCGGGCAGCGGCCGAGCCGTGCTCAGCAGGACGTGCGCCCGTGCCGAGGTCGCGGCGACGAGCGTCCGGACGAGGTCCACGGTCGAGGCGTTCTCGGCCTGGCGCACGATGACGGACTGGGGACGGTGACGCAGCACGTTCCGCTGCACCACGAGTCCCGCCAGGTCCTGCGAGCGGAACAGGGTCTCGCGTGCACGGACGTCGCTCAGGGCACCGGCGCGCACACGGTCGAACTCCTCGAACGACAGCCCGCTGCGTGCGGCCTCGATCACCGCGGTCACGCGCGGGGGCAGGCCGTGCAGCTGGATGCTCCGGTGCACCGTGCGGGGCGTGGGCAGCCACCGGCCGAGCGTCGCGACGTACATCGGACCGCCGGCCTTGGTGCCGGTACCGACCGACGAACCCTTCCAGCCGCCGAACGGCTGGCGCCCGACGACGGCACCGGTGGTGCCGCGGTTGACGGAGAGGTTGCCGGCGCGGACACGGGCGAGCCACTCGGACACCTCGTCGACGTCGAGCGAGTGGATGCCCGCCGTCAGCCCGAAGTCGGTGCCGTTCTGGATCGCGATGGCCTGCTCGAGGGTCTCGGCCCGCATGATGCCGAGCACCGGGCCCGAGTACACGGTCTGGTGGAAGTCGCTGCCGGGGCGGACACCGTCGCGGATGCCCGGCGACCAGAGCCGACCGGAGTCGTCGACCGCCTCGGGCTGCACGAGCCAGGACTCCCCCGGGCCGAGCTCGGTCAGACCCTGACGGAGGGCGCCCTGCGGCTCCGTGATGAGCGGGCCGACCTGCGCCGTGGGGTCGTCGGGCCACGCCACCCGGAGCGTGCGGGTGGCGTCGACGAGCTGCCGCTGGAAGCGCTCGCTCTCGCCCACCGACCCGACCAGGATCACCAGCGACGCCGCCGAGCACTGCTGTCCGGCGTGCCCGAAGGCGGACCGCACGATGTCCTGCACCGCCAGGTCCAGGTCGGCGCTCGGCGTGACGACGATGGCGTTCTTGCCGCTCGTCTCGGCGTTGAGCGGCAGCCCGGCGCGCCACCAGCGGAACGAGCGGGCGGTGTCGGACGAGCCGGTCAGGATGATGCGGTCGACCGTGGGGTGGCCGACGAGGTCGCGGCCGAGTTCGTCCTCGGCCAGGTCGACGAGCTGCAGCAGCGAGTGCGGCACCCCGGCGTCCCAGAGCACGTCGGCGAGCACGGCCCCCGAGCGCTTCGCTTCGGGTGCGGACTTGAACACGACACCGCTGCCCGCGGCGAGCGCAGCCAGCACGCCCCCGGCGGGGACCGCGACGGGGGAGCTCCACGGTGACACGACGACGGTCAACCGTGGCGGCACGTACTGCGCGCCCTCGACGTCCCCGAGGCGCCGAGCGCGCTCGGCGTAGTAGTGGGCGGCGTCGACGGCGTCGGTCACCTCGGTGTCGGCCTCGGTGAAGGTCTTGCCGGTCTCGGCGGCCATCACCTCGATCAGGTCGGCGCGGCGGGTCTCGAGTTCGTGTCCGATGAGGTCGAGGAGCTCGGCGCGGTCGGACGGGTCCTGTCGGCCCCAGTTCACGCCGGCCTGGGCGGTCCGGGCCATGATCCGCTCGAGCTTGGAGCGGTCGGCGACCTTCGCCCCACGGATCGTCTGCGCACCGAGCTGCGAGCGCGGCACCCGGCGCAGGACGTCGAGTGCCCAGGCCCGGTTCGCGGCGACGGACGGGTCGGTGTCGGGGGCGTTCCGGAACGCGTCCCGCAGGACCGGTTCACCGAGCGCGCGGTGGCGGTCCTGGGTGCGGTGGCTGGCGGGGACGGGTTCGTCGAGTGCGGCGACGGATGCCAGGAACCGGCTGTGCTCCCGCTCGAACACGCTGGCGTCGTGGTCGATGTCGGACGCGGCGGCGAGGAAGTTCTCGGGGCTGGCGCTCTCCTGCAGGCGGCGCGCCAGGTACGCGATGGCGGAGTCGAACTCGTCGGGCTGGACGACGGGCGTGTAGAGCAGGATCTGCCCGACGTCGGCGCGGACGGCCTGTGCGTGGGTGGACGCCATGCCGAGCAGCATCTCGACGTCGACGGCGTCGGTCACCCCGCGCCGCTGGGCGAGCACCCACGCGGTGGCGAGGTCGAACAGGTTGTGCCCGGCGACCCCGATCCGCACGGCGTCGGTGCGTTCCGGCGTCAGCGCGGCGTCGAGCATCCGGAGGTAGGCGGTGTCGGTCTCGCGCTTGCTGCCCCAGGTGGCGAGGGGCCACCCGTGCACGATCGCGTCGACGTGTTCCATCGCGAGGTTCGCGCCCTTGACGAGCCGCACCGTGATCGGGGCTCCGCCGCGCGACCGGCGTTCCTGCGCCCACTCGGTCAGCGCGTCGAGCGCTCCGGCGGCGTCGGGCAGGTAGGCCTGCAGCACGATGCCGGCCTGCAGGTCGGCGAACTCGTCACGGTCGAGCAGCGTCCGGAACACGGCGAGGGTGACGTCGAGGTCGCGGTACTCCTCGATGTCGAGGTTGATGAACTTGGCGGGGCGTCCGGCGGCCGTCGGCGCCGCGGCCAGGCGGTACAGCGGGACGAGCCGGTCGACGACGCGCTCGACGGTCTGGTCGAAGGCCCACGGCGAGGTCTGCGGCACGACGGCGCTCACCTTGATCGACACGTGGTCGACGTCGTCGCGGGCGAGCAGGTCCATCGTGCCCTGCAGGCGTCGGTCGCTCTCGGCGCTGCCGAGGACGGCTTCGCCGAGCAGGTTCACGTTGAGGCGGGTGCCCGGTCCGCGGAGCTTGGCGAGCGCGGGACCGAGCTTGCTCGTGCTCGCGTCGATCACCAGGTGCCCGGTCATCCGGCGCAGGATCCGGCGCGCGGTGGGGATCACGGCCCACGGCGCCATGGTGGCGAACCCGCCACCCAGCGTCACCGCACCGCGCAGGTACCAGGCGAGGAAGTCGGGGACGTCACGGCTCAGCTGCTCGAGGTTGCGCGCGGCGACCCGGGGGTCTTCGGGGCGGACGACCTTGTCGACGAAACCACGGGTGAAGTCGAGGCCCTGCTCGTCGCGCAGGACCTGGGCCAGACGGGCCGCACCCGGGTCGGGCTTCACCCCGGCGGACGCCGCCAGCCACCGGCGCACGAGCGCGACGGCGTCATCGGTCGTGTCCTGGAGGCGAGCACTCGGCATCCCCCGATCGTATGCCGCACGTCCGACGCGACCTCGGAGCACGCCGTACGTCGGCCAGGAGTCATCCGAGCGGATGAAAGCACCCGTGGCGCGGTCCGATGCCCCGCCCGGTGGATACGCTGGTCGGCATGTCGACGGAGGGCAACGGTGGCCACGACTGGGTCACCTGGGACGCGTACCACGACGCCTGGCGACAGCTCGACCGGGCGCTCGACCGGGCCGTCCAGGCGGGAGCCGGCATCTCGGTCCCCGAGTTCGAGATCCTGATCGGCCTGCACCGCGACCCCGACCACCGTCTGCGCGTCCGGGACATCGCCACGGGGATCGGCTGGGAGAAGTCGCGCGTCAGCCACCAGGTCACGCGGATGGTGGCCCGCGGCCTGGTCGAGCGCGCCGACTGCCCGAGCGACGCGCGCGGCAGCTGGGTGGTCATGACCGCGGACGGTCGGCGAGCGGTGCTCGCCGGCATCCGCGCGCACACCGGTGCGCTGGAGGACCTGTTCTGGAGGCCCGTGGGGACCGACGCCGAGACGCTGCGGTCCGTCAGCGCGCGCGTCCAGGACGCCGTCGGCCCCGACGACGCTGCGGACGAGGCCGACGCCGGCTAGAGCGTGACGACGGCGAGCGCGCCGCGCTCACCGCGCAGCCGCACCTGGACGCTCCTGATGTCGTCGCGCGGGATGTCCGTCGAGGCCGACAGCCCGCGCGCATCCGCACCGGCAGCCGTCCACGAGCCGACGGTCTGCGTCGTGCCGTCGTTCCGGACGACGACGAGGTCGTAGAGGATCGACCCGTCGGGGGACCACGCCTTGCCGCCGTACGAGCACCCCCAGTCGAAGCGGGTGCCCCACTGCTCGCCGCTGACGGCCAGCTTGACGTCGAGGCCCTGCACGCCGCTCATGTCGTACCGGTCGGCTGTGGCCGCAGCGGTCGGCGCGGAGCCGGCCTGCACCGTGGTGCGCTCCCCCGCTGCCCCGACCGCGAGCCCGCCCAGGACGGCGGCGACCACCGCGAGCCCGGCGGTGGCGGCGACCCAGACCCGGCGACGGCGGCGACGGTGTCGGACGCGGTGCGCGACGGAGGCGAGGTCGCTCTCGGAACGGGTGTCGGGCCTCCCGTCCGGTTCCGCGATCTCGATCGCCTGGTCGGCCGGCAGCTTGCCGAGCAGACCCGGCAGACCGACCAGCTCGGCGACGGCGGCCGCACAGCGGTCGCAGTTCTCGATGTGTCGTTCGTACTCCAGGCGCTCGCTCGCCGGGAGCGACCCGAGGACGTACGCCGCATCCCACTCTGCGTACTTGTCGTCGCTCATCGGGTCACTCCTCGTTCCTGCAGTGCGAGCCGGAGGGCTCGCAGCCCGTAGTGCAGCCGCGACTTGGCGGTGCCCTCCGGGATGTCGTGTCGTCGTGCGATCTCCGGCACCGTGTGCCCGAGCCAGTACGCGTCGACCACCACGCGGCGGTGGTCCGGGGTCAACGACGCGAGTGCGTCGGCGACCACGATCCGGTCCAGCACGGCGTCCGTGCTGTCCGACTCGATCCGTTCCACCTGGTGTTCGGTGCCGTGCTCGCGCCGGTTGTGTGCGGAGCGCGCCTCGTCCACGACCAGGTTGCGCGCCACCGTGAACAACCACGCCCGTGCGCTGTCGGGTGCCCGTTCGAGCACGGCCGGGCGCTGCCAGGCGCGGACCATCGCCTCCTGCACGACGTCCTCGACCGTCGAGCCGTCCCGCGTGAGGTGCCGGACGTACCGCGTGAGCGCGTCACCGTGCTCGCGGTACAGCGTCGCGAGCAACTCGTCCGCGGAACGGCTCGTCACGGTCACTTCCCGAGGTCGAGGGAGAACTCGACGGAGCCCTTCCCGTCCACGGTGACGAAGCCGAGCGAGGGGGCCTTCACGCCGTAGTCGGCGAAGGTGATCGGCACGGTGCCGGCGACCTGGACGGTGCCGCCCTTGCCGACCGCGACCTGCGCGTCGGCCGTGACCGGCTTCTCGACGCCGTGCAGCTCCATCGTGCCGGTCAGGGTGACGTCCTGCGTGGAGCCGTCGAGCGCCTTCGTGACGTCGACGGGCTTGGTGAGCTCGAACGTCGCCGTCGGGTACTTGTCGGTCTGCAGTGCGGTGGAGCGGAAGTACTCGTCGCGTGCGGCTTCGGGGGTGCTGATCTTGCCGACCTGCACGGTGACGGACGCCTTGGTGAGCGAGCCGCCGTCGACGACGGCAGTGCCCTTGACGTCCTTCGTGCGACCGACCACGTTCACATCATTCCCCTGCAGGACCTCGTGCACCCGGTACCCGGCGTACGAGCTGCTCTTGCTGGTCCAGGTGCCGTCGGCGTCCTTCGCGTCGAGGGTGCCGGACGAGGACGCCGACAGCGAGGGTGCTGCCGCGGCCTGGCCGTTGACGGTGTTCGCGTAGATGACCGGGCCGGCGATGACGGCTGCTGCCGCCACGACGACGACGCCGGCGGAGATCCCGATGATGACCTTGGTGCGTTTGCGGAGTGCCATACCCAGACAACGAGGGAGCGGAGCGGATCGTTCAAACGGGTTTTCAGTCCGAGGTCCGGGCGGGGTCCTGGTCGGCTCGGTCCTGGTCGATCTCGGCTGCGCCGTCGTCGGTCGCGGGGGTCTCGCCGCGCATGCGCACGAGGCTCGCCAGCGTGGACACGGCCATCGCGGCGACGATCACGAGCAGGGACACCCACGTGTTGATCTCCGGTGCCCACTCGATGTGGTGGCCGCCGTTCAGGAACGGCAGCTCGTTGTCGTGCAGCGCGTGCAGGACGAGCTTCACACCGATGAAGGCCAGGATCACGGCGATGCCGTACTTCAGGTAGACCAGGCGCTCGAGCAGGCCGCCGAGCAGGAAGTAGAGCTGGCGCAGGCCCATCAGGGCGAAGACGTTCGCGGTGAACACGATGAAAGGACTCTCGGTGATGCCGAAGATCGCCGGGATCGAGTCGAGCGCGAACAGCAGGTCGGTGGTGCCGATCGCGATGAGCACGACGAGCAGCGGCGTGAAGTGCCGGACGCCGTCGTGGTGGGTGCGGAACTTCATGCCGTCGAACGTGTCGGTGAGGCGGACCCGGCGGCGCAGCAGCCGGACGATGAAGCTGTCCTTCTGGTCGTCCTCGTCCTCGCCGCGGAGCTGCTGGATCGCCGTCCAGATCAGCCAGGCACCGAAGATGTAGAAGATCCACGAGAAGTTCTCGATGAGCTGCGCGCCGACCAGGATGAAGATCCCGCGGAGCACGAGCGCGATGATGATGCCGAGCAGCAGCACCTCTTGCTGGATCTTCTTCGGCACCGAGAAGCGCGCCATGATGATGACGAACACGAACAGGTTGTCGATGCTCAGGCTGTACTCGGTCAGCCAGCCCGCCAGGAACTGCCCGGCCGAGTCGCCGCCGGCGAAGACCAGCATCAGCACCGCGAAGACCAGCGCCAGCCCGACGTAGACGCCCACCCAGATGCCGGATTCGCGCAGCGTCGGCACGTGCGGACGACGCGCGACGATGAGCAGGTCGGCGAGCAGGATCGCGACCAGGGCGATCATCGAGCCGACTTCGAACACGACGGGGAGCTCGGGCATGCGGAGCCTTCCTTGCTGGTGGTGAGGCGGGCCGCTTCGTGAGTGGCCCGGACCAGTCTCCGGCATGATCCGGGCGGTGGCGAACCCCGGGGCTGCGTGCGGCGGACAGTGCTGTTCACCTCGCGGGGGTCCGCAGCTGTTCACCTCGCAGGGTCCGCACGGACCGGGAGCGGCCCTAGCCTGGGCACGTGGGGACTCCGCGAGCGATCGGCTTCGACCTGGACGGCACGCTGTTCGACCACCACGGGTCGGCTCGGGCAGGCGTGACCCGGTTCCTGCAGGGCTTCGGCGTCGAGGCCACGGAGGCGGTCCTCCGCGACTGGTTCACGGCCGAGGACGAGCAGTTCGAGCGTTGGCGGTCCGGGGCGATCAGCTTCCAGGAACAGCGACGCGCACGGCTCCGCACGGTCCTGCCGCCGCTGGGTGTCGTGGTCCCCGAGGACGACGCCGGCCTGGACGCGGTGTTCGACGACTACTCGGGTGCGTACCGGGAGGCGTGGCGGCTCTTCCCCGAGAGCCTGCCGCTGCTGCACGAGCTGCGCGAGCACGGACACCGCCTCGGGCTCCTGACGAACGGCACGGAGACCCAGCAACGCGACAAGCTCGCACGGACCGGCCTGGCCGACGCGTTCGACGTCGTCTGCACCTCGGAACGCATCGGGTTCCAGAAGCCGGACGTCCGCGCGTTCAGGGCCCTGGCGGGGGAGCTCGGCGTGGACCCAGCGGACTGTCTCTTCGTGGGCGACGACCCCGAGCGCGACGTGGTCGGTGCCAGGGCGGCCGGGATGCGGGCGGTGCTGGTCGACCACGGGCAGCCGGAGCGCCCCGGCATCCGGGAGCTCGTGCTGTCAGCGCTCTGACGTCACCGCCGGTCAGCGTTCTGACGTCACCGCCGGTCAGCGCTCTGACGTCACCGCGTCCGCGACGGCGCGGGCGACCTCGGTGGCCGGGGTGTCGGTCGCGTCGATGACCTCGGCCTCGGCGTGCAGCCAGCCGCGCGCCGCTTCGGCGTAGGCGTCGACGTACGCGAACCGGAACGTCGACGGGCCCACGATCGGGTCGTGCTGGATCCGGTCGCGGAGCGTCGGCTCGTCGACGTGCAGCACGAAGTGCCGGACCGGGATGCCGTGGGCTGCGAGTCCCGCGGCGATCTCGCGCCAGTAGGCCTCGACCAGGACCGTCATCGGCATGATGAGCGGTCCGCCCACGTAGTCGTGGACCCGGCGGGCGGTCTCGACCACGAGCGGCCGCCACGGGTCCCAGTGCTGGAAGTTGTCACTGGCCGGCAGCCCCGGCGTGACGTCCATCAGCACCTCGCCGACCTTCTCGGCATCGAGGACCCGCGAGCCGGGCAGCAGCGGCTGGAGCAGTCGGCTCGTCGTCGTCTTGCCCGCCCCGTGTGTTCCGTTCAACCAGACGATCACACCAGGACCCTAGCCGCCGACCACCCCGTGGGGCGGTCGGCGGCCGGTTGTCGATCGACGAACGATCAGCGACCGCTGAGGTCGTACGGGCTCATCGTCGAGTCGACCGTCGTCATGTACCCACCCCCGGCGAGCGCCGTGGGCAGCGTGATGGTGCGGAGCACCGACGGCGTCGCACCGGCGGTGTCGATCTGGGTGATCTTCCCCTCGTCGCCCCGCGTCACGAACACACTGCGGCCGTCGTCGGTCGCGGCGGTGAACCGCACCGACGCCCCGGTGGCCGGCTGTCCGGCGACGGGACCCTTGCGCAGCGGCGTGAGCGCGACCGAGGTCGTCCGGCCGGAGTAGACACCGTCGGCCTGCTTGCGCACCAGGACGAGCGAGTCGCCGGTGCCCGACGTCAGCGCGACGGCGGCGAACCGCGCGGTCACGGCGACCCGGGTGAAGGAACCGGTGCCGAGGTCGACGCTGCTGATCCTTCCCGACGACGTCGACGAGGTGGTCAGGTAGGCGGGGACGGCGTTCCACGGGGTCCCCGCGGCCGTGGTGCCGGCCTGGGTCCCGACCACGGTCGTGCCGTCCGGTGCCATGCGGGGCCGGTAGCTCTGCACGCTCGGCTTCGGGTAGGCGACGGACCGGGAGCCCGTGAAGCCGGTCCGTGTCACCCGGACGGTCTGCACGCCGGCGGCCAGGTCGGAGCCGATCACCGTCCCGGTGGCGTTGACGATCGGGCCGTGCGGGTAGGCGCCGAGGGGCGTGGTCGCGACGGGGCGCGGGTGGGTCGCACCCTGCATGATCGCGGACACGGAGTAGGCGTCGAGTCGTCCGCCCGCGGTGACCACCAGGCGCAGGGGGCTGCCGACCAGGAACGTCTCGACCTCTTCGGTGCCGCGCTTGCCCGTCGTGGCGAGCTGCACGGCCGAGGTGTCGATCCGAGCAGTGTGCTCCGTCTTCCGCCGCAGGTCGATCACCGTGACCCGCTGGCGCTCGGAGCCGTCGAAGTCGGACCCGACCGCCAGGTGACGCCGCGCCGTGTCGGTGGACAGCCAGCCGGCGCGCTCCCACCGGCCGTCGCCGTTCGGGATCGCGTAGTGCTGCGCGATGCGGGCCGTACCGCGGGGGCCGATGGCCAGGACGTCGAGCTGCGGCTTCGACTCGTCCATGAACGCGATCTGCCCGTGGCCGAGCTGCACCGAGCCCGCGTGGGTGCCGAACTCGATCCCGCTCAGGGTGGCGGTCCGCCTGCCGGTCACGGCGTCGTTGACGTACACGCGCTTCGCGGTCGGGTCGGCCGTGACGAGCCAGCTGTGGTGGGCGGTCCGGGTCACGGTGGGTGCAGCCGAGGCGGGGACGGTGATCGCGGTGGCGACGAGTGGGACGAGCCCCGCGATGACGAGTGCCGGGAGGAGACGTGGAGGTCGAGCGGACATGGAGCTCCTGAGTGCAGTGCGGATGAGGGTCATCTAGACGATAACCGTTCTCATCTAGGCGAGACGCTCCAGAACTGTACGAAGACGCTCAGCATCCCGACGAAGGGGATGGCACCCACGGCCACCGACAGGGCAGCGAAGCAGATCGCCGGCGTCCTGGCTTCGAGTCCGCGGAGCCGCACCGCAGCGACGAGCGCGCCGACCGCGAACGGGAACGTCCAGAGCACGGCGTACAGCGGCCACGACAACGGCGCCCACGACGCAGCGCTCTCCCCCACGGCTCCGACGGAGACGATCGAGCCGGCGACGACGAGCGCGATCTCGACGAACGGGGGCACGGCGATCGCCACGTCACGCACCACCCGTCGCCGCTGCCGCCCCATGCGCTGACCCTAGTGATCCGTGATGTGCGCGCCTCCCCGCCTTCCACCAACCGGCCGTGCCAGTGTCGAGCCGTGCAGAACTCCACGACAGTCGTCATCGCCGGGTGCGGCGACCTCGGGACCGAAGCCGGCCTGTGCTTCGCCGACCAGGGCCACCGCGTGATCGGACTCCGCCGCCGCGCCGAGCTGATCCCCGCTCCTATCACCGGCCGGAGCGTCGACCTGCGCCACGAGGTCCCCGCGATCCCGGCCGACACGAGCGTCGTCGTCGTGGCCTTCGCCGCCGGCAGCCGCGACGTCGACGAGTACCGCGCCACCTACGTCGACGGTCTGCGCAACGTGCTCGACGGCATCGACGCCTCGGACGCCGACCCCCGGGTGCTCGTCGTGTCCTCGACCGCGGTCTACGACGTCGCCGACGGCAGCGAGGTCACCGAGGAGACCCCGGCGCGTGGTGCGACCCCGACCGCCGAGGTCCTGGTCGAGGCCGAGGTCCTGCTGCGCGAACGGGCTCCCGGCGCCGTGCTGGTCCGGCTGTCGGGCGTCTACGGCCCCGGCCGCGAGCGACTCATCGACCAGGTCCGGTCCGGGTCCGCGCGACTGGCGCCGGGCACCTCACCGCACACGAACCGCATCCACCGCGACGACGCTGCCGCCGCACTCGTGCACCTGGCGGCGCTGCCCGACCCGGCACCGCTCTACCTGGGTACCGACGACGAGCCGAGCCGACTGGACGACGTGCTGCGGTTCCTGGCCGACGAGCTCCACGTCGCCGAGCCGTCCACCGGCGAGGGCGACGCACGGCAGGCCGGCGGCGACAAGCGCCTGTCCAACACGCTGCTCCGGTCGACGGGGTGGACACCGCAGTACCCGACGTTCCGCGAGGGCTACCGCGCCGTCCTGGCCGGCGAGGGCACCCGCCACCCCTGACACCCTGCGAGACACCGGTGTTCACGCTCCGAACACGCGCGTGCCGGTGTGCGACGCGCGAACACCGGTGTTCTGCGGACGACCGCTCAGTGGCCGCGGTGGTCCTGGATCGTGATCCGCGGCCCGAACGACGGCTTCCGGAACCCCGAGCCGGCGATCAGGCGCACGATGCGCTCCCGGTGCCCGCGCCAGGGCTCGAGCAGCTCGAGCATCCCGTCGTCGTCGACCGGCGAACCGGTCAGCGCCCACCCGACGAGCGCCGGCACGTGGAAGTCCCCCACGCTCGGTGCGTCCGGGTCGCCGTGGGATCGCTGCGCGGTCTCGGCGGCGGTCCACCGGCCGACCCCGGGGATCGACTGCAGCTTCGTGGACACGGCCTCGCCGCCGCGGCCGTGCGCCAGGGTCCGCTCGAGTGCCGGCGCGAGCTGCACGGCGCGCATCACGGTCGCCGAGCGCCCCGGTTCGATGCCGGCCCGGTGCCACTCCCAGCTCGGGATCCGAGCCCACGTCCGGGCGTCGGGCGGCACCATCATGCCCGCGGGTGCCGGGCCGGGCGCCGGGGTGCCGTGCCGACGGAGCAGGTACCGCCACGCGCCCCACGCCTGACGCGAGGTCACCTTCTGCTCCATGATCGCCGGCACGAGCATCGCGACGACGGTGTTCGTGCGGAGCAGCCGGAGCCCGGGCTGCCGGTGTCGTGCCGCGGCCAGGAAGTCGTTGCCGGAGACGTCGAACGACGACCAGTCGTCGCCGCGACCGAGCAGCTCAGGAGCGTGGGAAACGGCCCAGGGCGCTCCGCTCCCCCACGCCGAGACCGCGATGGTGTCGCCGGCCCGCCGGATCGCGACGGAAGCGGGGCCGGAGGGCGTCTGCAGCGCGAGCCACACGACACCGCCGGCCACGTGGAAGGCCGGGTCGCCGGAGCCGCGCTGCAGGGGCCGCAGGGTCGACGCGACGTCCACCGCGCCTCCAGGCCGGTACACCGTGTCGACGCGCGACGCGTCACCGGACGCACCAGCCGCGTCGACGGCGGCGGCGGAAGCGAGCAGGGACACACGGGGATGGTAATGCTGAACCACCGTCAGTCATGATGGGCAGTGATCCCCACCACCCGACGACGGAGTTCACCATGCGCATCGGCATCCTCACCTCCGGAGGCGACTGCCCCGGCCTGAACGCGGTCATCCGCGCGATCGTCCTCAAGGGCATCGCCATCTACGGCCACGACTTCGTCGGCTTCCGCGACGGGTGGCGCGGCGTGGTCGACGGCGACATCGTCCCGCTCGGCCGCAAGGACATCCAGGGCATCGCGAAGCAGGGCGGCACCATCCTCGGCACCAGCCGCACGAACCCGTTCGAGGGCCCCAACGGCGGGGTCGAGAACATCGAGCGGATGCTCGAGAAGCACGGCATCGACGCCATCGTCGCGATCGGCGGCGAGGGCACCCTGGCCGCCGCGAAGCGCCTCACCGACGCCGGGCTGAAGATCGTTGGCGTGCCGAAGACCGTCGACAACGACCTGGGTGCGACCGACTACACGTTCGGCTTCGACACCGCCGTCGCCATCGCGACCGAGGCCATGGACCGCCTGCGCACCACGGGCGAGTCGCACTCGCGCTGCATGGTCGCCGAGGTGATGGGCCGGCACGTGGGCTGGATCGCGCTGCACTCCGGCATGGCAGCGGGCGCGCACGCGATCCTCATCCCCGAGCAGAAGACGAGCATGGAACAGATCGCGAAGTGGGTGCGGGCCGCCTACGACCGCGGTCGTGCCCCGCTCGTGGTGGTGGCCGAGGGCTTCGTCCCCGACCACGAGGACACCGCGCACACCGAGCGTGGCCTCGACGCCTTCGGGCGCCCGCGGCTCGGTGGCATCGGCGAGCGCCTCGCGCCGCTCATCGAGGAGATGACGGGCATCGAGACGCGGGCCACGACCCTGGGGCACATCCAGCGCGGCGGCACGCCGACGGCGTACGACCGGGTGCTGTCGACCCGGCTCGGCCTGGCGGCGATCGACTCCGTGGTCGAGGAGCGCTGGGGCCGGATGGTGGCGCTCCGGGGCACCGAGATCGAGCACGTCTCGTTCGAGGAGGCGCTCGGCGAGCTCAAGACGGTGCCGCAGGCGCGCTTCGACGAGGCCGCCATCATGTTCGGCTGAGCGGGCTGGGCCGGGCTGGGGGCTGGGGGCTGTTCCGGGCGCACCTGGTCGAATCGGGCGTACCCCGTCGGTTGTTCCGCCCCGGTACGCCCGATCCCACCAGCCATCGCGCACGTTCTGGGAAAGAGCGGGCAGACCGCCGGGCGCGACCGGCTCGGCGATGACGCGCCAGCGGCATGCCAGGCGCGCCGACCGAGCCTGCGAGGGAGGGGGGTAGCGTCCGGCGCATGACCCGCGCCGTCCTCGTGTCCAGTGCAACCCCGCCCACCGTCACCGACGTCGACCTGCCGGACCCGGCCGAGGGCGAGGTCCTGGTCGACGTCACGTACTCGAGCGTCAACTACAAGGACGGGCTGGCCCTGGCGCGGAACCCCGGTGTCGCTCGGCTCGACCCGCTCGTTCCGGGGATCGACGTCGTGGGCACGGTGTCCGGGCTCGGTCCCGGCGTGCACGAGGTGGCGATCGGCGACCGGGTGGTGCTGAACGGTGCCGGCCTGGGTGAGAGCAGGCACGGGGGCTGGGCGGCGCAGGCGGTCGTGCCGTCCGGATCGCTCGTCGTGCTGCCCGAGACGATCGACGACTCGTTCGCGGCGGCCATCGGCACGGCGGGGTTCACCGCGATGCTCAGCATGCTGGCGCTCGAGCGCTTCGTCGCGCCGGACGACGGGCCGGTGCTCGTGACCGGCGCGTCCGGCGGGGTCGGCACCGTGGCGATCGCCCTGCTCGCGGCCCGCGGGTACCGGGTGACGGCGTCGACGGGTCGCTCGGCCAACACGGACTCGCTCCGCCGGCTCGGTGCCACCGAGGTCATCGAACGCGGCACACTGTCCGAGCCGGGCAAGCCGATGCAGCGTGCCACGTGGGCCGGAGCGGTGGACAGCGTCGGCGGGGCCACCCTGGCGAACGTGCTGGCCTCGACCCGGTGGGGTGGCGCGGTGACGGCCTGCGGGCTGGCGCAGGACTCCGCGCTGCCGACGACCGTGCTGCCGTTCATCCTGCGGTCGGTCTCGTTGCTCGGCATCAACTCCGTCGACGCCCCACCGGAGCTCCGCCGTCGAGCGTGGGACCGGCTGGCGACCGACCTCGACGCGGCGCTGCTGGCCGACGTCACCCGCACCGTCACGCTCGAGCAGGCGATCACGGTCGGCGCCGAGGTGGTCGCAGGGCGGGTGCACGGTCGCACCGTGGTCGCCATTGCGGGCTGAATCCCGGCGTTTTTTAGCAAACGTTTGCATATTGGCACGCTAGGATTTCGAGTGTCGATTTCGTCCTCGAGGAGATGACATGCCGGTCCCCAAGTCCACCGTGGAGAGCTCTCCCCGGAAGCTCCTGCGCGACGTCGTCTACGACAAGATGCTCGCGGCGCTCCGTGACGGCACGCTGCAGCACGGCGAGCGCCTGAACGACGACGAGCTGGTCCAGTGGCTGGGTGTGAGTCGCACCCCGATCCGTGAGGCGATCGCGAAGCTCGTCGACATCGGCCTGGTCGAGATGGAGGCGAACCGGTACACCCGCGTCGCCACGCCCACCTTCGACGACTGGGTCACCGCGACCCGCGCGACCGCAGGGTTCTTCGAGCTCAGCCTGCGCTGGGGCGTCCCCGAGTACAGCGACGAGGACGTCGAAGCCCTCACCGCGTTGCTCGACAAGGCCGACCGCATGCGCAAGGTGCGGGACTACGGCTTCAGCGGCGCCCTCACCGAGATCATCGAGTTCGCAGTCGAGCACTCCGGCAACCCCCTGGTGCAGAACGCGGCCGTGGGTGCCATGGAGCGGGTCCGCTTCACGCTCAACCCGACGCCGCCGTTCGAGCAGTACGGATCCGAGGCGTTCTTCTCGATCCTGCGCGAGGCCCTCACCGAGCGTGACGGTGAAGGGGCCGCCGAGGCCGGTCGAGCCCTCACCCGCAACTTCGAACAGCACATCGAGGCGGTCCGCGCCGACCGCGGCTGACCCGTGGTCGTCGGCGAGTGGGGTGACGCCGACCCCTGGGCGGCGGCGAACGACGACGCCTACGCGTCCCTGCTCGCCCACGTCCGCACCGGCCCGCGTGGACCGGTGCCCGTCGACCTCGACGCACTGGGGTGGGAGTGGGGCACGCCTCGCGGCCGGGTCCGTGCAGCGGCGGCTCGCCTCGAGGACCTCGGCATCCTGTCCCGGCGCCCGGACGGCTCGTGGTGGTACGACGAACTGTCCGACGCCGACCTCTCGGACACGCTCGACTTCTGGGTCGCGCTGGTCGGCCCGGCCCTCCGCGCGACCATCCCGGCGCTCACCCCTGAGCTCCGCGCCGAACTCGACCGCCGGGTCGCGCGGGCTCGCACCACTGCGGCACTCCGGTTGCCGGAGTACCCGACGGCGTTCTCCGCCGCCTGCCAGTTCTGGTTCGAGCACTCCCCGAACACCCTGGTGCGCAGCCTGGGCCTGCGTGCGTTCGAGCGGATGCGGTGGGCCCGGGTCCCGACGCAGCTCTGGTCGGTCCACGAGGTGCACACCTGGTTCGCCACCACGTCCCGCGCGGTGGAGTCCGGTGACCCGGCCGTGGCGACGGCGGCGGCCGAGGTCATGGACGGGTTGTTCGAGGTCCACCGGCGGAACGTCGGGATCCCGCGGACGCACCGCCCGGCGGACGACACCACCGAAGACCGCGTCGGTCCGGTCGGCCGTACCCTGCTGCGAGACGTCCGCTCCGGCGCGTTGGTGGTGGGGTCCACGCATCGGCTCGAGGACCTCGTGACACGGACCGGTGCCACGCCCGAGCAGGTGCACGGAGCATTGCGCTGGCTGCACGACCTGGGGCTCGTCGACGACGGCGACGGCCGGTACCGCGTCGGGCAACCGTCGCTCGCAACCTGGCGCGACACGATGGAGCTGCTCACCGGCGTCTTCACCCACGGCGCCGTCCACGTCCTGCCCGGCCTGCGGGGCCCCGCGCTCGAGGAGTTCCGCATGCTCGTCGCACGGGCACGCGCGGACGGCCAGGTGCGCGATCACCGGTACACGGAGAGTTCGTTCGCGGTCACACGCTTCCTGTCCGAACAGTCCGGCAACCGCTGGGTGCGTGAGGCCCTGCGCCTCGCGATGGCCCGGCTCGCCTACGCGTTGCCCGAGGCACCCGCGTTCCGGCAGTGGGACGCAGAAGCGCTCTGGCTCACGCTCGACGCGGCGGCCGGCAGCGGCGACGTCGAGACCGCCCGAGCCGCTGCCCGCCGGTTCGTCGACGTCGCACGAGCCCACGTGGACGACGTCACGGCGCGGTGGGGCACGATGGGGTCATGACCGACGCGCGCGACGACGTCCTGATCCACGCCACCGGGGTCCGCGTCACGCGCTCCGGCCGCGACCTGCTGCACGACATCGACCTGACCGTCCGCCGCGGCGAGCACTGGGCGCTGCTCGGACCGAACGGTGCCGGCAAGTCCACCCTGCTCGCCGTCCTCGGCGCGACCGGACACCCCACCGCGGGCACGGTCGAGGTCCTCGGTCGCCGACTCGGACGCGTCGACGTCCGCGAACTCCGTCAGCACATCGGCCACGTCGACCCCCGACACCGCATGCTGTCGCCGCTCACCGTCCTCGAGACGGTGCTGACCGGCCTGACCGGCACGACGGACCTCATGATGCGGTGGGAACCCTCGGCCGAACAGGTCGCCCTGGCCGAGCAGCACGTCGCCGACGTGGGGCTCACGGCGCGACGGGACGCCCGGTGGCCGGTGCTGTCGCAGGGCGAGCGGGGCCGCGCCCTCATCGCCCGGGCCCTGATGTCCGAGCCCCAGCTGCTCCTGCTCGACGAGCCCGCGACCGGGCTGGACGTCGCCGCCCGCGAGCACCTGCTCGAGACCGTCGACGCCCTGCGGCACCGGCACCCGGGCCTCGGCAGCGTCATGGTGACCCACCACCTGGAGGACCTGCCGGCCTCGACGTCGCACGCGATGCTCCTGCGCGACGGCGCCGCGGTGGCCCAGGGCACCTCGGACCAGGTCATCACGTCGTCGGCGGTGTCGCACGCGTTCGACTTCCCGCTCGCGATCCTGCGGGCCGAGGGGCGCTGGGCCGCACGCCGATCCGCCTGACGCGTGCTTGAATGGGCGTTCCGTGTCCGCGGCCCGTGTCGGGGAGGGACCCGGCACCGCACCACGGTGTCACGCCGCTGACCGTCACCAGGGGGAACCATGACGAACACGCCGCCGCCCTTCCCGGGGTCCGAGCCGCAGCCGAACGACGGCCAGCCGAACACCGGCCAGCCGAACGGCCAGCAGTACCCGCAGCAGCCCGCCGGGCCGCCCCAGCCCGACGGCCAGCCGTCCGCGCAGCAGCCGCCGCAGTACCAGCAGCAACCCCCCGCCGGCCAGCAGTACCAGCAGCAGCCGTACACCGGTCAGCCGCAGGCCCAGCAGCCGTACGCCCAGCAGCCGTACGCCCAGGCAGCCCCGGCCGGCACCGCACCGTACGCTCCCCCGCCCAAGTCCTCGTCCCGCGGCAAGCGCGTCCTGATCTCGGTGCTCGGCGTCGTCGTCGCCGTCGTGGTGGCGTTCCTCGTCCGCCAGGGCCTGAACGCGGCCTTCAGCGACTCCACCGAGGAGAAGGTCTCGAAGGCGGTCGAGCAGATCCGCGAGCAGAGCGACCTGCCGAAGCAGGTCGACTCCGTCACGACGTGGACCGGGATCGAGGCCGAGGGCGCCGCGATCCACTACGACTACACGGTGTCGGCGAACGTCGACCCGGCCTCGATCACCGAAGGTGCCATCCGCGACGCCGTCGGGCCGAACCTCTGCTCGAACAGCGAGACGAAGAAGCTCCTCGACGAGGACGTCGACATGCGGTACACCTACAAGTTCGAGGGCTCGTCGAAGACCGTCGACACGACCTTCACCAAGGCCGACTGCTCCTGAGTCGCACTGCCCGTCACGCGGTCGCGGCGGCAGCAGCCCTCGCGGCCGCGGGCAGGGCGTCCAGGATCCGTCCGACGGCGCGGTCGTCGTGGGCGGCGGTGACGAACCACGCCTCGAACACGCTCGGCGGCAGGGTCACCCCGGCGTCGAGCATCGCGTGGAAGAACGGCGCGTAGCGGAACACGTCCTGTGCCCGCACGTCGTCGTAGTTGCGCGGTGCCTGCTCGGTGAACGCGAACGAGAACAGGTTGCCGGCGTGCTGCACGGTGTGGGCGACGCCCGCGGCCGACAGTGCCTGGCTCGTGGCGGTCGCGATGGTCGACGCCGTGCGGTCGAGGTGCTCGTACACCTCGGCCGTCGCGGCGCGGAGCGTGGCGGTACCGGCAGCGACCGCGAGCGGGTTGCCGGAGAGCGTGCCCGCCTGGTACACCGGCCCGAGCGGGGCGAGGAAGTCCATGACCTCGCGCCGACCACCGAGGGCGGCGAGGGGCATGCCACCACCGATGACCTTGCCGAACGTGATGAGGTCGGGCTTCCACCCGGCGCCGTCCGGCACGACCTTGGACGCCTCGAGGCCCCACCAGCCTGCGGCTCCGACCCGGAACCCGGTCAGGACCTCGTCGACGATGAGCAGCGCCCCGTGCGCCTGCGTGATCTGCGCCAGTGCCCGGTTGAAGCCGCGCTCGGGAGCCAGGACGCCCATGTTCGCGGCGGCCGACTCGACGATCACGGCGGCGATCCGCTCGGAGTGCTCGTCGAAGGCCCGGCGGACGGCGTCGAGGTCGTTGTACGGCAGCACGAGGGTCTGCGCGGCGGTCTCGGCGGTGATGCCCGCGCTGCCCGGCATGGCCAGGGTCGCGACACCCGAACCGGCCTCGGCCAGCAGGGAGTCCGAGTGGCCGTGGTAGTGCCCCGCGAACTTCACGAGCAGGTCGCGGCCGGTGTACCCGCGGGCCAGTCGGATCGCGGTCATCGTGGCCTCGGTGCCGGTCGACACCATGCGGAGCTTCTCGATGGGGCCGTCGCCGTCCACCGACACCCGCTGCTTCACGAGTTCGGCCAGCTCGGTCTCGCCCGGGGTCGACGCCCCGAACGACAGTCCGCGCGCGGCGGCCTGCTGCACGGCCTCGACCGTGCCGGGGTGGGCGTGCCCGAGGATCGCTGGCCCCCACGACGCGACGAGGTCGACGTACTCGCGACCCTCGGCGTCGGTGACGTAGGCGCCCTTCGCGGACACCAGGAAGCGCGGGGTGCCGCCGACCGACCCGTAGGCGCGGACCGGGGAGTTCACGCCACCGGGGATCGCGTTCTTGGCGCGGCCGAAGAGCTGGTCGTTCGTGGTCATTCGGGGGCCTTCCCGGTCGAGGCGATGCCGGCGACGTCGGCGGTGCTGCCCGAGGTGCGGAGGCCCGCTTCCTCGTTGAGCTTCCGCGCGATGTCGACGGCGAAGTAGGTCAGGATCGCGTCGGCACCGGCGCGCTTGATGCCGACGAGCGACTCCATCGCGGCTGCGTCGCGGTCGATCCAGCCGTTCTGCGCTGCTGCGGTGATCATCGCGTACTCGCCCGAGATCTGGTACGCCCAGACCGGGACCGGCGAGGTCGCCGCGGTCTCGGCGAGCACGTCGAGGTAGCTCATCGCGGGCTTCACCATCACGATGTCGGCACCCTCGTCGACGTCGAGTGCGACCTCGCGCAGGCCCTGACGACCGTTCGCGGCGTCGATCTGGTAGGTCCGACGGTCACCGACGAGCGACGACGACACCGCCTCACGGAAGGGACCGTAGAACGCCGAGGCGTACTTCGCGGCGTAGGCGAGCAGCGCGGTGCCGCTGTGCCCGGCACCGTCGAGGGCGTCACGTGCGGCGGCGATCTGGCCGTCCATCATGCCGCTCATGCAGACGAGCTCGGCACCGGCCTCGGCCTGCGCGACCGCCATGTCGCGGTAGCGCAGCAACGTGGCGTCGTTGTCGACGGAGCCGTCGGCGGCCAGCACGCCGCAGTGCCCGTGGTCGGTGAACTCGTCGAGGCACAGGTCGGACTGCACCACGAGGGCGTCCCCCACCTCTTGCCGAGCCACGTGGATCGCCACGTTGAGGATGCCGTCCGGATCGGTCGCACCGGAGCCGTCGGCGTCCTTCGTGGTCGGCACGGCGAACAGGTTCACGCCACCCACACCGACCGACGCGGCGTCGACCAGCGCACGGCGGAACGAGTCGAGGGAGTGCTGCTGCACACCCGGCATGCTCGAGATGTCCACGGCGTCGGTCGCGCCTTCGCGGATGAACATCGGCAGCACGAGCTCGGCGGGGTGGAGCCGGGTCTCGGCCACGAGTCGTCGCATCGCAGGGGTGGCGCGGAGCCGACGGGGGCGGACCTGGGGGAAGCGTCCAGTCACGGGTGACCTTCCTGGTGGGGGGTGGTGGGGTTCAGTGCCGCGACGACGGCGTCGAGCAGGGCTTCTGCGGACCGGTCGTGTGCGACGGCGTGCACGGGCAGGCCGGCGGCACGTGCGTCGGTTGCGGTCCCGGGGCCGATGCAGGCCACGGTGGTGCGGGGGTCGAGCGGGGTCATCCGGCGGGCGATCTCGCGGGCGACGCTGCCGCTCGTCACGAGCACCGCAGCGGGCGCCGTGTCGAAGGTGATCGGCTCGTCGCCGGTCCCCACGGTACGGTACGCGACCACGTCGTCCACGTCGATGCCGCGGGCACGCAGGCCGTCGACGAGCGTGGGTGCCGCGATCTCGGAGCGGGGGAACAGCACGGTGCCGTCGGTGTCCGGCAGCTCCTGCACCAGTCCGGCGGCGGACGTCTCGGCCGGGACCAGGTCGACGACCCAGCCCGCAGCGCGCGCGGCACGGGCGGTCGGCTCGCCGACCGCGGCGACGCGCACCCCGGCCGGGAGGCCCGCCACGCGTCCCGCCAGGACCGTCACGGCCGTCGCACTGGTCACCACGACCCATGCGTAACCAGCCACGTTGGTTCCGTCACCGACAGAACCGGGTGATCCGGGCCTCCCGGCCGCACCGGAGGCGACCAGTCGCCGGACCGCAGCGTCGAGCGCGGAGGGGTCCGACGGCGGAGCGTCCGTGATGAGGGGGACGACGACGGGGGCGAGCCCACGGGCCCGGGCGGCCGCGGCGACCCGGTCCCCCCACGCACCGCCACGCGGGACGAGGACGACCGGGGGTCGCGCCTCGTCCGTCGCGGTGGTGGAGGGTTCCGTGGTGACCGCCTACTCGGCCGGCGTCGCCAGGCCGGGGCCGGCGGTGTACGGCCCGTCCGTGGTGTCCTCGGCGACGGTCGTCGCCAGGTCGGCGAGCTCCGCAGCACCGTTCTCGAGCAGCTCGGTCGCCACGCGGCCACCGACCGCGAGCGCCTCGTCGAGACGGTCCTGCGCCGAACCGTCGAGCACGGCCGCGTGCGATGCGGTGCGGTACTCGGTGCCGTCGGGGCGGTAGACGGTCGCGGACACGAGCAGGAGCTCGGCGTCCACGACGGCCGTCGCACCGATCGGAGCGGAGCAGCCGGCCTCGAGCTTGGCGAGCACCTCGCGCTCGGCCGTCACCGTCAGGCGGGTGGGGGCGTGCTCGATCTTGCGGAGTGCCGCGAGCAGCCCCCGGTCGGTCTCGTCTGTGCGGATCTCGACCGCGAGCGCACCCTGCCCGGGAGCACTCGGCCAGAAGCCGAGGTCGAGCAGTTCGGTGGCGGCCGACAGGCGGTCGATGCGCCCCAGGCCGGCGGCGGCGAGCACCACGGCGTCCAGGTCGTCGTCCACCCGACCGAGGCGGGTGTCGATGTTGCCGCGGATGTCGACGACGTCCAGGTCGGGCCGTGCGGCACGGAGCTGCGCGGCACGGCGCGGCGAACCGGTACCGACCTTCGCGCGGTCCGGCAGCGTGTCGACGGTCGCACCGTTCCGGGCGACGAGGACGTCGCGGGCGTCCGCCCGCTTCGGGACGGCACCGATCGTCAGACCCGGGTACGGGGCGGTCGGCAGGTCCTTCAGCGAGTGCACGAGCACGTCGACCTCGCCGGCGACCAGGGCTTCACGCAGAGCACTGGCGAAGACACCGGTGCCGCCGAGCGAGGCCAGGGACGCACGGTTCGTGTCGCCCTCGCTCGTGACGGTGACGAGTTCGACGGGTCGCCCGGCCGCCTTCGCCAGGCGGTCGGCGACGTCCTGCGACTGCGCGACCGCGAGCCGGCTGGCACGGGTGCCGAGCCGGATCGGGGCCGGGCCGTCGGGGGACGTCGTGTTGGGGTCGTTCACGGGTGCATCGGTCACGGGGCGACGCCGGCGGCGGCGGGCTTGAACCCCGCTCGCACGTTCTCGCAGCAGCCCGGACGGCACACGTCGTACCAGGGGCCGATGTCGGTCATGTGCGGACGCTCGGCCTTCGGCGTGCCGTTGACCCGCTCGAGCACCAGGTCGACGAGACCGGACACGTAGGCCGGGTCGATGCCGGGGGTCTGCGTGCGGAGCGACCAGAAGCCGAGCTCACCGGCGGTCTCGGTGGCTTCCTCGTCGAGGTCCCACATGACCTCCATGTGGTCGCTGACGAAGCCGAGCGGGACGATCAGCACGGCACGCGTCGGGCCGCCCTTGAGGTCCTCGTTCATGTAGTCGTTGATGTCCGGCTCGAGCCACGGCTGCGTCGGGGGGCCGGAACGCGACTGGTAGACGAGCTTCCATCCGGGCTTCGACGTGCCCTGCAGGTGGGCGTGCTCGGGCTGCTCGAGGAGCTCGGCCCAGGCCTGGTCGAGCACGACCTCGCCCACGGCGAGGTGCTGCGCCTCGTACGCGCCGTGCTCGTCGAACCCGCGGTAGTCGGGGCCGGAGCGGGCGGCGTCGGTCGAGGGGATCGAGTGCGTCGAGAAGAGCACCTGCAGCTCGGTCGCGACGTCCAGGCCATCGTTCTCGGCGATCGCGCGGGCCATGCCGTCGCGGACACCGTCGATGAACGGGCGGACGAAGCCCGGGTGGTCGAAGAACTGGCGGACCTTGTCGATCTGGATCGTGTCGATCAGACCGGTCTCGTTGAGCACGCGGGCGTAGTCCTCGCGGTACTGCCGGCAGCTCGAGAACGACGAGTACGCGCTCGTGGCGATGGCGACGAGCTTGGTGTAGCCCTTGTCCGCCGCCTCGGTGAAGGCCTCTTCGAGGTAGGGCGCCCAGTTGCGGTTGCCCCAGAGGACCGGCATGTCGATGCCGCGCGACGCCAGCTCGGCCTCGAGCGCGGCCTTGAGCGCACGGTTCTGCGCGTTGATCGGGCTCACGCCGCCGAAGTGGCGGTAGTGGTGCGCGACTTCTTCGAGACGCTCGTCCGGGATCCCGCGGCCGCGGGTGACGTTGCGCAGGAAGGGGATGACGTCGTCCTGGCCCTCGGGGCCGCCGAAGCCCGCGAGCAGGATCGCGTCGTACGCGGTCGGGGTCTCGACGTGCTCGGGTCCGGACGCTGCCGCTGGGGTCGCGGCGAGGACCTGGCCGTTCGTGATCATGCTGGTGTCGGTCATGACAGCACCTCCGGGAGTTCGGCGGTCGTCACGCGACGACCCGTGAAGAAGGGGACCTCTTCGCGCACGTGCATGCGCGCCTCGGTGTAACGGAGATCGCGCATCAGGTCGACGAGGTCGACCAGGTCCGGGCTCTCGAGCGGCAGGATCCACTCGTAGTCGCTCAGGGCGAAGGTCGCGATGGTGTTCGTGAGCACGCGGCGGTACTTCGCGCCGGCGATGCCGTGGTCGCGGAGCATCTTCGAGCGCTCGTCCTCGGGCAGCAGGTACCACTCGTAGGAGCGGACGAACGGGTACACCGTGATCCACGCCTCGGGGTCCTTGCCGCGCAGGAACGCGGGGGTGTGCCGCTTGTTGAACTCGGCTTCGCGGTGCATGGCCATCACGTGCCACACCGGCTCGGCGTCCTGGAACAGTCCGGTGCGGCGGATCTCGCGCAGCACGGCCTGGATCGCCTGTGCGTCGTCGCCGTGCAGCCAGACCATGACGTCGGCGTCGGCGCGGAAGGCCGAGACGTCGTAGAAGCCACGGATCGTGACCCCGCGCTCGGCGGCGCTGGCGATCACGGTGTCGAGTTCGGCCACGGCGTCGTCGCCGACGCGGTGGATCGGACCGAGGGGCCGGCGGAACACTGCCCAGAGGGCGTACGCCGTCAGCAGGTTCGGGTCGATCCCGGAGTCCGGGTGACCGGTCTCGGCGGGTTCGGCGTGGGGGTGGTCGTTCGCGGGCACGGGCGCGTCGGAGCTCATGGATCCATTGTCCTATCGGTTGCCAGGGTGGTGGCCGCCCCGCCTCCGGTGGACCGCGCTCGGGCGGTCTACCGCCGTCGGAGCACCATCACGACGATACCCCCGACCACTGCCACGCCGGCTGCGAGACCGGCCAGGTAGGGGACGGGCTGCTCGTCGAGGCCGCGCTTGAACCTCGACGCGGCGATCCCGATCTGCTTCGGGACGTTGAGCTTGTCCTCGATCGCGTCGAGGGTGTCGAACAACTGGGCGCGGGTCGCGGCGACGCGGGCAGCGAGATCGTCGTGCGGGTCGGTCACGGTTCCTCCGTCGGTGGTGCGGCTGTCGGGGCTGTCGGCGCTCAGGAGCGGCTGTCGACGTCCGGCTTGCGGCTGCCGTACTGCGTCGGCGGGGTCGGCTTCTTGCCGAGGCCCTTGACCGCGTTGATGTCGTTCTTGACGCTGTCGATCGTGCGCTTGGGCGTGAGGGGCAGGCCCTTCTTCAGGCGCTTCCAGCCGACCAGGCCGAGGATCGCGGCGATGACGAGCATCACCACGGCCACCACCAGTGCGGCCAGCCACGCCGGCATCACGGTCGCCAGGCCCATCACGGCTGCGGTCAGCAGAACGCCGATCGCGTAGAGCACCACGACGAGCGCACCGACCAGCAGCCCGGCTGCCAGACCGAAGATCTTCGCCTTCGCGAGCATCTCGGCCTTGAGCAGGTCGATCTCGCCCTTGACCAGGCCCTTGACGAGCTTCGGGACGTCACCGACCAGGCCGAACAGCGAACGCGACTTGCGATCGCGGGTGTCCGTCATGAGGTGGTGGTGTCCTTCTTCTGGCCGACCTTGCGGACGGCCTTCTTGGTGGTCTCACCGATGAACTCGGCGACGTCCGGGGTCTTGTCGGCGATGAAGTCTTCAGCGACGTGCACGCCCTTCTGGACGCCGTTGCTGTTCCAGACCTTGCCGCTGACGGTCTTGATCTGCTCGTACCGCGCCCGTCCGGCTCGCGATCCCAGGACGTACCCGAGTGCGGCGCCGGCGACGAACAGGAGCTTTCCGCGCATGTGCGATTCCTCCGTGCATTGGTTGTGCGGTGGTCATGCACCGAACGGAATACGTCCGGCGGTCTCACCAACAGTAGCCCTCAGGGGCTGCGCGGTCCGCTCAGGAACGAAGGAGCTCGTCGGCTGCCTTCCGGGCCGCGCCGATGATGCCCGCCAGGCCGCGTCCGGTCGAGGCCTCGCCGATGCCGACGACGCCCTCGGCCAGCCCGGCTGCGGTCAGGTCCGGCCCGTACCAGCCGACGCGTGCGGCCCCGCTGACGCGGTCCGCCGTGATCGGCACGCCGAGCAGCGTGGAGGCGTCCTGCAGGGCACGGCTGCCGACGGGGTCGGCCGGGTCGACCGGGAGGCTCGTGGCCACGCCCGCCGTGTCCGTCGCGCTGGTCGCGTAGCTGAGTCGCAGGACGTGGCGTCCGTCCGCCACGTCGGCCAGCCACGGCCACTTCACGGTGGCGTGCGTCAGGGCCTTCGCCGAGACGGCCTGCGCGTCCGGGTGCACGAGCATGCCGGTGCCACGCGGGGCCGCGTCGAGCTCCGGCTGGTCGACGACGAGCGTGACGAGCTGGATGCCCGTCCGGTCGGGTGCAGCCGTGCGCTCCGGGTCGGCGACGGAGGACAGGGTGTGCTGGGCCGGCAGCCGTTCGGTGGTGCCGTCGGCGCGGACGGTCTCCACCGCGTGCGCCTCGATCCGGGTCGCCCGGGTGTGCAGCCGGACGTCGACGCCGTAGGTGGCCATGTCGGCGACGAGTTCGTCCACGAGCCGCACCGTGCCATCGCGGATCCCCTGCACCGGGGTGCCGGCGGCCGCCCGTGCCCGCAGCGACAGGACCGCCCGGGCCAGGGAGCCCTCGCGCAGCAGTGCGGCGCGCAGGCCCGGAGCAACCCGGTCGGGGTCGAGCTGGTCGGGGTGGGTGGAGTGCACGCCACCGGCGATCGGCACCACCAGGTCGTCGAGCACCCGCTCCCCCATGCGCCGGCGGACGAGTTCGCCGAGCGAGGAGGCCTTGGCGCCCACCGGAGCCGGCAGCAGCGAGTCCATCTGGGCTCGCAGACCGCCCTGCTGTCCGACCACGGCCAGCACGTCGGCCGCCATCGGGGTGCTCGGGATGCCGAGGAGCCCGGTCGCGGGGATCGGCGAGGTCCGGCCGTCGCGGGTCATCAGCCACGCGCCGCGGGGGTCGGGGGCGACGACGTCGTTGCCCAGTCCCAGCTCGGTCGCCAGGCGGCCGACGGCGTCCGTGCGGGTGGCGAACGAGTCCGCCGCCATGTCCAGGTCGATCCCGCCGACGGTGTGCCGACGGATCATGCCCCCGAGCTCGCCCGAGGACTCGACGAGCACCACGTGGGCGCCGCCCTTGGCCAGGTCACGCGCGGTGACGAGCCCGGCGATCCCGCCGCCGACCACGACGACGTCGGTCATGCGCCGGCTCCGTCCCCGAGGGAGTGGACGAGCTCGACCACGCGGGTCAGGACGTCCGGGTCGGTCTCCGGCGGGACCCCGTGGCCCAGGTTCACGACGTGGGCCCGTGCGGCACCGCCCCGACGGACGACGTCGCGGACGTGCGCTTCGAGGACGTCCCACGGCGCCGAGAGCATCGCCGGGTCGATGTTGCCCTGCACGCTGACGCCGGTGCCGACGCGCTGGACCGCCTGGTCGAGGGGCAGGCGCCAGTCGACCCCGATCGCGTCGACGCCGACGGTGTCCGTGCCGAAGGTCGTCATGTCGGCCAGGACCTCGCCGCTGCCGACCCCGAAGTGGATGCGCGGGACCCCGAGCTCGGCGACGTACGACATGGCCCGGGCGGAGTGCGGCGCGACGTACCGGATGTAGTCGGCGCGGGAGAGCGACCCGACCCACGAGTCGAACAGCTGCGCGGCCGAGGCCCCGGCGAGCACCTGGGCCCGCAGGAACATCCCGGACACCTCGGCGGCCCAGGCGAGCAGCCGCGACCAGGTCTCGGGGTCGGCGTGCATGAGCGTGCGGGCGCGGATGTGGTCCTTCGACGGGCCGCCCTCGACCAGGTAGGCGGCCAGGGTGAACGGTGCCCCCGCGAAGCCGATCAGCGGGGTGTCGCCGAGCTGCTCGACCGTTCGGCGGACGGCCTGCTCGATGGGGGCGAGGGCCGCGGGGTCGAGCTGCTCGAGCGCGTCGACGTCCGCGGGGGTGCGGATCGGCGACGAGAGCACCGGACCACGACCTGGGACGATCTCGACGTCCACGCCGGCGAGCTTGATCGGCACGACGATGTCGCTGAAGAAGATGCCCGCGTCGACACCGTGCCGGCGCACCGGCTGCAGGGTGATCTCCGACGCCATCTCCGGGTCGAGGCACGCATCGAGCATGGCTGTGCCGATCCGAAGCTCGCGGTACTCCGGCAGGGACCGTCCGGCCTGCCGCATGAACCACACCGGGAGCGTCTCCGGACGGTCACCCCGCAGGGCCCGTACCAGGCGGGAACCACTCGTCCGCCCTGATGCCAGGGGGTGGGAGTCGGGGAGGGATGTGCTCGTCGCTTCGGTCACCGGATGATTCTCCCATCGAGCGCGTTACCATTGACTACGTGCTCATCTGTCTCACGGCGTCGCATCGCAACGCCAGCTTCGATCTCCTGGAGCGACTGAGCATCGGTGCACCCGCGGCAGCCAGCCGACTCGTCACGGATGCCGGCGTCCTCGACGGTGCAGTGGTCCTCGCGACCTGCAACCGCTTCGAGGCGTACCTGGACATCGCGGGCGACGAGAGCGACTCCGCCGTCTCCGCCACCGTGCAGGCCGTGGCCGCCGCGAGCGACCTCGACGCGACCGAGGTCCTGGACTCCGTCAACGTGCTCGGCGGCAAGGACGTCGTGCAGCACCTGTTCGCCGTGTCGAGCGGTCTCGAGTCCGTCGTCGTCGGCGAGACCGAGATCTCCGGCCAGGTCCGTCGCTCGCTCGAGGACGCCCGGTCGAACGGCACCACCACCTCGGACCTCGAGCGCCTGTTCCAAGAGGCCGCGCACACCTCGCGCGGCGTCAAGACCCGCACCCGAATCGGCGCCGCCGGCCGATCGCTCGTGCGCCTCGGCCTCGAACTCGCCTCGTCGCGCGTCACCGACTGGGCCCGCACCCGCGTGCTGCTCGTCGGCACCGGCAGCTACGCGGCGACCACCATCGCCGCGCTGCGCGACCGCGGTGCCACGAACATCCAGGTCTTCTCGCCCTCGGGTCGCGCGTCCTGGTTCGCCGCCAAGCACGACCTCGTCGCCACCCGTGACCTGCGCCAGGCCATCGGGGCGAGCGACGTCCTGATCACCTGCACCTCGAGCGAGGTCCCGGTCGTCGCACCGGCCGACCTCGACGACGGGGTCCGCCGCATCGTCATCGACCTCGGGCTCCCCCGCAACGTCGACCCCGCGGCCGCCGGCGTCGACGGCGTCGAGCTGCTCGACCTCGAGACGATCAGCATCCACGCCCCGATCTCCGAGCTGAACGCCGAGTCCGAGGCCCGCGCGATGGTCGACGACGCCGTGTCCCGGTTCCGCGCGCAGGCGATGGAGCAGTCGACGACCCCGGCGCTCGTGGCGTTCCGCAAGCACGTGTTCGACATCCTCGACGACGAGATCGAGCGGGCCAAGCGCCGCGCGGACGCCGACGGCGAGTCCGTCGAGCACACCGAGCGGGCGCTCCGGCACCTGGTCGGCGTCCTGCTGCACCGTCCGTCGGTCCGCGCCCGTGAGCTCGGTCGGGCCGGTCGCGGCGAGGAGTTCGTCGGGGCGATCGACTCCCTGTACGGCGTCCGCCCCGACGCCGAACCGGAGCTGCCGTCGCCCGTCGTCCCGCTGGCCGACCGCACGGCCCTGGACCCGACCACCCCGGGTCGCGACGACCAGGCGGACGCGAGCTGAGCCTCCAGACAGGCGCCCAACCACCCACACTGCGCGTGAGTGCGCTGCTGCTGGTGCGTGACCGACGTGTCCTGATGGTGCGCGCCCGGGCGCGCGACGTGCTCTACCTGCCCGGCGGCAAGGCGGAGCCGCACGAGACCGACGTCGAGGCCGCCGTGCGCGAGGCGTACGAGGAGACCGGCCTGCGGCTGACCGCCGCCGACGTCGAACCGTTCGGCGTCGTGTTCGAGCCCGCCCACGGGCAGGCTCCGGGGACGATGGTCGCGATGACGCTGTTCCTGGTCCGGCCGGGAGGCCCACTGGACTCCGCCACGCCCGTCGCCTCGGCCGAGGTGGACGAGGTCGAGTGGGTCACCTCCGCCGACGCGGGTCGCTGCCCGCCTGCGGGCGTGGAGACGCTCCGCCGCCTGGTGGCGGCGGAGCTGATGGACTGACCGTCAGGCCTTGTCGGTGTCGGTGTACTCGCCGACCTCGCCGTTCTGGGCCGGCTCGGCCTCGCCGGGGATGTCCGAGTCGACGTACTCGCCGTCGGGCCCGGCGCCGTTCGGACGGGTCTCGCCGGGGATGTCGCTCGAGACGAACTCGCCGACGGGCTCCGTCGACTCGACGTGCTCCTCGCCCGGGATCTCGCTGTCGGTGAAGGCTCCGGCGCGGGGCTCGACCCCGTCCGCGCGACCCTCGTCGCCTCGTGCCTGTTCGTGCTTGCCCGTCATGTCCGACCTCCGCTGCTCGGGTTGCTTGCCTCGGAGTGTGCTCGGGGTCCCTGGACGCCGACCGAACCGGATGCGGCGTTCGGTGGTTGCCTGTGCAGCATGCAACGCAGCAGCCGATCCAAGTTCCTGCTCGTCGTGACCGGGCTCGTCGCCGTCGGGACACTGGCGGGGTGTGCCTCGGACGGGCAGCCCGCCGCCACCGAGACGGTCACCGCGCCCGCGCCGTCGCCGTCCGCGTCCGCGCCGGCGTCCGCACCGCAGTCGTCGGACGAGTCCGCCTCGACGGCACCGTCCACCGGTTCCGGGTCGTCCGCCGGTTCCGGTTCTGCTTCCGGTGACCGGTGCGCGGTGTCGTCGCTGGCAGGACGCATCGAGGCCGGCAGCGGTGGTGCCGCCGGCAGCGTCATCGTGCACCTGGTGCTCGAGAACACCGGGTCGACGACCTGCACCGTGCAGGGGTGGCCGGGCGTCTCGTTCGTCGGGGGTGGCACCGGCAAGCAGATCGGTGCGGCCGCGACGCAGGAGAAGAACGCGCCGCACCCGACCGTGACCCTCGCACCCGGCAAGACCGCCGTCGCACCGCTCAAGATCGTCCGGGCCGAGAACTACCCGTCGGGTGACTGCTCGGCGAAGACCCCGGACGGCTTCCGCGTGTACCCGCCCGGGTCGAAGCAGTCCCTGTTCGTGAAGGACACGGACTACAAGGCCTGCGCGTCCGCCGACGCCTCGCTGCTGTCCGTGCAGGCGTTCGTGCCGGAGGGGCAGGCGACGTCGTAGCGGTCGGATGTTCGACGACAGCTGTCGGACGATCCGCTGGCACCGATCCCGGGAGTGGACAGGCCTGTTGCTCACGACGGAACTGACCTATGGTCGTCGTGGGATGGGGGTTCTCTCAGGTTGCCGCAGGTCGGCAGGACCGGAGAGTGCGCTCGTGCCGTGACCACCGCATCGATGCTCTTGGGGGAAACATGACGGATCACAGTTCGAAGAGCGGCCGGGGGATCTCGAGGCGAGGTCTGCTGCAGGGCGCTGCCGTCACGATCGGCGGATCAGCCCTGGCCGGCGCTGCGGCGTCACCGGCGACCGCGGCAGCCACCAAGCCGTTCATCCCGTCGGGACTGACCTACTCCGCGAGCGACCCGCTCGCCGGGTTCTTCCGCAAGGTCGCCGCCGGCACCGCGACCATCGTCACGGCGGGCGACTCGATCACGGAGGCGTTCGGCGCGGCCTCGCCGCAGAAGGGGTACCCGGCACGGGTGCGGGCACGACTCCGCAACGGTGCTGGGCAGGCACCCGGCGGGTTCGACTACGTCCCCGCCCGCTCGCAGTACGCCACGGTCGACAAGCCGCCGACCACGGTGACCTACGTCTCGTACACCGGAGCGAACGGTGCCGCGATCGACCTCCGCTCCGCCACGTACGCAGGCGCGCGGAGCACGAAGTCCGGACTCGGCCGACGAGCCGTCGCGCTGACCGGCACCGGCGTCCGGTCGGCGACGTTCACGCAGCGCTGCACGTCCTTCGTGCTGTCGTGGCGGGCGACGAGCACGCGAGACGCCGTCTCCGTCGCCATCGACGGCACCAAGGTCACCCTGCCGGCGGTCTCCACCGGTGAGCAGACCTGGACCAGCCCGAAGTCGGCCTCCGCGGTCCGCACCGTCACGGTGACGTGGCAGAGCGGCGAGCCGTTCCTCGAGGGCTGGCAGCTCTTCGACGGCGACGAGGGCGGTGGGTTCCACGTCCTCGAGGCATCGCAGTCGACCTCGCGCACCGAGGGGTTCTCCCTCGCGTCGTCGGCCGCCAACGGCAACGACACCTGGGCGGATGCGCTCCGTCGGTTCTCGCCCGACCTGATCACGTCGATGTGGGGAACGAACGACTACGGCGTGGTCACCCCCGCGGTGCTGACGCAGCAGACGGTCAACTACCTGGACCTGGTGCACGACCGGAGCCCGGACTCGGCGTTGCTCGTGATCATGCCGTACCAGCTGGGCAAGGCGTCGGCCGCCGAGTGGGCGAAGTACCGCGCCGCACAGCAGCAGGCGGTGACCACGTTCCGGTCCGCGAACCCGGGTGTCGCGATCGGGTTCTTCGACCTCGGTGCCTACGTGCCGCCGTACTTCGGGCAGACCGGCACGACGGGCAACACCTACATGTACGACGGGATCCACCCGAACGACACCGGCTACGACGTCATCGCGGCGATCCTCTACGCCTACCTGACGTCGAGACCGGCCTGAGCTGGGGCCCCGTCCGCGTGGTGATCGCGGGCGGGGCGCAGTCCGTGACGAGCGGGAGCTCCGGACCGTGGGCACCGCGAACCGCAGGTACGGACAAGCCAAGGAGCGCCGTCGTGGGGATTCGGGTCGACACGACGGCGCTCACACCACACGTCATCGTGTGCCAGGCGACGCTCGCCCCCGCGCGTCGCCAGCAGCGATGCTCGTCCGGATCCGACCGGGCGTCAAGGAACGATCGTGTACGTGCAGGACGTCCTCGTCGTGCCGTCCGCGCACCGGTCGGGCGTCGGCGGTGCACTCCTCGACGCGGTCCTGCAGCGGTACGCCGACGTTCGCCAGACGGTCCTGCTCACCGACACCGAGGCGGGGCAGCGGGCGTTCTACGAGTCGCGTGGCTTCGTCGAGGCCCACGACGTCGAACCCCAGCCGCTGCGCTCCTTCGTGCTCCTGCGCTGAGCGGGGATGGGTCCCGCGACCGATTCCGTGCGGCACCACGGCGTTCCTAGACTCGGACGCATGGGGGCTCGCGCACGGACACGTTCAGCAGGAGCGCTCGCGACCGCGCTCACCGTCGTGCTCACACTCGCCGCGTGCACGTGGTCACCGCCACCGCCGACCGGATCGGAGTCGGCGCTCGCGAAGCTCATCACCCGGATCGAGCGGTTGCCCGGCGTCGACACGGCCGAGGGCGAGGTCCGTCAGGTCGACGCGAAGGACGACCCGCACAACTGGATCACGTCGCTCGAGGTGCGGGCCGACACGACGGACCTCGCGGTCGCCGAACGGATCCGGAACACGGCAGCGCGGGGTGTCACCGGCACGACGCTGTCGGTGACCGTGGACGTGCCCCGCGGCCGGGCGTCGGCGCCGGTCGCAGTCGACCCGATGGACCCCGACGTCGTCGAGCTGGCCGGTCGGTTGCGTGCGGAGCCCTTCGTGCGTCGGCTGTGGCTGACGCCGTCCAATGCAACGATCCGGCTCGTGCCGGGCATCAGCTTCAGCGACGCCGTCGCGCAGGCCCGGCCGATCGTCGACGATCACCCGGCCTCCCTGATCCGTGGTGACGTGTCCGTCGGCATCACTGCGACGCACCCCGGGCGAGCACTCCTGCGCACGATCGACGGGTTCGACCGCGACGGTGACCACGACGTCGAGGGCCTGTACTACTCACCGGGCACGACCTACGCCGACGCTGCGCAAGCACCCGCAGACGAGTACGGAGCGGCTGCCGAGCCCGAACGGCCTTCCCTGTCGATCGACGGCGAACGACTCGGCGCCGTCGCCGACGTCCTCGTCCGGACGAAGGACGAAGCCGCCGATGCACACCGCGCTCCGCGCACCGCGTTCTCCGTCGGCCTCGACGGGACGAGCGGCTGGCTCGGACTCCCCCTCGACGCCAAGAAGCCGCAGGACGCCACTGCCCCGGGCACCCCGACGTCGGGCCCGTCGCCGACCCCCTGGGTGGCCGCCGACGTCAGCGACCGGGCCGCGACGCTCCGGGCGTTCCTCGAGCGCTCCGCCGACGCTGCCGGGGTCCCGGCGACCGTGACCACGGGCACCGAACAGTGCGCGCCACCCGGATCGAGCTGGTCGCCCGACGCGACCGGCACCCGCGCGACGGCGTTCAGCATCGTGCCCGTGTTCCAGATCGTCGACGACGCGCAGGCGCCGTTCGACGCCGTGACCGCGCTGTGGACTTCCGAGGGCTTCGAGGTCAGCGGCCGGGCGATGGGCCGGGACTACTGGTCGTCGTCAACGGATGCGGATCCTGCCACGGCGAGCATCCGGGGCACGGTCGACGGCCTGAGTCTGCGCGCGGAGTCGGTCTGCGTCCCGCGGCCCTGACCCGGCGACACCGCACCCGCCACCGTCCGTAGCGTCCGCGCTCCCCGAGTCTCGGCCCCGCGGACAGTGTCGCCGTTGCTGCGCCCGCGATCTGTCCGCCGGACCGAGACTTGGCACGAGCAGCGGCAGCGGCAGCGGCAGCGGCAGCGGCAAGCGCGCTCAGCGACGAGCCGGGGCGTGCACCGCCTCGAGCACCTCGGTGCCCATGGTCCGCAGCGCCTCGACCACGGCCAACCGCCGCTGCAACGAAGCGTCGTCGAACGTCACCGTCACGGCGTAGCTGACCGACGACCCGGGCCCCCGCAGGATCCCCGCCTCGGCCCGCACGCCGGTGCTCGACCCGGTGACCGCGACGACCTGCAACCCGTGGTCGAGTGCCCGGTGCGCCAGGGGGTCGAGCCCGAAGGAACCGGCGACCAGGTTCAGGTCACTCGCCAGGGACAGCCAGCCGAGCACCCGGTTCGACACCGCCTCGTCGACGACCTCGCCGAGCGCCAGGCCGCGCATCACCCACGACAGTTCCCCGGTCGGTGCGACGGACGCGTCGGGGGCATCATCCGGCCCGCGGCGGTCCCGCACGCGGTCGATCAACGCCGTGCGCTCGATGCCCAGGGACTCCGCGCGCTCGCGGACGGCGTCGATGCCCACCGTCGTCAGCAGCGCGTTCATCGCCCAGGCATCGGCGGTGGCCCCGACCAGGGTCGCCAGGTCGGGTACCTGCATGGTCGGCTCCTGCAGGAACTGCCACAGGCCGGCGCCGGTCGCGGTGTCGCGGGCCATCCGCTGCAGCCGGTCACCGTGCAGGCGGCCGTCCTCGAGCTGGGCGGCGACCTCGATGAGCAGCAGGACGCGGCCCAGGCTCGCGACCGGCTGCACCAGGGTGTCGTCGATCCCGAGCAGTGCCTTGCCGCTCGACGTGTCGATCACCGAGGCACTCACCCCGGCGCCCTCGAGCGCGAGCGCACCGAGGGCCTCGGTGGTGGCGGTGAAGCGGTCGTCGGCCCGGCCGCTGTGCCGCCCACGACCGCGGCCGCCACCTGCTGGGCGGTCGTCCGGTCGCCGGCGGCGCGACGACCGGGCCGCGTCCGACTCCGTCATCACCAGATGGCGACGCGCTCGGCGGGGTCGAGGTACATCGCGTCCTGCTCGGTCACGCCGAAGGTGTCGTACCAGACGTCGATGTTGCGGACCACCTGGTTGCAGCGGAACTCGTTCGGCGAGTGCGGGTCGATCGACAGCAGACGCGCGGCCTCTTCCGGTCGGATCGCCATCCGCCAGGCCTGTGCCCAGCTCAGGAAGAAGCGCTCGGCGCCGGTCAGTCCGTCGACGACCGGGGGCTCCTGACCGTCGAGCGACAGCAGGTACGCCTTCCACGCGATCGACAGGCCACCGAGGTCACCGATGTTCTCGCCGATCGTCAGGGCACCGTTCACGTGGCTGTCGGGCACCTCGGTCGGCACCAGGGCGTCGTACTGCGCGATGAGGGCCTTCGTGCGCTCCTCGAACGCCGCGCGGTCCGCTTCGGTCCACCAGTTCTCGAGCTTGCCGTCGCCGTCGTACTGCGACCCCTGGTCGTCGAAGCCGTGACCGATCTCGTGCCCGATGACGGCACCGATCGCGCCGTAGTTCGCGGCGGCGTCGCGGTCCGCGTCGAAGAACGGGAACTGCAGGATCGCGGCCGGGAACACGATCTCGTTGAAGCCGGGGTTGTAGTACGCGTTGATCGTCTGCGGGGTCATGAACCACTCGTCGCGGTCGATCGGCTTGCCGATCTTGCCGAGCTCGCGGTCGACCTGGAACGAGGCGACGGCGCGGACGTTCGCGACCAGGTCGTCGGCGCGGACGGGCAGCGCCGAGTAGTCGCGCCACTTCACCGGGTAGCCGATCTTCGGCGTGAACTTGTCGAGCTTGTCGAGCGCACGGGCACGGGTCTCGTCGGTCATCCAGTCGAGCGCCGTGATGCTCTGCCGGTACGCCTCGACCAGGTTGGCGACGAGGTCGTCCATCTTCGCCTTCGAGGTCTCGTCGAAGTGCTCCTGCACGTAGATGCGGCCGACGGCCTCGCCCATCGCACCCTCGACCAGCGAGACGCCACGCTTCCAGCGCTCGCGCTGCTTGGGCGCACCGGTGAGTGCGGTGCCGTAGAACGAGAAGTTCGTGGCCGAGAACGCGCTCGTCAGGTACGCGGCGGAGCCACGGATGACCTGCCAGCGCAGCCAGTCCTTCCAGACCTCGAGCGGCTGGTCGTTCAGCAGGTCGGCCAGGCCGGTGATGAACGAGGGCTCGCGCACCACGACGGTCTCGAACGCGCCGGCGGGGGCGTCGATGGCCTGCCACCAGGTCTGCAGGTCGACGCCCTTCGCGAGCGCGGCGACCTCGGCCCAGGGCAGCTTGTTGTAGGTCTTCTGGCTGTCACGCGTGGTGACGTTGTCCCAGTGCTTCGACGCCAGCGCCGTCTCGAGTGCGACGACGTGCTCGGTGCGGGCGCCGCCGTCGTCGAACCCGGCGAGCGGGAACATCGCCGCGACGAACTCGCGGTACTTCTCGCGGATGTCGGCGAACCGCTCTTCGCGGTAGTACGACTCGTCGGGCAGGCCGAGGCCGGACTGCTCCAGGAACACGACGTAGGACTCGGGGTCGCCCGGGTCGTTGTCGACGAAGAGCTGCAGGAAGCTCGGCAGGCCGAGGCGCTCGAAGCGGCCCACGGCGGCGATGACCTCGGGCACGGAGTCGATGGCGGTGATCTCGGCGAGCAGGTGCTCGATCGGCGCGGTGCCGAGCTCCTCGAGGCGCGCTTCGTCGGTGAACGAGGTGAAGAGGTCACCGACCTTGCGCTCCTCGGTGCCGGGCGCGGCCTGCTGCGAGCGCTCGATGATGTCGCGCACGGCGATCTCGGCGGCTTCGGCGAGCACCGTGAAGGAGCCGTACCGGGCCTTGTCGTCCGGGATCGGCGTCGCCTCGATCCAGGTCCCGTTCACGTGGCGGTACAGGTCGTCCTGGGGGCGCACCGCTGGGTCGAGTTCGTCAGTGTGGATGCCGGAGGCACGTGCGACGTCGGTCATGCGGTCCACGATAGCCACCGACCCCATGGGGCAGGTCGATCCGGGTCGTCACCGGCACACGGCTGCCGGTACGGTCATCGCATGGGACTTCCGTGGAAGCTGCACGGCGACGGCAAGACCGTCTCCGCGACGACGATCGTGGCACCCGACGAACGGCTCACCTGGCCCCGGACGATCGGCCTCGGTGTGCAGCACGTCGTCGCGATGTTCGGCGCCACGTTCCTGGTGCCCCTGATCACCGGGTTCCCGCCGTCGACGACGCTGCTGTTCAGCGGCATCGGCACGATCCTGTTCCTGCTCATCACGGGCAACCGCCTGCCGAGCTACCTCGGCTCGTCGTTCGCCTTCATCGCCCCGATCGGTGCGGCGACCAAGATCGGCGGCATCCCGCTCGCCCTGTCCGGCATCATCGTCGTCGGCGCGCTGCTCGCGATCGTCGGGCTCGTCGTGCACCTGGCCGGCGCCGGGTGGATCGACCGGCTGATGCCCCCGGTGGTCTCCGGCGCGATCGTCGCCCTGATCGGCTTCAACCTGGCGCCGTCGGCCCGGAAGAACTTCACGGAAGCCCCGGTCATCGCGGTCATCACCCTCGCGACGATCATCCTGGTCACGGTCGTGTTCAGGGGCCTGATCGGCCGCCTGTCGATCGTCATCGGTGTGCTCGTCGGGTACGTCGCCGCGCTCATCGGCGGTCAGGTCGACTTCTCGAAGGTCGGTGACAAGGCGTGGATCGGTCTGCCGGACTTCACCGCTCCCGCGTTCGACCCGTCGCAGCTGCCGATCTACCTGGCGTTCGTGCCGGTCGTCCTGGCGCTGGTCGCCGAGAACGTCGGCCACGTCAAGGGCGTCGGGCAGCTGACCGGCCGTGACCTCACGCCGCTCACCGGTCGCGCGCTCTTCGCCGACGGCATCTCGACCGTCCTGGCCGGCATCGGTGGCGGCTCCGCCACCACCACCTACGGCGAGAACATCGGCGTCATGGCCGCCACCCGCGTCTTCTCCACCGCCGCCTACTGGGTCGCCGCGATCGCGGCCGTCCTGCTCGGCCTGTCGCCGAGGATCGGCGCCGTCATCTCCTCGGTGCCCGCCGGCGTTCTCGGGGGCGCCACCACCGCGCTCTACGGCCTGATCGGCATCATCGGCATCCGGATCTGGGTCGAGAACCGCGTCGACTTCTCGAAGCCGAAGAACCAGCTGACCGCCGGAATCGCCCTGATCATCGGCATCGCGAACTTCACGTTCACCTTCGGCCAGGCCAGCTTCGGCGGCATCATCGTGGGCACCATCGCCGCGATCGTCGTCTACCACGTGATGGACGTCATCGGCCGGGCCCGCGGCACCGACGAGCCCTCGACCGAGGTCGCTGACCCCGCACACGCCGCCACCGGCGCCGTCCCCGCGGAACCGCGCGCCGACTGACGCGAGTGGTCGGCCGGCCGTCGCCACGCGCCTGACGACGTGGGACCACCGGACTGGAGGCCCGTGGCGGCGCCGCCACGGGCCTCCCGTCCGTCCCGTTCTGCGTTGCGGACCGGAACGCCCCCCAGTCGGTCGCTCCGGTCCGCAACGCGCTCCTCGCCCGGTTCAGCGCGGCGCGCTGGGCGACGGGGTCGCGGTCTGCACGGACTCCTGCTCGTCGATGTACCGCTGATCGAGCGGGACCTCGTCGGCGACCCCCGCCGTCCACTGCCCGACCACGGTGGTGCCGTCGGACTCGTACACATCGCCGCCGTCCGGCTCGCTCCACAGGACCCAGCCCTCGCGGCCGTTGTCCGCCCTCCCGGGGACCAGATCCGGGTGACCCGACGCGTTCGGGACCCCGTAGGTCTGGCCCTTGTCGTTGACCGCCCAGTCCGACGTGACCGCGTTGGCGTACTGCAGCGTCGCCGTCCACCGCGTCCCCGCCGACGCTTCGATGCTGAACGTCGTCGTCCCTCGCTCCGGGAGCCGGCCGTCGACGACGCGCATCGTCCCTTCGTCCCGACAACTCAGGCCGGATGCGCCACCTCCGACGGTGGGGACTCGGACCATGCCGACGTCGTTGCGGCACGTGATGTCGACGATCACGGCACCCGCGGTGTCGGGAGCCTGCCCGATGTCGACCAGTGCGGGACCGGTGTGCGTCGCAGTGGTCGTGCGCCCGACTGCTGCCGTCGTCGTGGTCCCCGGGAGCCCGGCGACGACCAGGGCGGCGGCGCTCGTCGTCACCGCGATCGCTGCGACGGAGACGATCGAGACGCCGATGCGTGCACGTCGTTGCTGGCGCTGCAGGGCGCTGGGTCGTGTCCCGATGGCGGCCAGCTCCGAGCGGACCGCTGCAGCGGCGTCGGGATTCATGTCGATGCTCATCAGTAGGTGCCTTCCGGTGCGTTGCGGACACTGGGACGGAGGTCGTGCAGGTCGCGTTGCAGGCGCTGGCGCATCCGGTGCAACCGCACGCGTGCCGCCGGCGGTTTGAGACCGACCGCCTGCGCGGCCTGCCAGACCGGCATCTCCTCGACCCCGGTGAGCACCAGCAGCGCGGCATCCTGCGGCGCGAGGCCCCGGATCGTCGTCCTGAGGCGTTCGCGGGCCTCGAGGTCTTCGGCGTCCGTGGCAGGAGCGTGGGGATCGTCCCGAGGGAGCGCGTCGAGGAGTTTCCGGTACCGCGCCGCCGCGCGTCGGTGGTTCTGGGTCAGGTTGACCGTCGTGACCAGCAACCACGGAGCGACGGAACCCGCCACCAGAGTGACGCTCTTGCGCTTGCGCCAGAGCTCGTAGAACGCCGCCGCGGTGATGTCCTCGGCGTCGTGGGAGTGCTCCGTCAGGCTCAACGCCCGTCGGTAGATGCGTGGTCGGTGCCGGTCGAACAGCGCGGCGAACGCAGCCCCGTCATCACGGACCGCTCGCGTCCACAGCGGGCCGTCGTCCTGTTCGTCCTTCACACTCTGGAGTGTCCGGTCACGGCTCCAGCGTTACAGACGCCAGCGGATCGGCTCGTCGCGCAACGAGGTCGTGCGGGGCGCAAGCCCGAGGACGTGGGACCGCCGGACTGGAGGCCCGTGGCGGACACGGCCACGGGCCTCCAGTCCGTCCCGGGGTCACGCCCACCCCGCCTGGTGACCACGACGGGTCGGCATCGCCGACAGAATGGGTCGGTGCACCGACCGACGCGACCCGCTGTGACCGCTGAGCGGCGCGCGGTCGACCGCGACATCGTGCGGCTGGCGGTGCCGGCGCTCGGAGCGCTCGTGGTCGAGCCGCTGTTCCTGCTGACCGACACCGCGCTCGTCGGGCACCTCGGGGCGACGCCGCTGGCGGCCGTCGGGCTCGCGAGTGCCGTGCTGTCGACGGTGACCGGGCTGCTGGTGTTCCTGGCGTACTCGACGACCCCGGCCGTGGCACGGGCACTCGGTGGTGGCGACCGTCGCGGAGCCGTGCACGCGGGCATCGACGGGATGTGGCTCGCGCTCGTGCTGGGGGTGGTGCTGGCACTGGTCGGGTGGCCGCTCGCCGGGCCGCTCGTCGACCTGTTCGGCGCGTCCGCCGAGGTGTCGGCGGCGGCGACCGCGTACCTGACCATCTCGCTGATCGGGCTGCCCGGCATCCTGGTGGTGACGGCTTCGACCGGACTGCTGCGTGGGCTGCAGGACACGAAGACCCCGCTCGTCGTCGCGACCGTCGGGTTCGTCGCGAACGGGCTGCTGAACGCGGTCCTGATCTACGGCGCCGGCTGGGGAGTCGAGGGATCCGCCGCCGGCACCGTCATCGTGCAGTGGGCGATGGCCGTCGTCTACGTGCGCATCGCGGTGCGGGCCGCTCGGTCGTCGGGGGCGCCGCTGCGCCCGGGCGCCTCGGGCGTCGCACGGGCCCTGCGGTCGGGGGCATGGCTGTTCCTGCGGACCGCGTCACTGCGGATCGCGATGCTCGCCACCGTCGGGGCCGCCGCCGGGCTGGGGACCACCGGGCTGGCGACGACGCAGGTCGGGCTGACCGTCTTCTCGACGCTGGCGTTCGCGCTCGACGCCCTGGCGATCGCCGGGCAGGCGCTCGTCGGACACGGACTCGGCGGACGTGACCCGGAGCGGGTGCGACTGGTGACACGACGGCTCGTGCTGCTCGGGATCGCCGGCGGTGTGCTGCTCGGGGTGCTGACCCTGGCGGTGAGCGGGGTGCTCGGGCCGGTGTTCTCGGACTCGCGGGCGGTGCAGGACGCCCTGCCCGTCGTGCTGGTGCTCATCGCCGTCGGGATGCCCGTCGCCGGGTACGTCTTCGTGCTCGACGGGGTGCTGATCGGTGCCGGTGATGCGCGGTACCTGGCCATCGCCGGAGGTGTGAACCTCGTCGTCTACCTGCCGCTGCTCTGGTGGGCCGGCGGGACGCTCGCGGGGCTGTGGGCGGCCTTCGCCCTCGGGTACATCGGGGTCCGGGCGGTGACGCTCGGGGTGCGGGCGCACCGGCGCGGCTGGGTGGAACAGGCGTTGGCGCGGTGAGCGGGTCTTCTCCGGCTGGGCCCGCTTCGTCTGCTGAGCCTGCGGGCCCGTCGTCCTCGGTGGCTTCGTCGGCCGTACTCGCCACGGTCGGCATCGGGGTGCAGGGTGTCGCGAAGCTGCTCGTGACCGTCGTCGTCGGTCGGGTGTTCGGCACCGAGACCCTCGGGCAGACCACGGCGCTGCTGTCGCTCTCGGTGTTCGTCGCCCTGCTCTGGCCGAACGCCGCGGGCAACACCGCATCGCGGTTCCTGGCGATCGCGCTGCGGGGTCGGCGGTCGGACGCCGCGGTGAACCGGCTGCTCGGGGTGTCGATGCTGGTGTCGAGCGTGGTGCTCGCCGCGGTCACCGTGCCGGTCGCGCTGGCCTGGGGCAACGGCCCCGGCATGGTGCTCGGCGGTGCCGCGGTCGTCGTCGGCTACGGCCTCTACTGCTATGCTCGAGGCGCGCAGCTCGGCTACGACCGGGCACCCCGGGTCGCGCTCTGGGACTCCGTGACGAGCGTGCTGGCGCTCGGGCTGCTCGTGGTGGCGTGCGTCGCACGGCTCGAGCCCTTCGTGCTGCTTCCCCTGGCCATCGGGTACACGGTGTTCGCGATCGCGTGCTGGCCGCGGGGCAACGGCTTCGCGCCTGCTTCACACGAATCCGCCGCCGGGGTGCTCGGGTTCGCAGCATGGAACGTGCTGGCGGTGGTGACCTCGAACGGGTTGCTGCAGTTGACGATGATCTCCGCGCAGGTGACGTCGTCGGCGCACGACGCCGGTGTCTACGCGGCCGCCTTCACCCTGGCGACGCCGGCGTCGATGCTCGGGCAGGCGTTGGGGCAGGTGCTCGTGCCGGCGTTCGCGCACCGGACCGATGGTGGATCGCTGCGCTCCCGCGGAGCGCTGCTGCTCGTCGTCGGGTTCGCTGCGGCATCCGCCGTCGTCTTCGGTCTGATCGCCCTGCTCGCCGGGTGGTTCCTGCCGATCGTCTACCCCGCCGAGGGCGCAGCTGCCGTCGCCGACCTGCGGTACCTGATGGTCGCGGTGTGGGTGTTCACCGTCGGGCTCGTGCCGGCGGCGTTGCTCCTTGCCGCTGGACGCTCACGGCAGGTCGCACTGGCTTCGGTCGCGGGGTTCGTCGTCGGGGCTGGACTCATGGCGGTGCTCGGGCCCGTCGCCGGTGTCGCTGGTGGGACCACGGGGTTCTTGGTCGGGAGTGCGGTCAACCTGGTCGCGGTGGTGGTGCTCGGGGTGCGCACCAGCGCCGTGCCTCGACGATCCGTTGGGAATGTCGCATGAAGCTCGCACGGAACCACTCGCGGACCCCGCTGCTCACGAGCATCGGGATCGTCGCCGCGGTCGCGTTGGCCGGCTGCTCCGGACACAACGTCCCGACCGATGTCGGAGGCGAACCCTCCGACGCCTCGGAGACCGCCGCGAGACAAGCAGCGGTCGAGGGTCTCGAGGAGCACGACGAACACCGCTTCGTGTCGGCGGTGGGACAGGATCAGCGTTCCGGCGCGGTCAGGGCGTGGAAGGTCTGCGAGCCGCTCCTGACACCGGGTGCGAAGGTCACCTCCAACGACGCGGTGGTGACGACAATCGTCGGCGTCTTCGTGCACCCTGCCGACAAGCGGGCGAAGGACTGCTGGGTCACGCTGTCGTGGGCAGAAGGTCAGGGGTGGAGCATGACGGCTGAACTGTCCGCCGCCGAGGACTAGGCCGCACACGCTTCGTGCGCGGGAGCCCGTGGCCGTGGCCGTGGTGCGGCGGGCTCCCTCGACCCCGCCGGTCAGGGGGTCGCTGCTGCGCCGCTACGGGGCCAGTTCGAGCACGCCGTCACGTTTCCGGATCGAACCGTGCTCGGGGATCCACACCTGGAGCTCGTCCACGGTGAAGTGCTCGAACTCGTCGTGGTGGGTGCGGAGGAACGACGCCACCCCCGGCTGCATCGGGAACCGCCCATCCACGCCCTGGACGACTGCAGTGACGTCGTCGGCGTCGCGCTCCCAGGTCCCACGGGGCGGTGGGAAGTACGGCTTCCACGCGACGATGTTGTACCCGCCGAACAGGACGGTCCCGTGGTCGACGCCGCGGGCGCGCAGCTCCGCGTCGAGCCGAGCGATGCCGGCGACACGAGCCTGCGCCACGGCGGCGCCGAGCCGGACGACGGGGGCGACGGCGAGTGCGAGCACCAGGCCCACAGCGGCCACACGGAACAGCGCCCGCCGCCGGCCGGGATGCTGCGCCGGCCAGCCCGCACGCCCGAACCCGATCCCGGCGAGGGCGATGAGGAGCGGCATCCACGCGTAGTAGTAGTGCCCGAGCGCGACGTGGGACGACGTCAGGAACACGACCTGGGCGCCCAGGCCGATGGCCAGGTACGCCACCAGGCGGTCCGGACGGAACACGAACGCTGCGACCAACCCGATGACCAGGACGAGGACCAGCCACCGACTCGTGCCCTGTGCGAAGTACACGAAGTTCGCCCACCACGGGGCCGACTGGTACTCGTGTCCGAGCAGCCTGATCGTGTGTCCCGTCGCGCTGTGCTCCGACTGGAACTGGAGCATGTGCAGGAAGCCACGACCGAACCCCAGCGGCGCGTACAGCAGGACGAACGCGACGATGAAGGTGCCGGCAGCGATGAGTCCGCCAGTCAGCAGGTCCGACCACCGGCGGAACAGCATCGGCAACGCGATGATCGCGAGCACGATCACGGCCGGCGTCACCTTCGAGGTCACCGCGAGTGCGAGCAGCAACCCGGACGCGGCAGCCCAGAGCCAGCGCCGGCGGTCGACGCCGTTCACCCACCGCCACGCCGCGTACATCGCCGCCACCGCGAAGAACATCATGACCGGCTCGAGCAGGGCCGTGCGGTCCATCCTCGTCGCCACACCCGACCCCGGATCCGCCCAGGCGATGCCGTTGGCCCGTGGGGTCAGCCACCAGAGCGCAGCCGTGATCAGCGCCGCCCAGAAGCCGACGGACCGCCGGAACCACAGGAAGAAGACCAGTCCGATGCCGAACGAAGCGGTCGCTGCGACGTAGCGCGGGCCGAGCGGTCCAGGCCCGCCGAGGGCGAGTTCGGCGAGCCCGAACAGGTACTTCGCGGTCGGCGGGTGCTCGAGGTTCCGGATGAAGACGCCGTGGACGTACTCCCACCCGGAGACGACGTACACGTCCTCGTCGACGTCCACACGCTGCCGACCGACGTGCCAGTACGCGAACACCAACGCCACACCGACCACGATCACGAACGTGACGACGCGCAGGAGCTGTTGGCGATCGAGCGATCGTCGAGTGCGATGAGGAGCCGTCACGACCGTCTAGTCTTCCACGCACGCCGACCGCAGCAGCCACGCCACCCGACGGACGGACCCGTTTACCGACCGGCACGACTGCTCGAGCGGCCGGATCAGCAGAGCCGTCCGCGACGCGTACGACGCCCCACACCGACGCCACCCCCGACACGATTCAGCCGGCCATTCCTTCGGGTGACCGGCCGTTCTCGTTGATGCCGACGAAGCGATTTTCTGTGGAAGCAGCAAGGTTCGCGGTGCGCCGGGAGAACCGGCTACTCTCCAGCCGAGACGACAGTTCACACCGAGGGGCGGTGTGGCTCGTCCGTGAAGTGGGGAAAAGTGAATACTCCGTTCGTGCTGCCGAGATCGAGAACTCTCTGGCGGTCGCTCGTCCTGATCGTCATGGTCGTCGCGCTTGCACTCGCCTCGATCGTGGCGATGTCGCCACCTCGAGCCGAGGCAGCTGGCGCTTGTGGGACGGCTTGCGACGACATCTCTGCCGACCCGGCAACGCTCGCGAAGCAGCTCGGGGGCTTCGTCACAGCGGGTACCTTCACCGCGACCGCGAACGGCGCCGGCGACACCAACGATCTGTACCGAAACGAGATCCTCCCGATCGCGAACGGGAACCCGACGCCGGGCTGCCAGCTCGACACTCGGGTCCTCCAGACACTCGTCATCGTGACCAAGAAGTTCGGATCGTTGCGGGTCAATGACCTGAACCGTCGTTGCCCGACGATGACGCACCCCGTCTCTTGCGCGAGCAACGAGAGCTCCCTGCACTGCATCGACCCGAGTGTCGCGATCGACTTCGGTTCCGTCGGCGGGTCCACTGTTCAGGGTCCTGACGCACGCACGCACGAGTTGCTGGACTTCCTCGACACCTTCGTTCCGAAGGGGACGCAGGCCGGGCAGTCACAGTGCAGGCCCACCTGGTCCTTCACGAACATCACCCGCCAGTTCGTGGACACCTGCAACCACCAGCACGTCGACTTCAGCAACGTGACCAGCCCGCTGTCGATCTCACCGTCGTCGTACTCCAACGGCACCGCCGTGGCGGTGCGTGCGAACACCGGCACACTGTGGACGTGGACCGGCAGCGCCGGCACCCCGGGCTTCGCCGCGAACTCGGGCCGACAGATCCAGGACGGCACCTCCCCCGCACTTGCACGGGACGGCTCGAACGCCGCAGCCGCCTACGTCGACCCCAGCGGGACGCTCTGGACCTGGAAGGGCAAGGCCGGCACGACCGGCACCGCCGCTTCGGCCGGGGTCGGCGTCAAGCCAGGCACCAGCCCGGACATCGTCTCGCTCGGCGATGGAAACTTCGCCGTCGCGTTCCAAGCGAACACCGGGGATCTCTGGACCTGGAAGGGCACCGCTGGCTCAACGGGCTACGCGCAGTCCACCGGACAGGGCATGAAGGACGGCACCAATCCGTCCATCACCACCGTCGGCAGCGGCGTGTCCGTCGCCTACCAGGCCGAAAGCGGAGGCCTCTGGACCTGGTACGGCCCGGCCGCGACCACCGGCACCGCCAAGAGCGCAGGCCTCGGGATGAAGGACGGGACAAGCCCGGCGATCACACGGGTCAACGGGTCCACCGTCGCCGTGTCCGCGCAAGCGAACACCGGCAAGCTCTGGGTCTGGAGCGGCACACCGCGGACGACCGGGCTCGCCGTGCAGACCGCTGTCGGCATGAAGGCGGGCACCAGCCCGTCGATCACGCTCGTGGGGTCGGAACTCGCCGTGGCAGCGCAAGCGAACACCGGAGACCTCTGGACCTGGCACGGAGCTCCGGGCGCTGCTGGGTTCGCACACTCGGCGGACGTCGGTATGAAGACCGACACCAGCCCGTCAGCAGCGACCGAGGGCGACCACCTCGCCGTCGCAGTCCAGGCGAACACTGGCTCGCTCTGGACGTGGACCGGCGACGCCGGCACGGACGGCTTCGCTTCCGCCGGCAACGTCGGTATGCGGAACGACCCCGGGATCGGCTAGACCCGAAACACCGGACCGAAGAAACGCCCTGTCTCCACGCACTCGGAGACAGGGCGTTTCCCGTCCAACCGCGCCCCCGCTCGACCTGGTCGGTGAGATCCGCCGCGATCAGGCCGTCCGCGGCTTCCAGGCCTGCGGCACCGCCATCGAAGCGTGACTACCCCGCGCTCCAGACGCTGGCCTGAGCGGCCCCCAAGACGAGCAGGGTGCGCCGCGCCCATGCAAGTCCCGTTCCCCGTCGGACCGGACGGTTGCTCGTCGGTCAGGACGTCGGCGCGACCCCGAAGGCCGAAGGGCTCCTGCCGATGGCGTGCAGCAGCCCGCGGACCTCCCATGTGCCGGACCCGACCTCGATCGCGTGTTCGGCCGGCGTGTCGATGCGGCCAGCGATTGTCCGGTTGTTCGTCCGCGTCACTCCTTCCCAGAGGACGGGTTTCCCGCAGTCCTCCGTGGTGATGACGACCCGCGCATCCTGTCCACCGATGCCACGGTTCGACGATCCGCGGGTGATGCCCTCGGCCGACGTGACGTCGCAGCGGAGCGTGACCCGGTGGCCGAGGTCGTACGAGCGCAGCGCGGCTGGAGCGATCAGCCCGGCCACGACGATGACGGTGATCACGCCGATCCCGACGACGAAACGGACCACGGCACGAGCCCGTGCGCGAGCCGCGGCCGTCGTCGGTGCGTTCAGCGCGCGATCAGCTCGATGGCCGGTCATGATCATCCTCTCGCCGGGTGGCCTGTCCATGTTGCCGGACCGCTGGCGTCAGAAGCTGTCCGTCTGAGACGTCCGCTCCTGTCAAACCGCCTTCGACTCGGAGCCACGAGCGAGCGATCTCGACCGCCTCATCCCCAAAGCGTGATGGCGACAGCGCGCATCCAACAGCGTGGTCGTCCACAACACCCCGGGCTGTGCCGGAGCCCCATCTGCCACCGCGAACAACGAACGCAGCACCGAGCCGACATGACGCTCTTATGTCAGAACCCGGGGGGCACCGTAAGGAAAGCCGACAGCCCATAATTCTCGCTGATTCTCACCAAACGATCCAGTTACCGACTGGAGTCGGCCAGAAGCCTTCACCCTAAGTTAACAAATCAGCATGCTCGACATCGTCAACCGCAAAGCCATAACGACGGTTCAGCAAGTCCCGCATATATCCACTATCAGTGCGCTCACCTCTACTTCGTATATCCCAACTTCGCGCGACCGCAAGGGTCTGTAGGAGGAGGTTTTGATCAAGAGTAGTTTGAATATATTCAACAGGAATGCGGGGATCAGTTTCCTCCTCAGGGCGGGATGCTAATTCGTACATTTCGGCCGGGCTTAACTGACCAGGCGTGGCTGTCTCGCGCTGAGCACGCCAATTTAGCCCGACGTTCTGGAAGGCCATTAGGATTTGCCAATCTAGCCAGCCATTATCACGAAGATCCGCAATAGCTTCACGCCCACGCTCGTCCTCAACAAAGTTTTTGAAGGACAATTGCCAGGCCTCTGCCGCAGTGTACCGTTTTGCTATCGCCTCAAGCGAGACTATGCGATCGTATCCGGGCCCTTGCGAGATCGACGGGGCGAGCGAATCATGAACTTTAGGGAGGAAGGACACGGATGAGCTTGGTCGCTGTGCCCCAGCACATCTTTCATAATGCTCATCGGACAGAAAATCGGCAGATTCAACATACGGTCGCCCTACCAGTATCTTGTTCACAAGACCCTCCTGCATAGCTGCGTTCAGCACAGACAAGAGATCAGCATCAGGACGAGGGTGCACTTCACTCAATAGTTGCATACATGTAGCCACGAGCCAGCGCGAAAGCTCGGCCATATTTGACGGAGGGTTATGTAGAACCAACCGCGCTTCAACTTCTTCTCCGGATTGCTCGATCGTGAGGTCACTCTGTCCCACGTCGTCGTCTCCCACATACGAGATAATAACCCGCGCATTTGCCCCTATAATCACTGGTTCAAAACGTGCAACATCAGCAAGAAATACCTGAAGGGCGGCCACAAACTGTTCGGCGAGAAGCACGGCGACTCGGTCGTTGTCGAACTTGAATGCCCATCCGACACCAAGAGCCGAGAAGGCGATTTCCCGCGTCGGACCGAGGTCGCCAAGGATGGGACCGTAAAACTGATCTCTCGCGAGCTCCTGATACTCGCGCTCATCGAATGGGAGTGCAGCCCCGGGAGCCGATGCTTGCTCGGCTAAATCGTCGAACCAATCCCTAGTTGTCGAGTGTGAATCGCGCAATAAGCACTCGCGATCGCGCCAAAACGCCCGGGTCGCCAACAGTGCCATCAATTCGTTGAGTGAGCGGGCACTCAGGTCGTCGTGTTTCGATGCGTCGAATGCATTCACGGAATAGGAGTTGTGTGCAAGTAGCGCTACTTCGGTCAAGGCTGCGGCGTCGACCCAGCAACCCGACGAATGCGCCAGTTCGGCAAGCTCAAATAAGGCCTTGGGCACCTGCGCTTTGAGGTCGACATCAGCACTTCCGTGCGCGAACATTATAGCGCTAGCCGCATACATCTTGCCTGCGTACACGAAACCGATACTCGCGTAAAGCTTTGCGATATAGCGGGCGGCAACGACGGCACCGTGCATCGAGTCGCCATGGAACCACTTAACTTTGGCAGAATGCATCTCAGCTAGTGCCTCTAGGGGTTTTCCTGCCCTCGAAAACCCTATTGCGCGATCTCGGCATCGTTCGGCCAGAGAGCCGTCACCTTCAACGGTCGAGACCGCGACATCAAGAGCGTCCCGAATCTTCGCATAGTTTGTGCGCGACGAGAGAGCAGGTGCGAATAGGTCAAACAACTGCGCGAGACTGCTGATGGGGAACGCTCGTGCTTCAGGAATCAACGACACAAGCTGATCGAGATACATCATGGCCCTGTCAAGGTCCAACAGCCCAAACTCGGCAAAAGCCGGATCAACAGACATAGGATCAAGTCGTTTCCCAGCGTGTGGAGCCCGCTCCACCTTACGAGGAGTGAACCCGCGGTCTTCTAGACGCTCCCATTTTGGTTGAAAGTGCATGTAGATCAGAGTGGCCAGCAGAGAAGATGCACGCACGGGGTATTGCACGCGATCGGTAGCTTGCAACTGAAGCCTGATGTGCTCAAGCAACGCGTGCTGCCTACCCGATATCTCTCCGGCGGTCGAGCTCGAAACTCCGGTCATCCACATGTTCCCCCAATAAAACATAAGGGTGGATGCGTCATCGAGGACGCTCGGTGATGTAACAGAACCTGCGTAGTCGACTGCACGTCGAATCAACGCCTCGCTCGCTCCAGCGAAACCCATACCGCGGAACTGTGCGACGGAAATCTCGTAGCAAGCGCGAAATTGGAGTTCGCCGGAGGTCTCCGGGTTTAGAAAAGCCTCCATAAAGCTCAGCCACTCGGGTAGATCAGCGCTAGCAGTTGGGTCGAAGGTCGCGTACCGGAGCCCCTCCGAGATCTCACCTTGGGTGGCTGGAGTCAGAGCGACAGGTCCCCCGTAATTGCGTAGGTTTGTGAGTAATTTCCCATACCAGCTCGGTGTGGCCTCTGTATCAGGCGGTGGCACCATGGACGAGGGCACTTGCAGATGATGTTGCGCAACCCATACCAAGTCTGGTTCAGCAAGCAAGGTTGCAATCTTCATGCCGCTATAGACGTCAAGAGTGACTCCATAGTCTTCACGTGCTTTCTTTTGCAGCTCGTGAGTAACCGCCTCGGCGATCGAGGCAACACTGAAAAATGCGACCAAATCAACGGGGGATGCACCTTCGCTGCAAATCCCAGCTAGGTCAGCCAGGATCTTGCCTTTGAGTCCCGTCTTTTGCACGGTGCAGGCCACGACAGTCGCCGAAGTAGCCGCGGAGGCAGCAAATCCAGCAGCATTGGGTAGTTCGTCCGGAATGCGTGTCGTGTAGGATTCTGCGTCCCGTTGTTGATCACCACCGGCACTTACGGGACCATTAGCTACTACTATATTAGCGCTTATCCGCTTACGAGCGATGCGAGTTGCGATCTGCTCAAACTCATGATGCTCGTTCCGCTCTCCGAGTTGGTGCAGCCGGAATGCTATATACGATTCGAGTTCGGGAAGCGAGGAGCTCATAGGTCGATCATCCCGCAAGTGGCACACTGCCGGGCGCCTATAGGCGTCTTGTGCGATCTTTCTAGCTGAGCCGCAGCGGAGCGCTTCGGCCATGACCCGGTCGGCTCGCCGCTTGTCGGCTCGAAGGCCTTCACGGTACACAAGCGCGAGGTCGGCGGATCTGGCGCCTATGCGGCGCCGCGGACCACCTCGCCCGCGCCTCGAGCCGCCGTGGTTCTCGGCCATACCTCGACACCACGGCGTTGGAAGCACCGACGAGTGTTGTTCTGGGCTACGTCACATCACCTTCGCGACAGAAGCGTGCAAGGGTCCAGACCTGATGCCACACGCAGCCGGGGCGGTGCCTGCGTTAGTCGGTACCCGAGGCTGTCGGCGGCCCCGTCGTGTCCCCCACCCGCAACTCCGAGGTGAACGACGCGGGTTGCGGCTCCGCCCCCTCGAGCATCGCCAGGGCGGCACGGGCGGCGGCTTGGCCCTTCTGCACGAAGGGCTGCACAAGGGTGGTCAGATGCCGGATCGGGGTGCGGTGGAGCAAGCTGTCGTCCACCGTGATGCCGTCGAAGCCGACGATACTGACGTCCTCGGGGACACGGAGTCCGGCATCGAGTGCGGCCGAGATCACCCCGACGGCGATCAGGTCACTCTGGGCGATGACGGCGGTGGGGCGGGGGCCATCCGGTGCGAAGAGCTCGGTGCCGGCGAGACGCCCCTCTTCGACCGAGCTGCCGGCGGTCTCGATCGCGATGGCGTCCGGGTAGACCTGGCGCACACCACGCAGTCGCTCGAGCGTGGTGAAGGCGATGCCCTCGTCCTGACGGGCTGCGTCGATCGGGCCACGGCGGCGTGCGGCGTCGAGCGGCAGCGTCACGACGGTCACGGCAGAGTGCCCGAGCCCCTGCAGGTACTCGGCAGCACGGCGTGAGGCATCCCGGTTGTCGAGCTGGACGGGGACCGCGCCCTCGATCTCGTCCGCCTCGATCGCGACGACGGGGATCTGCCGACGGCGCAGCACCGCGACGGCGGGGTCGATCCGGACGTTGCACCCGACGAGCACGACGGCGTCCATCGGGGCATCGACCAGCGGGCCGGCGCCCTGCTCGTCGTCGAGCGGACTCCGGACGAGCAGCAGGGACACACCTGCGGCACCGGCGACCTCGGCGATGCCGTCGAGCGTCAGGACGTTGACCGGGTCACGGAAGGCATCGCTCAGGCGCTCGTCCATCACGACGCCGATGACGCCGGAGCGACCGCGGCGCAGGGAACGAGCACGGGGATCGGGACCGCCGTAACCCAGGTCGGCGGCAGCGGCGAGCACGCGGGCCTTGGCGTCCTCGGACACCGGGCCGAGACCACTGAAGGCGAGCGAGGCCGTCGACGGCGCGACACCGGCGGCACGGGCGACCGCGGCCAGCGTCGGGCGCGACGAACGGGTGACGCCGCCGCGGGAAGGCGACGCGCCGGGTCCTGTTGCCGGTTCGTCCATCGCCCGTTAGCGTAGCCGGAACAAGCAGTCGAATCGATTCGACAACCGCAACACCAGCACCAGAACGCGCAGCACCGAGCGCGTCGCAGCACGATGGGAACCACCATGACGACGCCGTCCACCCGCACCGTCCCGACCACCAAGGCCTGGATCATCGCGGTGTTCGTGGTGTTCGCCCTGTCCGGGCTCGACATCGCGACGTGGCTGGGCCGGATCCCGAGCGTCCGCGACTCCCTCGGGGCGAGCACGTTCGAGATGGGCCTGCTCGTGCTCGGCATGGCGGTCGGCTCCATCGGTGGGCTGACGTTCGCCGGACACATCGTCGCGAAGCTCGGTGCGAGGCGGGGCGTGCAGGTGGCTGCGGCATGCCTGGCGCTCGGCATGGTCTTCGCCGGGGTCGCGGTCACGCTCGGGTGGGGCTTCGCCGCCATCTGGATCGCGCTCATCGCGTTCGGCTTCGGCAACGGCCTGTGCGACGTGTCGATGAACGTCTCCGGCGCCGCCGCCGAGAAGGCCGGCGGACGCACGATCATGCCGCTGTTCCACGCCGCGTTCAGCCTCGGTACGCTCGCGGGTGCAGGCCTCGGCGCGCTGGCCGAGAAGCTCGAGATCCCGGTGTCGTGGCACTTCATCGTGCTCGTCGTCGTCACGAGCGCCGCCATGCTCGTCGCCGTCGCGAAGTTCCAGGACGAGCACCGCTTCGAGCAGCCGGTGTCCACCGACACCAGCCCGGTCGCGACCCCGCTCACCCGCTGGCAGGTCTGGGCACAGCCGTCCACCCTGCTCATCGGCGTGATCGTGCTCGGCATGGCGCTGGCCGAGGGGTCCGCGAACGACTGGCTGCCCCTGGCGATGATCGACGGCCACGGGCTCGACAACGCCGGCGGGGCTGCCGTGCTGACGGTGTTCCTCGCCGCGATGACCGCCGGCCGCGTCGCCGGCAGCCCGCTGATCGACAAGTTCGGCCGCGTGCCGATCCTGCGCATCAGCGCCGCCGTCGCGGTGGTCGGCCTGGGCATGCTCATCTTCATCGACAACGTGCCGCTCGCGATCGTGGGCGTCGTGCTCTGGGGCCTCGGTGCCAGCCTCGGCTTCCCGATGGGCATGTCCGCCGCGGCCGACGACCCCCGCACCGCGGCCGCCAAGGTCAGCGCCGTCGCGACGATCGGCTACGTGGCGTTCCTGGCCGGGCCGCCCCTGATCGGGTTCCTCGGCGAGCAGATCGGCCTGCTCGGTGCGCTGCTGATCGTCTTCGTGTTCATCATCGCGGCCGGCCTGGCCAGCGGCGCAGCACGCGAGACCGGCGCAGCAGCCCGACCCACCCGCGAGACCGAGCAGGCCGGCAACCGCAGCTGACGCACCCCGCCCTCAGCCGCCGTCGCCCGCCCGCGCCCGCGTCGCCAGGTGCAGGGCGAGGCGGGTCTCGGGGTCGGACAGGTCGACCCCGAGCAGCCGCTCCACCCGCGCGATGCGGTCGGACACGGTGTTCCGGTGCACGCCGAGCACCGCGGCGGTCTCGGCGATCGACGACTCCGCGTCCAGGTAGGCGGCGAGCGTCGTCAGGAGCGCCCCGCCACCGCGTTCGAGCGGTGCGAGCAACTGCCGTGACGCCGGCAGGAACGTGTCCGTCTGCGTCCACGCGAGCAGCAGCTGCGCGAGCCCGAGCCGGTCGACGTGCACGAAGTGCCCCGACTCCGGACGGCTGGCAGCCAGGCGGGCGGCGTCGCCGGCCTCGCCGAGCGTCCGCACCAGCCCGGCAGGGCCCGCCTGCAGACTGCCGACGCCCACGTTGGTCTCCACGGTGGTGCGGAGCGTGTTCTGCGCGCGGCGCAGCCGACCCGCGATGTCGGCCACTGCCTCCCGGCCTGGTTCGTCGGGTTCCGACAGCCACAGCACCCAGCCGTCCGCCTGTTCGACGACGACCGCGTCGAGTCCCTCGGCGCGCACCGCGGCGTCGACCTGCTGGCGGAGCGCGACCAGGTCGACGCCCTGCCGCGCGACCACGCGCGCGCCGACGTGCCAGGCGTCCAGCCGCCACCCGGCGGCGATGGTCCGCTGCACGAGCTGCGGGGCGGGCGCCCCGTCGGCCGCCCGGAGTTCGTCGAGCATCGCCATCCGGTAGCGGGCGTCGCGCTCGTCGTCGAGCCGGGTGAGCAGCAGCCGGTGCCCGACGGCGACGGCGGCGACCTGCAGGGCGCTCGCGACCACCTGCTGTTCGGCGGCGATCGGGACGGACAGACCGACGGCCAGCCAGGCGCGCGGTCCGATGCCGGTGCCGACCGGGATCGCGACGAGCGTCTCGTCGACACCCTCGGCGATCAGCATGTCGCTCGTGCCGGCGCGGCGGACGAGCACGGCGCGCGCCGTGTCGTCGACGGCGGCTCCGCGGAGTGCCAGGCCCGACGCGTCGAGGAACCGCACCGGGTGGCCGAGCGACCGGTCGAGCCGGGCGAACAGGTCGTCGAGTTCGGGGCCGGCGTCGAGCGCGACGCGGGAGGCGTCGAGGGCCGCCCGGGCCGCCGGGCCCATCCCGGTGCCGATCAGTTCGTGCAGGCGGACCGAGGTCGCCCACGGGTCCGGGGTGGCGAGGACGGCGACGCCGAGCCGGTCGGCGAGCGTCGTGGTGCCGGGGCCGAGTTCCAGCGATCCGTCGACGACGAGCAGAGCGGTGCCGGTCGCGGACGCCCGACGCAGCAGCACGTCGAAGCGTGCGTCCGCACGGTCGACGGGGGTGAGCAGCACGACGACGTCGTCGCCCTGGGCGAGCGACCGGCCGACCTGGTCGGGGGTCCCCACCACCCCACGGACGCTCCGGACCGCCGTGCTGCCGGGGCCGACGAGCAGGCGGGTGCCTGCTGGCAGGAGCGGCAGCAGGTCGCCGACGGCGTTCACGCGAGCACCTCGGGCACGGCCTCGGGCACGACGTCGGCGTCGATGCCGAACGCCCGCGGTCCCATGTGCGCGGTGCGGTCGGGGTCCGCCCACCACCACGGCGCCGACGGCAGCACGAGCACCGCGAGCTCGTTGCCGACCCGCGTGCGGTCGGTCGCCACCGGCGCGAGCGAGCGCGCGTCGACGACGGTGATGACGCTCGGCGTGCTGGCGACCGGCAGGCCGTCGACCAGGCAGTGCACGTACTCGCTGCCCGCCTCGACCCGGGCGACCGCACCGGTGCCGGCGTCGCGGATCGCCAGGCTGCTGCGGACGAACGCGAGCGCGTCCCCCTCGCGCTGCACGTCGATGACCCGGCCCTGCGCGACGACCCGGCCGCCGATGAGCGCGGCGAGTTCCGCCGCGTCGCGTGCGCCGCCCGCGGCGCGTCCGATCCGGAGGGCGCGCTGCACGCTGCCGACGACGGCCCGCTCGCGCAGCAACGCCACCGGGACCGGACCGATCGCGAAGGCCGCCCAGCCGCCGCTGTGCGAGACGGCCTCGCGCCAGACCGTCTCGACGTCGTGGGGCTGCCGGGCGTCGACGACGATCCGCAGCCCGCTCGTGGTCGCCGCGGCGGCCGTGACCGTCGTGGTCGGGCCAACGAAGACCGACAGCTGGTCGATGCGCGGAACCGCGCGGCCGACCAGGTCCGCGTCCACGAGCGGCAGTCCGGCGGCGTGGGCGGTGAGGGCCGCGGCCGGTCCGGTCACGCCGCCGATCTGCGCGGCGACGACGGCGTCGGCACGGACGCCCGTCCAGCGTTCGATCGCCGCGAGCGCGGCCGGCAGCTCCTCGCCGCTCGGCATCTTCTCCTCGAGCACGTTGGTCGACCCGATGATCCCCACGGCCACCACCGAGCCGAGTGCGGGGTCGTCGAGATCGACGACCGGCACGCTGCGGTCGCCGAGCGCGAAGCGGAGTGCGCTGACCATGTGGTCGACGCGGCCGCCACCGCCGCACCCGAGCAGGGCGGTGCCGCGTCCGAAGACGGTCGCGTCGTCGGCCTGGAGGCCCGCCACACCGCCGCCCCGCCGCTCACCCTGGTCCATGGGTCCATTCTGCTGCCGTGGTCGCGTCCCGGGGCCGGGCCCCGGGGTCGGCGCGGGACCGTTCGTCAGCCGACCGCCGGGGCGGCCGGGCGGACGTGCTCGTGCAGGTCCTCGACCGGGACGAACGGCTCGTCGAGCCCGAAGCACGACGGCCCGAACACGGCGAGCGCCTCCGGGGTCCGCATCAGGTCGGGGGTCGAGATGCCGATCACCCGGACGCGCTGCCCGAACCGCAGGCGCTCGGTGGTGATCGGCTCGGCGGTCTCGGCGTCGAGGACGCAGATCAGGTCGGGCACGACGGCGACGAGCTGCCCGTCCCGCCGGGCGACCAGGTTCTCGTTCTGGAACCGGAGTTCGAGCTCGGAGCCGTCGGTCCCCTGCACGGTGGCGCGACCGCGGGCGAACCCGTCGACCGTGCGGCGCTCGACGTCGACGACCTTGCCGTCGAACAGCTCGCGCAGGTGCGTGTAGATCGTCGTGCCGAGGGCCTCGGCGAGCGCGTCGATGGGGTCGCGGTGGGCTTCACGGGCGACCCGGATGGCCCGACCGACGGCGAGTGCCAGGGAGAGCGTGCGCGGGACGGCGGTCTCCTTCACCTGGCGGCCGGACATGGCGTACTCGGCGATGTAGGCGACGCCGCCGAGCCGGATGGTGACCCCGCGGGCGAGCCACTCCATCTTCTTGTTGTCCGTGCCGGTCTCGATGATGACGCCGTGGCCGTTCTCGTCGCTGATCGCCAGCGGGCTGCCGGGGACCCCGTAGACCGAGAACGTCTCCATCTGCAGCTCGGGGAACGCACGGCCCATGCCGTCCGCGTCGACGACGGGCAGGCCACCGGTGGCACCGACGAGCAGCGGGATCATCGAGTTGATGCCACCGCACTCGATGGGCATCGTCGCGGTCGCCGTCCGGCCCAGGTGGGCTTCGAGCCGACGGAGGGCGCCGAGGGGTTCCGGTCCGGCGGGGATGCGTTCGAGCACCACGGTCGGTGCGCCCATCTGCGCGGTGGGGATGACGAGGGCGTCGTCGGGCACCTCGGACGGGTCGAGGATCGTGACAGGGCCGTGCTGTTCGATCGCGGCACGGACCAGGAGCATCCCGATGGTCGGGTCGCCTCCGCCGCCGGTGCCGAGCAGCGCGGCGCCGCGGGCCAGGTCGGGCAGGTCGTCGACGTCGAGGATCCAGCTCATCGGTTCTCTCCCGTGCTCGGTTCCCCCGCGCTCGTGGTGCCGTCGTGGCGGACCGCGGGGGTGTCGTAGCCGAAGTACCGCGGGCCGGCCAGGCGCAGGCCGTCCGGGGAGTGCCAGCGCTCGTCGGCCGGTGCCGTGACGATCCGGATGCGGGCGCCGAACCGCAGGGCCTCGGTGGTGATCGGCTCGCCGGTCTCGGCGTCCAACGTGATGATGAGGTCGGGAGCCGTGGTGCGGACCTGGCCGGCCACCTCGACCAGCAGGTGCTCGTTCTGGAACCGGAGCACCGCCTCCAGGCCGGTGTCGCTGCCGGAACCGGCGATGCGGGCTGTGCCACGGGCGAACCCGGTGACGGTCTTGCGCTCGATGTCGGCGACCTTGCCCTCGAACACGACCGTGCCGCCGAGCACCTCGGTGACCGCCGTGACGGGGTCGGCGTTCTCGCTGCGTGCGCGCACCAGCGTCTCGCCGAGCCGGACGCTCAGCGACAGGCTGCCGCGGACGAACGACTCCTTCACCTGCGCGCCGGACATGGCGTACTGCGCCGTGATCGCGGAGCAGCCCATCTCGACCGTCGCCGTGCGGGCGAGCCGTTCCGCCCACCGGTTGTCCACCGTGTCGAAGACCACGGTGTTGCCCTTCTCGTCGGCCAGGGCCATCGGTGTCGCACTGACCCCGGACAGGGTCGGCAGCACCATCTGCACCTCGGGGAACGCACGGCCCATGCCGTCGCCGTCGACCAGGGGCAGGCCGAGCTCGGCAGCGGCGACGATCGGCGTCGTCGAGTTCACGCCGCCGACCTCGATGCAGGCCAGGTGGGTCGGGGTCACGTTGAGGAACGCCGACAGGCTGCGGATGGCCTCGGCGAACTGGCCGGCGGACGGCAGCTTCTCGACCATCACCGTGGGAGCGCCGATCATCGCGACCGAGAGCACCACGGCGTCGTCGGGCAGGTCCTCGACCTGGACGATCTCGACCGGGCCGTGGGTGCGGACGGCGGCCTCGGCGAGCAGGCGGCCGATGTAGGGGTCACCGCCGCCGCCGGTGCCGAGGATCGCGGCGCCGCGGGCGAGGGCGGAGCAGTCGGCGCCGATGGCGGTGAGGAGGGGTGCTGTGGTCGTGGCGCTCATCGGACCAGCGCCCCGAGTGCCAGGTCGCCGACGGCCTTCGCGCGGATCCGCGTCGCGTTGCCCGGCAGGTACGGGATCGGGACCTCGTCGAAGTCGACGATGTCCACCGAGCCGGGGTCGGCGCCGGCCGCGATGGCGCGGTCGACGGCCTCTTGCCGGGCCTCGTCGACCACGGCGGACCGTCGGCCGTCGCTGATCGCGTAGACCTTGTCGACCTCGCCGCTGACCTGCGCGATCGCCGCACCGATGGCGTTGGCGACCGAGTAGTGCTCCGGGCGGTGCACGGTGCCGAGTCCGGGCAGGGTGTCCGGCAGCAGTACCGAACCGCCACCGACCGCCACGACGGGCAGCGGGTCGGACGAGGTGCGCATCCGCTCCACGATGTCGGCGACGCGCTCCGCGATGACGTCGAGCGCGCGGGCGGCGACCTCGGCCGGCACCCCGGCGACGAGCGACGGGTCCCCGATCGCGCCACGACCACCGCGGACGGCCACGTCGGTCGCGGTCAGGGTGGTGCCGCCGAAGACCAGGCCCTCCTCGGTCAGGCGGTACCCGACGGAGTCCGGCCCGACGACGCTGCCGTCCTCGCGGATGCGGGAGCCGCCGCCGATGCCGACGGACAGGACGTCCGGCATCCGGAAGTTCGTGCGGATGCCGGCGACGGCGACCTCGCCCGTGGCCTCGCGCGGGAAGCCCGCGGTCAGGACGCCGACGTCGCTCGTCGTGCCGCCGACGTCGACGACCGCGCAGGTGTCGAAGCCGGACAGCACCGCGGCGCCGCGCATCGAGTTGGTCGGGCCGGAGGCGAACGTCGCGACCGGGTAGCGACGGGCGTACTCGACGTCCATCAGCGTGCCGTCGTTCTGGCTCAGGAAGAGCGGTGCGTCGATGCCGCTGCCCGTGACGGACCCGGACAGCCCGTCGACGATCCGGTCGGCGAGCTCGCGGAGCGCCGCGTTGATGATCGTCGCGTTCTCGCGCTCGAGCAGCCCGATGCGACCGATCTCGGACGACAGCGAGAACGCCACGTCGGGCCCGAGCTCGGTGGCCATGATCTCCTGCGCGCGCTGCTCGAACTCGTCGTTGATCGGCGAGAACACCGACGAGATCGCGACGGACCGGATACCCGCGGCCGCGATGGCACCGGCGTGCCGCTTGAGTTCCTCGGGGTCGAGCTCCGAGATGACGCGGCCGTCGAACTCATGGCCGCCGTGGGCCAGGAACGGCTGCGCGTGCACGGCCGACACCAGGTGCGCGGGCCAGTCCGTGAACGGGGGCAGCGACGCCGTCGCCGGCAGACCCAGGCGGACCGCGGCGGTCGGGGCGAGGCCGCGTGCCTCGACCAGGGCGTTGATGAAGTGGGTGGTGCCGATCATCACGCCGTCGATGTCCGTGGGGCCGAAGGCGTGCTGCTCACGCAGGCCGTCGAGCGCGGCGACGATGCCCGAGGTGACGTCGGGGGTGGTGGACCGCTTGACCGCCGCACGGACGGAGCTGCCGTCCATCAGGACGGCGTCCGTGTTGGTGCCGCCGACGTCGATGCCGATGCGCATGGGGGTTCCCTTCGGTGGTGCGGGTGCGGTGGTGCGGGTGCGGGGTCTTCGCGAGGGGTGTTGCTGGTTGGTGGGGACCGGCCGCGCCGTCGCGCGGATCAGGGGTGCGGCGACGCGACCGGCCGTTCGGGGAGCGCCCGGGTCAGGCGGCGGGGGTGGCCGGTGCTTCGGCGACCGGGGCCTCGGTGGCGGCCGGCGCAGCCTCGGTCCGACTCACACCGACACCGCGGATCAGCCCGGCCTTGCCGGCGACCACGTAGAGCACGAAGGCGATGACCACGGAGTTGATCGACGGGATCCCGACGGCGACGAAGTACCCGATGAGCGAGGCGACCGCCCAGATCACCAGGGTGGCCGGCACCCACGTGGGCGAGGTCGCCGGGATGTTCTCGGCGTCGCTCAGCTCACGGCGCCAGCGCTTCACGACGAAGTACTCCGCCACCATGATCCCGGCGATGGGCGGGAAGACGACTCCGAGCACGGACAGGAACGGCGTCAGGGCCCCGAGGAACCCGACCGCGGCGAGCACCGAGCCGACGACGCCCATCACGAGCGTCACGAGCCCGCGGTTCACCTGCTTGCCGAACACCGCGTCGATGAAGTTCGTGACGCCGAGACTCGAGCTGTAGATGTTCCAGTCGTTGATCTTGAACGTGCCGAGCAGGATCACGAGGATGCCGACCCAGCCGACGCTCGACGTGATCACACGGGTGATGTCCGCGGAGCCGACGGCGTGGGCGAGCAGGACACCGGCCAGGCCGATGACGTACTCGCCGAGGGTCACGCCGAGCAGCGTCTGCTTCACGACGTCGCCGACCGACCGGTTGAAGCGGGTCATGTCCGGCGTGATCACCGCACCGACGATGAACCCGCCGGCCACCAGGGTGGTGCCGGCCACGAAGCTCAGCTCCGGACCGGCCGGGGCACGCGCGGCGAGCTCGGCGATCGAGTGCCGGCTCAGCTCGACGATGACCGCCCAGCCGACGAGCACCAGGAACAGCGGCACGGTCACGTTCGCCAGCCACTGCATCGAGTGGAACCCGCGCAGCACGATGGCGGTGACGAGCAGCCCGAACACGAGCGACCACGCCCAGGCGGGCAGGATCGGCAGGATCGAGACCAGCCCGGCAGCCGAGACGCCCGACTGGATGCCGAACCAGCCGATCAGGCTCAGCCCGATCGCCAGTCCGACCAGCGCCGAGCCGGCCTTGCCGAACCCGGTCCAGCGGGCGATGACCGAGGTGTTCAGGCCCTCCTTGACGCCGATGACGCCGACGAGCACCGAGACGATCTCCAGGATCACGGCGCCCAGGGTGATCGCCCAGAAGGCGTCCCAGAAGCTCATGCCGAAGCCGAGCGTCGCACCGAGCAGGAACTGGGACAGGGCCGAGATCTGCCCGAAGCGCTGCACGGCGACCTGGAACCAGCCGTAGCGTGCGGACATCGGGACCCGGCTGAGCGAGTAGTCGTCGACGGCGACCGACTCGGAACGGGGGGTTCGTGGTGCTGACACTGCGGTCTCGCTGGCCATCGTGGCTCCTCGGGGAGGGGTGTCGGCGTGGGCCGATCGGGGTGTCAGCCACGGTAGGGCGGCATCGGATTGCGGTACATGTGCAGAACGTCGTTACCGGCATGTGAATCCATGCGTGCTGCACAGGTCGATTCTCCGCGGCGAGCGCTCCAACAGGAATTGCCCCTTGCAACGGTGAAGTATCAGGTGCAGAGTTTCGCCATCGGCAACGACGCTCGACAGGAGAACCCATGAAGCTCTGCACCGTCCACCCCGTCCGCATCGCCCTGGTCGCGATCGCAGCCGCAGCGATCAGCGCCTCGGCGCTGGTCGGCAGCCCCGCCATCGCAGCGGAAGCTGATCCGGACGAGTCGACCTTCTTCTCCGCAACGGATCTCGATGAACTGGCTCCGAACGGCAGCGCAGCAATCGATCCGGCCGTCTTCCTCGAAGGGCTCGAGGAGCTCGAAGCGTCGTCCGTCCGCCGCCAGGCGGTCACCGAAGCCGGCCTCACCTCGTACCGGTACATCGTCGACGAAGGAACGCTCACGCTCCCGAGTGCCGCCGACGTCAGGGCGGCCATCGAGGAGGCAGACGAGACCGGATCGGCCGGCACGATCTCGCCGTTCCTCGAGGCTCGCTTCTCGGGGATCAAGACAGCGATCGGGTTCAACACGGTCGACCAACAGGCTCTCGCCGCGGGTGGTGGCGCAGCCGTCGGTGCCGCCATCTGTCTCATCCCGGGCGTCGGCTGGGCAGCCTGCGCCGTGATCGGTGTCGTCGTCAGCGTTGCAACCACCTACGTGTTCCAGCACGGCATCTGCAGCGGCGGGCGGAAACTGTGGTGGTACGACGTCAAGGGTGGCTCGACCGTCGGTTGCCGGTCATCGGCACCGTTCTGAGCCGAGGACGGGGAAGGACGACAGCATGCGGTCATGGCTCCTGTACATCACGATCGTCATCGCTGCCCTCGTGGCAGTCCTGCTGATCGCCAACTGGTTGCCAGCTGCTTCGTCGGGCGTGTTCGTCATCGGCACCCCCGTCATCGTGATCGGCGCTGGGCTGGGCGCGAAGTACGTGAAGGAACGACGCAAGGGCCGACGTGCGCACCAGCGATGACGAGACAGCGGCGGCGGCGAGCCCTCCGCCCGGTTAGGCTTCCGGGGTGCGTCTCGTCATCGCCCGGTGCTCCGTCGACTACGCGGGCCGGCTCTCAGCCCACCTGCCGCTCGCGACCCGCCTGCTCATGCTCAAGGCGGACGGCTCCCTGCTCGTGCACTCCGACGGCGGCAGCTACAAGCCGCTGAACTGGATGAGCCCGCCCTGCTCGATCGAGATCACCGAGCCGGACGAGGAGCAGTCGGTCGCCGGCATCACCCAGGTGTGGACGGTGACGCAGAAGAAGACGCAGGACAAGCTCATCGTCTCCCTGTACGAGGTGGTGTCCGACGAGACCCACGACCTGGGCGTCGACCCGGGCCTGGTGAAGGACGGGGTCGAGGCGCACCTGCAACAGCTCCTGGCCGAGCAGATCGAGCTCCTCGGTGACGGCCACACCCTGGTCCGCCGCGAGTACATGACGGCGATCGGGCCGGTCGACATCCTGGCCCGCGACGACGCAGGGGCGAGCGTCGCCGTCGAGATGAAGCGCAACGCCAACATCGACGCGGTCGAGCAGCTCACCCGCTACCTCGAGCTCATGAACCGCGACCCGCACCTGCGTCCGGTGCAGGGCGTGCTGGCGGCGCAGACGGTGGCACCGCAGGCACGCACCCTGGCCGAGGACCGCGGCATCCGCGTCCTCGTGCTCGACTACGACGCGATGCGCGGCATCGAGGGCGGCCACACCCGCCTGTTCTGAGCCGCGTCGGCCCGTCCGGCCTGGAGGCACGGCGCACCCCCGCCCCGCTGCCGACGGAACCCGGATGGTCGCCGCCACGTCCCGGCTAGGGTGGGCAGGACATGACCAGCCCGTTCTCCGCCATCCTGTTCGACCTCGACGGCACCATCAGCGACTCCGCGCCGGGCATCCTCGAGAGCCTGACGCACACCTTCCGCACCGTCGGCGTCCCGGTGCCGGACCGCGACACCCTGATGTCGTTCGTGGGCCCGCCGATCATGGACACGTTCCGGATCGCGATGGGCATGGACGACGAACTGGCCGACCGCACGCTGGCCGTCTACCGCGAGCACTACTTCTCGCACGGGGCGCTCGACTCGGCGATGTTCCCGGACATCGACGTCGTCCTGCGCACCCTGCACCAGGCAGGGCTGCCGATCTCGACGGCGACGAGCAAGCCGGAGACCCCGGCGACCTACATCCTCGAGCACTACGGGCTCACCGGGGACATCGACATCATCACGGGCGCGAGCGACGACGAGGTGCGGTCGAGCAAGGCCGACGTCGTCGAAGAAGCACTGCGACGCCTCGAGGCCCACGGCTTCGACACCAGCCGCCCGGTGCTGATCGGCGACCGGAAGCACGACGTCGAGGGCGCGACCGTGCACGGCGTCCCGGTCGTCTTCGCCGAGTGGGGTTACGGCTCCCCCGACGAGGCCGAGGGCACCATCGCCACGGCTGCGACCCCGCTCGACCTGCTGCCGATCCTGCTGCCGTCCGCGACGCCGTCCGCATGAACGACGTCGCACGACGGGGCCTGCGCGGCGCCGCCTGGCTGCTGCCCGCTGCCATCGTCCTCATCGCCCTGAACTTCCGCGGCCCGATCGTCGCCACGGCCCCGGTCATCGGTGACGTCCGAGCCGACCTCGGCCTGACCGCGACGATCGCCGGGCTGCTGACGACGATCCCGGTGCTCTGCTTCGCCCTCGCGACGCCGTTCGCCAGCTGGGTCATCGCGAAGGCCGACCCCGAGCGCGCGGTGTCCCTGTCGCTCGTCATCGTGCTCGCCGGCACCGTCGTGCGCTCGATGCCCTCGTCGGCGGCGCTGCTGATCGGCACCGCGGTCATCGGCATCGGCATCACGATCGGCAACGTGGTGATCCCGGTGGTCATCCGGCGGGACACCTCGCCGGAGCGCGTCGGCCTGGTCACCGGCGTCTACACGTCGGCGCTCAACGTCGGGTCGATGATCACGTCGCTCGGCACCGCTCCCCTGGCGGCCCTGTGGGGCTGGCCGGTCGCCATCGCGATCTGGGCGGTCTTCGCGCTCATCGCCGCCGCTGCCTGGACCTACGCGGTCGGTGCACGGGCCGCCTGGCGACGCCCGGGGCCGTCCGACCACGACGGACCACTGCCGATCACCGGTCCGATCGACCAGGTGCTCGACACCGGGGCGATCCGCACCGCGCGCGCCGCCGAGGCCGCACGGGTCGCCGCCGCCGAACCGATCCGGCCGGCACGACGGCTCATCACCTGGGGCCTGACGCTGGCGTTCGGCGGCCAGGCGTTCTCGTACTACGCCCTCACCGCGTGGATCCCGACCCTGCTGCACGACGAGATCGGCTTCTCGAAGGCGTCGTCGGGCGCGAGCTCGTCGGTGTTCCAGATCCTGGCCGTCGTCGGGGCGCTCGGCGTCCCGCTGCTCGCGACCCGGTGGCGTCCGGCGGCGATCATCGCCCTGGTCGGCACCCTGTGGCTGGCGATGCCGCTCGGGCTGCTATTCGCCCCGCAGCTCTGGCTGCTGTGGTCGGTGCTCGGCGGCGCGGCCCAGGGCGGCGGCATCACCGTGATCTTCATCGTCATCGTGCGGATCGTCTCCAGCGACGCCGATGCCCGCCGGATGTCCGCGTTCGTGCAGGGCGGCGGCTACCTGATCGGGTCAGCGGGGCCGCTGCTCGCCGGGGCGCTGCACGGTGCGACGGGTACCTGGACCGCACCGCTCCTCGTCGTGCTCGTCGCGGTGCTGACCCTGGGTGTCGTCGGGACGTTCGCCGCGCGACGGGTCTCCTGAGCGCGGAACCGACGGCCGTCCTGAACGCCCGCCGCCCGGCGTCCTGACCCCGAACCCGAGCGCCGGCTGAGACCCCGCTCCGGCTCGACCCCCGAGGCGCTGACCGACGGGGGCCGCACCCGCACGACCCCTCAGCGCGCGGACCGGCTTCGCGGCCAGCTGGCGGCACGGTCCCGGCCCATCGTCATCCCGGACGGCCAAGGTCCGGAGAGTGGACATCCGACGACCCGCCCGGTGGCGGGACCAGCCGCTCGCGGCACGGCTCACCCTGCTCGTGATCGCGGGCGGCATGACCGTGCTGCTCGCCTGGAACCTGGGCCGTGGTGGGGACTTCGGCTTCTACCAGGCGTCGGCGCGGTCGATGTCCGAGTCGTGGCCGGCGCTCTTCTCCGGCGCGTTCGACCCCTCGGCGACGGTGACGCTCGACAAGCTCAGCGGCTTCGCGGTGCCGCAGGCGCTGAGCCTCCGGTTGTTCGGGCACTCCACCGCAGCGCTCGCGTTCCCGCAGGTCATCGAGGGGCTCGTCACGCTGTGGGCCTGCTCCCTGGTCGGACTCCGCTGGGCCGGTGTCGGGACGGGCCTCGTCGCCGCCGCGGCAGCCGGGTCGACGCCGATCTTCGTGTCGATGTTCGCGCACCCGATGGAGGACGGCATGGTCACCGCCGCGCTGGCGGTCGCCCTGCTGTGCTGGCAGCACGCGGCACTGACCGGGCGGTGGTGGCCGCTCGTCACCGCGGGCCTGGCGGTCGGCGTCGGGTTCCAGGCGAAGATGGTGCAGGCCTGGTTCGTCCTGCCGGCGCTGCTGCTCGGCACGCTGCTGGCCTCGGCCCGGCACGACGGCCGTCCCTTCCGCTTCGGCACCCGGGTCATCCGCGCCGGAGTGCTCGGGATCGTCGCGGTCCTGGCATCGGTGTCATGGGTGACCGCGCTGGCGCTCACGCCGTCGGGTTCGCGGCCGTGGGCGGACGGCTCGACGACCGACAGTCCGCTCGCCATGGTGTTCGGGTACAACGGCATCGACCGGTTCCTGCCCGGCGCGGTGCCCGGGTCCGTCCGGTCGTTCACGGTGCCGTTCGGCCCGCACACCTGGCGCGGTGGTGCGGCCGGGTTCGGCAAGCTGCTCGAACCGCACCTGGCGTCGCAGGTGGCCTGGCTCCTGCCCGCGGCGGTGTTCGGCGTGGTGGTCGCGGCCGTGGTGCTGGTCCGACGGCGAGCGCGGAGGATCACGCCAGCGTCGACACGCACAGCCCACGACACCGCCGGCACCCCCTTCGGGCACGCGTTCGACACCCGTGCCGGAGCCGCCACCCTGGCCGTCCTGGTCGTCTGGCTCGGTACCGCGGCGCTCGTGCTGTCGGTGGCCGCGGTGCCGCACACCGCCTACGTCGCGGCGATCGGCGTCCAGCTCGCCCTGCTCGCGGCCCTCGGGTGGCGCGGTGCGGTCGGCCTGGTCCGGGCGCAGTCTCGGGTACTCCGGGCGCTCCCCGTCGTCCTCGCCGTGGCGCAGCTCGGCTGGGTGGTGTTCCTCGCCCAGGGCACCGCGATGCCACGCGTGCTCGCCGGGCCCGCGATCACCGTCGCGACGGTCGCCGTCGTCGCCGGCGTGGTGGCGCTGTGCTGGCGACCCCGCTGGGAGGCGACCCGCGGGCCGGGCTGGCACCGGGCCTCCCGGACGACCATCGCGCTCGCAGCCGGCCTCGCGCTGGTCGCCGGACCGGCCGCGTTCTCACTGCAGGCGCTCGACGCAACACGCGACGGCAGCGGCGTCGACGCATCCGTCGGGCCGTGGCCCGCGCGCTGGCCGATCCCGGCCGGCACCCCGGACGTGTTCCACGTGTCGAGCCCGGACCCGTGGGGCGGATCGACCCCGTACCCGCGTGCCCTCAGTCGGCTCGTCGCGACCGCGCGACGCCTGGAGGGGTACCGGCACGACGAACCGCTGTTCCTGACGGACACGTGGCACATCTCCGCGCCCGTGATCGACGCGACCGGGCTGCCGGTGCTGACGGACGGCGGGTTCTCGGGCACCGTGCCCGTCTTCACGACGCACGAGATCCGTCGCCGGATCGCCGACGGGCTGCGTGTGCTCGTCGTCGAGGCCCACGCGCCCCGCACCGACCCGGTCCTGCGTGCCGCGCTGGCCGGCGGCTGCCGAGCACTGTCCCACGGCACCCGGCACGCACGCCTGCCGATGCAGCCGCGCCGGGCGAACGGCATCACCTGGACCGTGTGGCACTGCGGGCTGCCCGGCCCGTCCGTCGGACCCGGAGTGCACCACGGCCACCGCGGCCACCACGCGTCAGCGGGCGGCGAGCACCTCGCGCAGGGACATCGGCGTGCGTCCCGTGATGCGTTCGACGTCGCCGGACACGTGGGCGAGCGCACCCTCGGCGATGGCCGTGTAGGTGCTCACCCAGGCGTCGGCCTGCCACGGCTCCGGGTTCCACTGCGCACGTGATGCGTACGCCTCGTCGAGGGTCTCGGGGTGGTAGCTGACCGTGCGGCCGCGGACTTCGGACACGATCGCGGCCGCCTGGGCCAGGGTGATCGCCTCGGGGCCGGTCAGCTCGTACGTCTGGTCGCGGTGCGCGTCCGGGTCGTGCAGCACAGCGGTCGCGACGCGGGCCACGTCGGCCCGGGCGACCGCCGCCATGGCGCCGTCGCCGGCCGGGCCGCGGATCACGCCGTCCTCGCCGACCAGGTCCTCGACGAAGTCCAGGTAGAAGCTGTCCCGCAGGAACGTGAACGCCATCCCGCTCTCGCGGATCGCCTGCTCCGTCGCCCAGTGGTCGCGTCCGAGCGTGAAGGTCGCGTCGGGAGCCGCACCGAGGAACGACGTGTAGACGACGTGCCGCACGCCGGCGTCGGCCGCCGCGGTGACGAAGGCCCGGTGCTGGTCGAGGCGGTCCTGGGCCTCGGCGGCGGACACCATGAGCAGCACGTCGACGCCCTGGAGCGCCGTCCGGCTCGCGTCGACGTCGGCGAAGGTCGCGACCGCGACCTCGGTGCCGGGCAGCTCCGGCGCACGCGCGGCGTCGCGCACGAGCATCCGGAACGGCACGCCGTCCGCGGCGAGCGCCGCGCTCACGGCGCCCCCGATGTTGCCGGTGGCTCCGGTGATGGCGATGGTCATGGTCGCTCCTCGTGTCGGTGTCGCGTGGTGGTGGTCCGGGTCACGTGGTGGTCGGGGTGGCCTGGTGGTCGTCGACGGTCACGTCGGTCGGCGGTCACGTCCACACCGTCCTGGAGGCCCGGATCACCGTGGGCGCGACCCTCACGGCGTTCACGCCGTCCACCTGGACCGCCCACGCGCGGGCGGCGTCGTGGTCGCGGCCGTGCCGCATGTGCCGGCCGACCAGGCGGTCGAGCCGCACCCCGTCGTCGACGGCGCAGAACCAGGTCTCGGTGAAGAGCGCGGGCAGCGCCGACCACGGAGCGGTGTCGTCGAGCAGGTAGTTGCCCTCGGACACCACGAGCCGGGTGGCGCGGGGTACCGCGATGCTGCCCGCGACGGGTTCGTCCACGCGGCGGTCGAAGTCCGGTGCCCACACCACGTCCTCGTCGGCGGCGACGAGCCGGCGGACGAGTGCGACGTAGCCGTCGGCGTCGAAGGTGTCCGCCGCACCCTTGCGGTCGTGCCGGCCGAGGGCGTCGAGCGCCGCGTTCGACAGGTGGAAGCCGTCCATCGGGACCTGCACCGCCGTGCCCGCGCCCAGGCGTTCGTCGACGGCGGTGACGATGCGGCGGGCGAGCGTGGACTTGCCGGCACCCGGTGCTCCGGCGATCCCGAGCACGGTGCGGTCGCTGCCTGCGGCCAGCTCGACCGCGCGCTCGACGGCTTGGTCGACGGTCGTGCCGGAGTCGCTCACGGCTTCATCCTCGCAGAGCGCACCGACGCCGGACCGCGGTGGTTCACTTGCCGCATGGTCGATGCGACGACGGCGTTCAGCGGGTACTCGGTGCGCGACGTGCCCGAGGCGAAGGCGTTCTACGAGGACGTCCTGGGGATCGAGGTCACCGAGGACCACGGCATGCTCTTCCTGCAGCTCGGCGGTGGACACCAGGTACTCGTCTACCCGAAGGGTCCGGGTCACGAACCGGCGGCCTTCACGGTGCTCAACTTCCCGGTGCCGGACATCGACGCCGCGGTCGACGAGCTCACCGCGAAGGGCGTCGTGTTCCTGCAGTACGAGGGGATGACCGACGACCGGGGTGTGAACCGGCAGGGCGGGCCGCTCATCGCCTGGTTCACCGACCCGTCGGGCAACGTCCTCAGCGTCATCGAAGGGTGAACATGTTGTATTCCGAAAGCTCGCGTCGGCACTGCTGATCGTCCTACCGTCCTCTCACCGACGAGAGGACGGCCATGACGAAGGTGCTGGGACGGCAGTGGACCCGCGAGGAACTCCTGGCGGAGCGGGCGCGGGTCCGCGCGGAGTGGAACCTCGACGATCGGGAGTTCGCCCCGACCGAGCAGTGGCGGGACCTGTTCACGGACGAGTACCTCACGCAGAACTGGCTCGACAGCATCTCCGCCCTGCTGGGTGAGCGATGAACGAGCAGGCCGCGTCGGCGGCGCGGCACCAGGCGACGATCGCGCAAGCGCTCCTGGACGGAGCCCTGCCCGAGCACGGTGCGTCGATCGACTACGCCCTCGACGAGCGCAGCGGAACCTTCATCATGCAGTCAGTCGCCGCGACCGGAAAGGGTACCCCGGTCCGTTTGACCGTGGGCGATGTGCACACCGCGGACCTGGCCCCGTGGATGCGGTTCCGATGGGTTGATCACCTCGATGCTCTCGTGGTCAGCGAGAGCAGGTACGCCGTTCTGCTCGCGGACGAACGGCAACCACTCGTCCGCTTCGAGTTCCAGGAGGCGTTGACGGCCACGCCCCGGTCGCACTGGCACTTGCACGCCGAGCGCGGAGCGTTCAGTTCGCTGCTCGCCCGAGCGCGCGATCACGGCTCGGGCCGACGGGATGCGGCACGGTTGTCCTCGTTGCACTTCCCGCTCGGCGGCCCGCACTTCCGGCCGAGCCTCGCCGACGTGGTCGAGTTCGTCATCGTCGAGTGCGGCGTGGACGCTCTGCCGACGTGGCGGGACGCGGTGCAGGGGTTCCGCAGCCGTTGGCGCCGCGCAGAAGCCGAGGCAACCGCTCGGCAGTTCCCGGCAGAGACCGCGCAGTCGCTCCGCAACCTCGGGTGGGGTGTCCAGCCCCCGGAACCCACCGCGGTCCCACCGCAGTTCGCGGTGCTGCGCGTGGGATGACGCCAGCGGTCAGCGGGACAGGGCACCCGCCCAGCCGAGGGCGATCGGCACGAGCAGGCCGTGGCGGTGGTGCGGGAGCTCGGCGACGGGGATCCACCGCGACTCGTCGGTCGAGCCGTCGAGCTCGTGACGCAGGGCTCCCCCGGTGATCGTCGCCCGGAACACCACCTGCACGGCCTTCATCGGGCGGCCGTTGGCGTGGATGCGGCGCTCTGCGGGGACGATGTGGTGTCGGACCCCGAGCAGGGCACCGGCCTGGGCCTCGTACCCGGTCTCCTCGCGGATCTCGCGCACGACGGCCTGCTCGACGGTCTCGTCGAACTCGACCCCGCCGCCCGGCAGCGTCCACGTGCCCGCGTCGGGCTGGCGCAGCTTCGCCAGGAGCACGCGGTCACCGTCCGTGATCACGCCGTAGGCGGCGAGCCGGGTGTCGTAGTCCGTGTACTCCATGGGCCGACCATGCCAGGTGGGTGCACCGACGTCGACCAGCCGCGCCGGGCCTCCAGGCCGTCGACCGGAGCGCTGCGGACGCTCCACCAGCCCGCTGACCGGTCACGACCCCCCGCGGTCCGCACGCCGGGCGGTCACAGACCGTCGGCCCCGCCGCCCGCAGACGACGGAACGTGACCACGCGACGCACCCCGTGCGGTGTGTCGCGACCACCCCGCGGGCCGGGAGGCGCGAGTCGCCGCCGCCACGGGCCGTGCCGCGGGTCAGCCGCGGTCGAAGGTCAGGGTCTCGTCGTCGGGCGCACGGACCTCGCCGGTGCGGGCGAAGTCGGCCCAGATCGCCCGGAAGGCCCGGCCGCGGCGCTCGACCTCGGGCCAGTCGCGCTCGGGGACGAAGCGGGTGCCGGCCCAGGCCTCGCGCCCGCCGAGCAGCAGCGGCAGGTCGCTCATGTGCACGGCTCCGGTCGGGGCGCTCGTCACCCCGCGGTGCAGTCGGTACGAGGTCGCGCGGCCACCCGCACGTCGGTGCCGCTCGGTGAACCGTCGGGCATCGCGCCCGTAGATGACGTCGGACAGCGGGCGCACGACCCACCACCGCAGGGCCGACCGCAGCACGCGCGACCGGGTCACCCGGCGCAGCCCGGGCACGAGCGGCACGTACATGCCGGCCTCGTCCGAGCCGGACCCGATCAGCACGTCGACGTCGGGTGCGACGCGGCTCCACGCGGCGTCCAGGTCACGCTCGGCGGGCAGCGGGGCGAACCCGTACTGGGTGCCGAAGGGCATGCCGGCGGCCAGACCGTAGGGTGCGGCGGCCCGGGTGCCGAGCGCCTGGCGGTCGAGCAGGTCGTCGAGCGGGGTGTCGGCGTGCACGCTGCCCACCGCCCGGACCATCGCCCGGTTCATCCGCGCACGACGACGGGACAGCCCGAGCGGTGCGCTCTGGATGATCGCGCGGCGGAACAGCCCCTCGGCGCCGGCGCTGATCATCAGGTGCGCGGCCGCGTCCCCGCCGGCCGACTGCCCGAAGACGGTGACCAGCTCGGGGTCGCCGCCGAACGAAGCGATGTTCGCGCGCACCCAGCGCAGCGACTCGACCAGGTCGAGCAGCCCGAGGTTCGCCGGGATCGTGTCACCGTCGCCGAGGAACCCGAGGACGCCGAGCCGGAACGTGACCGACACCACGATCACGCGCTGCTCGGTCACCAGGTCGCGGGCGTCGTAGATCGGCAGGTCACCGCCGCCGATGACGTACGAGCCGCCGTGGATCCAGACCATCACCGGCAGCTGCTCGCCCGGAAGGACGTCGGCGGGCAGCGTGATGGAGAGCCGTTGGCAGTGCTCGTCGACCTCGATGCCCTGGATCGGGTTGAGCAGCAGGTCGACGAACTCCTCGTGCGGCTGCGGCGCGACCGGCGACGGGGTGGACGCGTGCAGCTCGCCCTCGACCGGTGGCATCGGCTGCGGCGGGGCGAACCGTTCGGCCTGCGCGTACGGGATCCCGAGCACCCGCACCACGTCCCCGTCGACCGTCCCGATGATGCGGCCGGCGGGGGTGTCGAACGGGGCTGGGGCGGCGGCGAGCATGGGGATCACGCTATCGGGGGCCGCTGACGCAACCAGGCAGACGGACGGGAGGCCCGTGGCGGCGTCGCCACGGGCCTCCAGTCCGTCTTCTGGTCGCGTTGCGACGGGCGCTACCGCACCCGCTTGATGGGGATCACGACGAGTGCGCCGATGAGGGCGATCGCACCGGCGGCCCAGCACATGAGCTCGTAGTTGTCGGCTGCTCCGTCGGACCCGACCTTCAGGAAGAACAGGGCGATCGCCGGAGCGAGCGACTGCGGCAACGCGTTCGCGATGTTGATGACACCGAGGTCCTTGCCGGGCCGGTCGGCGTTCGGCAGCACGTCGACGACGAGCGCCGTGTCGATGGCCGAGTAGATGCCGTAGGCGAAGCCCATGATGATCTCGGCGACGTAGAAGCCGGTGACCGTGTCGGCGTGTGCGAGCGCGACGAGCCCCACCGCGAACATGGCCGTCGATCCACCGACGAACACCTTGCGCCGACCGAGCTTGTCCGAGGCCCAGCCGGACAGCGCCGCGCTGATCAGCAGCGCGATCGTGTAGAGCAGGACACCGAAGGCGACGGCGGCCGTGGCGTCCTTCGGCTTCTCGATGCCGATGTGCTCCTGCATGTAGAGCAGGCGGTACGTCGTGAACATGAACGTCGCCAGGATGATGAGGAAGCGCGACCACCAGGCGAACGCGAAGTCCGGGTTCTTGACCGGGTTCGTCCAGAACGACGCGACGAGGTTCAGGAACGTGAACTTCTTGAGCGTGTAGGTCGGCAGGTCGTCGCGGGCCACCACGGCGTACACGGCCACCAGGATGATCGCCAGGATGCCCGGCGCGATGAACAGCACGGGCAGGTTCGCCACGAAGAAGACCGACAGGTACGTGCCGGCGAGCACGGCGATGTTCTGCGCCAGCGCGATGATGCTCGAGGACCGGCCACGCTGCAGCTGCGGCACGTTGTCGGCGAAGCTCGCGAGCAGGGTGGCGAGGGTGGCGTTCGCGGCGAGCTGGGCGAGCAGCCAGGCCAGCGTCAGGTTGAGGACGTCCGGCGAGTAGGCGATCCAGGCGAGGGCGATCGCGAAGACGACGACACCGCTGAGCAGCCAGGGGCGACGACGGCCCCAGCGCGTGCGGGTGCGGTCGGACAGGGCGCCAGCCAGGGGGTTCATGATGAGCGCACCGAACGCGCCGATCGGCAGCACCGAACCGATGACGTTCGCGGCGTCGTCGCCGACCAGGGCCTGCGCCTTGAGCTGCATGCTCACGTAGACGGGGGCCATGAGCGCGACGAAGAGGCCGAACTGCCCGAGGAACAGGGCGATCTGGTAGCCGATGCCCACCTTCACCGTGCTGACGGGCTGGGTGATGCCCTCTTCCGGGTTGAGCAGTGCCGGGCTGCCGGGTTCGGGTGTGCTCATGACGCCTCCTTGAGTCGATGAAAACCTTGCCTGGCAAGGTTTTTCCGACGCGAGCATACATCGACAGGTGTCGTCTGCAACACCGGGCCCGTCACGGGCCGTGAGGTGCGGGCCGTCCGGGCCGCGTCACACGGGGCAGCAAAAACTACACACCGGGTGGTTTTTGGGGTAGCGTCGTCATCGATCTCGCCGCGGAGCATCGCTCCTCGACGGGCCGCGACACCCAGACAGGATCGAAGGAGCCTCTGCAATGCCCACCACTTCTGTGCAGCTGTACTCGCTGCGCGACGCCATCGCCGAAGACCTCGACAAGGCCATCGCCCGTGTCGCCGAGATCGGGTACGAGAACGTCGAGCCCTACGCGTTCGTCGAGCGCGCCACCGACCTCGAGCGTGCGTTCGCGGCCACCGGCCTCAAGGCTCCGTCCGGCCACGTCGCCGTGATCGACGCCGAGGACACCGCGCCGATCTGGGACGCCGCCGAGCGCCTCGGCATCCACACCGTCATCGACCCCTTCATCCCGACCGACCGCTGGCAGACCGCCGACGACGTCGCGAAGATCGCCGAGCGCGTCAACGAGCTGACCGCCGAGGCCGCCGGCCGTGGCCTGCAGTTCGGGTACCACAACCACCAGTGGGAGTTCACGAACAAGGTCGACGGCCGCACCGTCTACGACCTGTTCGTGTCGCAGTTGTCGCCGGAGACCGTCCTCGAGGTCGACACCTTCTGGGCGACCGTCGGTGGCGCCGACGCCCCCACCGTGCTCACGGGCCTGGGCGACCGCGTCGTCGCGATCCACGTCAAGGACGGCAAGGTCGACGGTGACATCCGCACCGCGCTGCCCTCGTCCGAGAGCGCCCTGATCGTGCCCGAGGCACTGCAGCGCGCCTTCGAGAACCAGACCCCCGCCGGCCAGGGCGACGTCGACGTGGCCGCCATCCTCGCCGCCGCACCCGAGGCCATCCGCGTGGTCGAGTTCGACGCGTACAAGGGCGACGTCTTCGAGGGCATCACCGAGTCCCTCACCTGGCTCAAGGACAACGACAAGTGAGCCGCGTCGGGATCGGCATCATCGGTGCCGGCAACATCTCCACCCAGTACCTCGAGAACCTGACGAAGTTCGCCGACGTCGAGGTCCGCTTCGTCGCCGACGTGCTGCTCGACCGCGCTGCTGCCCAGGCGGCGGAGTACGGCGTCGCCGCGTCCGGCACGGTCGAGGAACTCCTCGCCCGCGAGGACATCTCGATCGTGATCAACCTGACGATCCCGGCCGCACACGCCGAGGTCGACCAGCAGATCATCGACGCCGGCAAGCACGTCTGGAGCGAGAAGCCGATCGCCACCGACCACGCGTCGGCCGCGGCGGTGCTCGAGTCGGCGAAGGCCAAGGGCCTGCGCGTCGCGACCGCTCCGGACACCGTGCTCGGCGCGGGCATCCAGACGGCGCTCCGTGCCATCGCCCGCGGCGACATCGGTGAGCCGCTCTCCGCGACCACGCTGTTCCACGTCCCCGGACCCGAGGCGTGGCACCCGAACCCGGACTTCCTGTTCGCCACCGGTGCCGGCCCCCTGTTCGACATGGGCCCGTACTACGTGACGACCCTGGTGCACGCGTTCGGCACCGCCTCGCGCGTGCAGGCCGTCTCGTCGAAGTCGCTCGACCGTCGCACGATCGCGTCCGGCCCCCGCGCCGGCGAGACGTTCCCGGTCGAGGTCCCGACGCACCACGCGGCCCTGATCGAGTTCGCCGGCGGGCAGTCCGCACAGTCGACGTTCTCGTTCCAGCACGCCCTGCCGCGCATGGGCTTCGTCGAGATCAACGGCACGCTCGGCACGATCTCGCTGCCCGACCCGAACACCTTCGAGGGCTCGTCGCAGCTCTGGCGCTACGGGCAGGACGAGCCCGAGACGCTCGAGGCGGTCGGCTCCACCTGGGGCCGTGGCACCGGTGTCGTCGAACTCGCCCGCGCCATCGCCGAGGACCGCCCCGAGCGTGCCTCCGGCGCCGTCGCGCTGCACGTGCTCGACGTCCTGCTCGGCATCCGTGACGCGGCCGAGTCGGGTTCCGCCGTCGACATCACGTCGACCGTGGACGCGATCCCGCCGCTGCCCGAGGACTTCGACCCCGCGGCAGCCGTGCTGACCGCGGGCGCGAACGCCTAGGAGCGCCGCGCGCACCACGAGCACCACTTCGTGAGCAGGAATGGTCGGGTCCCCACCGGGAACCCGACCATTTCTGCTCACCAAGCGAAGCCGCGCGAGCGCCCCGCCCGCGCGAGCGAGCCCGCGCGAGCGCCGCGCCCCGCGTCAGACCAGCGCGGTGAAGGACGCGTCGCGCACGAGCAGCGTCGCCGCGTCGCCCACCACGGCCTGGTCGGGGTCGCTCGACAGCCCGAGCGACCAGTTGCCGCCGCCCGGACGCTCCGGCAGCGTGAACTCCACCGTGGTGCCCGACGCGTTCAGCAGCACGGCCACGGTGTCGTCCCCCTGGTGCAGCACGAGCGTCACGGCCCGGTTGCCACCGTCCGCCCAGTCGCCGTCCTCGAACCCGGCGGCGTCGGCGCGGAGCACGCTCACCGTCGACTCCGAGTCACCGGGCGCGGTGCGGAACCACTCCGGACGCAGTGCCCGGTGCTGTCGACGGAACGCGATCGCCGCCGTGGTGAAGGCGAGCAGGTCGTTGTCGGCGGCGGCCCAGTCGAACCACGAGATCTCGTCGTCCTGGCAGTACGCGTTGTTGTTGCCGCCCTGCGACCGGGCGAGTTCGTCGCCACCCAGGATCATCGGGACGCCGGCGGAGAGCAGCAGGGTGCCGAGGAAGTTGCGGCGCTGCCGGTCGCGGTAGTCGTTCACCGCGCCGTCGTCGGTCGGGCCCTCGATGCCGCCGTTGAACGAGGTGTTGTCGCTCTCGCCGTCGTTGTTGTCCTCGCCGTTGGCCTCGTTGTGCTTGTCGGCGTACATCGTCAGGTCGGCCAGGGTGAAACCGTCGTGGGCGGTGACGAAGTCGACCGAGCAGAGCGGTGATCGGCGCGACCCCTCGTAGACGTCCGGGCTGCCCAGGACCCGCTGGACGGCGTCGCCCAGCGCACCCTCGTCACCACGCCAGAAGGAGCGCAGGTCGTCGCGGTACTTGCCGTTCCACTCGGACCAGTCGGCCGGGAACCCGCCCACCTGGTAGCCGGCGGTGTCCCACGGCTCGGCGATCATCTTGACCTCGCGCAGCACGGGGTCCTGGTGGATGATGTCGAGGAACGCGGAGTGCTTCTCGGCCTCGCCGTCCTGGCGGGTGAGGGTCGTGGCCAGGTCGAACCGGAAGCCGTCGACGTGCATCTCCTCGACCCAGTAGCGGAGCGAGTCCATGATCAGCCCGAGCGCTGCCGGGTGTCCGACGTTCAGGCTGTTGCCGGTGCCGGTGGTGTCGAAGTAGTTCGCCTCGTCACCCTCGACCAGCCGGTAGTACGACTGGTTGTCGATCCCCTTGAAGGACAGCGTCGGGCCCATGTGGTTGCCCTCGGCGGTGTGGTTGTAGACGACGTCCATGATGACCTCGAGTCCCGCGGCGTGCAGGGCCTTGACCATCGACTTGAACTCGGCGACCTGCTGCCCGGCGGTGCCCGAGGACGAGTACTCGTCGTGCGGCGCGAAGAAGCCGATGCTGTTGTAGCCCCAGTAGTTGCGGAGCCCCTTGTCGAGCAGCGTCGAGTCCTGCACGAACTGGTGCGTCGGCAGCAGCTCGACCGCGGTGACGCCGAGGTCGGTCAGGTGCTTGATCGCCGCCGGGTGGGCCATGCCGGCGTAGGTGCCGCGGATCTCCTCGGGGACGTCCGGGTGCTGCTTCGTGAAGCCCTTGACGTGCACCTCGTACACGACGGTTTCGGTGAGCGGGGTCCGCAGCAGGCTGTCGCCGTCCCAGTCGAAGGACCGGTCGGCGACGACGGACTTGGGCATCGCGCCGGCCGAGTCGGTGTCGTCGAGCTGCTCGGGGTCGTTCATGTCGTGACCGAAGAGCGCCTGGCCCCACTCGTACTCGCCGTCGATCGCGGTGGCGTAGGGGTCGAGCAGGAGCTTCGCGCCGTTGTGACGCAGGCCGTTCGCCGGGTCCCACGCGCCGTGCACGCGGAAGCCGTAGCGGGTGCCGACGGCCACGCCGGGCACGACGTCGTGGAAGGTGTAGCCGGTGCGGTTGCGGAGCTCGGTGCGGTGCTCGGTGCCGTCGTCGTCGAAGGTGCAGAACTCGACGCGCTCGGCGGTGCTCGAGAACAGGGCGACGTTGGCGCCCCCGTCGACGAGCGTGACGCCGAGCGGGGTGCGCGTGGAAGTGGTCATGCTGCCCTTCTACCGGCCGGTCGCTGTGCCACCGGCAGTCTGGCCGTACCCCTGGCCGCTCAGCGCACCGGCGGGACCAGCTGCTCCAGCAACCGCAGCACCCGTTCACCGTCGACGGCGTCGGGGTCGAGCAGCCACTGCACCTGCAGCCCGTCGGACGCCGCGATGCTCAGGCTCGCCAGGTCGACCGGGTCCAGGTCGGTGCGGATCCGTCCGCTCGCCTGGTCCGCCTCGATGAGCACGGCGAGTTCGGCGCGCAGCCGGGCGAAGCGTTCGCGCATGAAGTCGCGCGTGGCCGGGTGGCCTTCCTGCACCGCGTCGGCGGCGAGGGTCGTGTACAGCTGCACCAGCCCCGGCACGGCACGGTTGCGCGACGCGCTCTCGCGCATGTCGCCGATCGCCGACTTCATCCGGTCGGGTGCGCCCTGCTCGCGGACCTCGTGCTCCCGGTAGACGGCGAGCAGCAGTTCGTCGCGGCTCGGGAAGTAGTGGCGGAGTGCCGCGTGCGTGATCCCGAGGGCCTCGGCCACGGAACGGAGCGACGAAGCGTCGACCCCCTGTTCCGCGACCATGCGGATCATCTCGTCGAGGATCTGGGTGCGCCGCTCGGCGCCCTTGCGGTACCCGCCGCGGCGCGGCTGGGCCGCGTCGGCGTCGTCCGCGGGGTGGGTCATGCACCCAACTTACCGTTGGAAGGTTTTTACGCCACCGTCGGACGGGAGGCCCGTGGCGGGCGCACCACGGGCCTCCCGTCCGCATCGCGGTCGCGCCGCACCCGTCGGGTCGCGTCAGCCGGGCGCGCTCGCGTCAGTCCTGGTCGTCGACCGTGTACTCGTCGACCGGCGCGGGCGAGCCCGCGGCGAGCGCGTCGACGATCTTCGTGAGCGAGTCGGCGAGGACGGCGTTGTCCGCGTCGGGCAGCTGCTCGAGCACCTGGACGACGGCCTCGTGGAACCGTGCGTACGAGGCGTCGATCTTCTCGGTGGCCTGGTCCGTGGGGGCGAGCACCTGCGCACGGCGGTCCGTGGGGTGCGCCGCGCGGGACAGCAGCCCCTTCTGCACGAGCCCGTCGACGATCTTGGTGACCGACGCGTTCGAGACGGCGAGCATGACGGCCAGGTCCTTCGGGCCCGTCGTCCGGCCGTCCCGGTGCGCCTGCAGCAGGTACCGGACGGCGAGGAACTCGTTCTTCGTCAGGCCGCTCTCGATGCGGGCGGACTCGATCTGCTGGTCCTCGGCGTGCTGCAGGCGGAGCAACGCGTCGACGGCGGTCTTCGCGGCCCGCGACTCGGGTTCGCGGGTGTAGAGGTGGACGTGCTCTCGACGGACGACGGTCAACGGCATGGGGTCATGCGCTCCTTGCTATACGGCAGGCGTGGTGAAGAAGTCCGCGTAGGACGGCTCGGAGCGACCGGCGAGCAGCGAGGGGTCCTGGATGCGACGCGCGACGTACGCGTCGATGACCGCCGGGTCGGTGAGGCCGACGCGCGTGTGGCTGCTGCCGATCGTCGCGACCCGAGGCATCCCGGAGTACGTGCTGTGCATGTCCTGTCCCGCCCTTCTTGCTTGCCGTGTGTCCCGTTCGGACGGCTGAACTCTTTCACACAGTGAACGGTCAGTTCAACGAACCATTCGCGCTGTGTACGTTTTGCGCGCTGCGTGGTTCTCGGCGTCCTCTGAGCGTTCTTTTGGCACTCGCCAGGGTCGAGTGCTAAAACGGTGGCAGTTGAGTCGAGGGGACTCAACGAGAACCACGAAGGAGTTGATTTCGATGACGATGAACTTCGATCCGTTCCGCGAGCTCGACCGACTCGCGGGTTCGCTCCTCGGCACCGCCGCCGGCCCGCGCTCGATGCCGATGGACCTGTACCGCACCGGGGACCACTACGTCCTCGACGTCGACCTGCCCGGCATCGACCCGGGCTCCGTCGACATCGACGTGGACGGTTCCGTCCTGACCATCCGCGCCGAGCGCACCCTGGGCGCGCCCGAGGGCTCGCAGTGGCTCACCCGTGAGCGCCAGCCCGGCACGTACGTCCGGCAGCTGACGCTCGGCGACGGCCTCGACGCCGAGCGCATCACCGCCGGGTACGACAACGGCGTGCTCAGCGTCACGATCCCGGTCAAGGAGTCCGCGAAGCCGCGCAAGATCGCCGTCACCGTCGGTGGCGGGTCCGAGCAGCTCGCGGTCGGTTCCGGTGCCGCCGGTTCCGGCACCGCCGCCGAGTGAGGAGCTGAGCGATGACGTCCGTCCTGCTGCACGCGGTGGTCGCGGTCCTCGTCGTCACCGCGGCGCTCGCACTGACGAGCCTGGACCGGCGCACCGCCGTGCTCCTCGGGGCCACCGGCAGCCTGACCGGCACGTTCCTGGCCTGGCTCGCCGCTCCACGGCTCCTCGAGCAGTCGCTCCTGGCGCCCTGGGTCGCGTCGGTGCTCGGCACGGCCCTGCTGATCGCAGGGTGGAGCGCGGTCCGCGCCTACTCGGGCATCTTCGAGGCACCGCGCGACGAAGAACCCGAGACGGGGGCGCTGATGACCGTGGGCGGGTCCGCCCCGTCGGTGCGGTGACCACCTGACGGACAGGAGGCCCGGTGCACGTCGTGCGCCGGGCCTCCCGTCGTTCCGTGGGTTGCGGGACTACTCCTTGTGCAGCGTGTCCTGCACCAGGCCGGCCGTCTTCTCGACGACGTTCGGCAGCTCGGTGGTGCCGTACAGCCGGACGTCGGGGTGGGTGGGCGGGGGCATCGGGACCGAGGTCGTGGGGCCGTCGTGGTACGAGTACTCGCCCTTGCCGTCGAACGAGGGGCCGCTCGCCCACGGGCCGTTCTTCGCCTCGGCACCGTCGGAGAAGTTGAGGTACTGGTAGCTGACCTCCTGGTTCTCCTTCGACTGCGGGAAGTTGCTCGGCACGGGGAAGCCCTCGACGCCCTGCTCGCGCAGCTCAGCGGCGGCGGTCGCCCACATGTTCTGGTGCATCGTGTCGCGGGCGATGAGGAAGGACAGCAGGTCCCGCACGCCGTGGTCGTCGGTCATGTGGTAGAGCCGGGCGGCCTGCACACGGCCCTGCATCTCGGCGTTCTCGTTCGCCGTGAAGTCGGCGAGCAGGTTGCCGCTGGCGGTGATGTACGAGCCCTGCCAGGGGTTGCCGTTGCTGTCCACTGGACGGGCGCCCGCACCGGCGACGATGGCGTGCTGGACGTCCGTGCCACCGACGATCGCGGCGACCGTGGGGTCGTCCTGCACCGCGTCCTCGGTGATGCCGAGCGGGGACTTCTCGAGCAGCTGCGCGATCATCGTCGCGAGCATCTCGACGTGGCCCATCTCCTCGGCGCCGATGCCGAACACCATGTCGCGGTACTTGCCGGGGATGTGCATGTTCCACGCCTGGAACTGGTACTGCATGGCGACGGAGATCTCCCCGTACTGGCCACCGAGCACCTCCTGCAGCTTGCGGGCGTAGACGGCGTCGGGCTTGTCGGGCGTTGCCGTGAACTGCAGTTCCTGCTTGTGGAAGTACACGTGGCTCTCCTTCACTCCAGCGGGTGCCCGTCGATCGAGCGGGTCCGTGTGCGATGGTCGGCGCGACCGCCTCAGCGCCGCCTCAAGGAAAGCCAGATCGCGCAGACGGGCGTCAGCGTCCTCTCCCGCGTCGACGCAAGGCGACGACCCCGGCCCACACCGTGCAGCCGGTGAACCCGAGAACGAGCACGGACACGACGGGGATCGCGAACCCGTCTCCGATCGACTGCTGTCCGCGGAGCCAGACGACGACGAGGAGCAGTACCAAACACCCTGCGGCGATGATCGTCGCGACATTGCCAGCTGATCGTGAGCCCATGTCCACCTCGTTCCGTTGCGATACCCACCGCATGCACACCTGACGGCTTGCTTGTGATTCCTCAAGAGTAAGTTCGTTGGACGAAGATCTGACCACCGGAGCTCCTGCCCCCATCGGGTGGGGGCTCCGGTGCGCGACGGGCGGGCAGACCGCACCGTCCCGGCATAGCGTGGCCGCGTGGACCTCGAACTCAAGAACCGTGTCGCACTCGTCGTCGGAGGCAAGGGGTACATCGGTACCGCCGTCGCCGACCGCCTCCGCACCGAGGGGGCGACCGTCGTCGTCGCTTCCCGCAGCGCCGAGGACTCCGACGGCAGCGTGCCGATCGACACCGCCTCGCAGGAGTCGGTGGACGTTGGCATCGCCGCCGTCCTCGAGCGGCACGGGCGCATCGACGTGCTGGTCGTGACCGCTGCCCCGAGCGCGAGCACCCTCGACCCGGCCCGGAAGTCCGACCCGGAGCAGGTCCTCGACGCGATCGACGGCAAGGCGCTCGGGTTCCTCCGCGTCGCGAACGCCGTGCTCCCCGCCCAGCGCGAGGCCGGATTCGGTCGCGTGGTCGTGGTGAGCGGGCAGAACGCCTACTTCTCCGGCAACATCACGGCGTCGCTCCGGAACACTGCGGTGAGCGTCATCGCAAAGAACCTGGCCGACGACGTGGCGGGCACCGGGGTCACGGTGAACGTCGTCAACCCCGGGACCGTGACGGACACCCCGTCCGCCGAGGTCCGCCCAGGTGGCCCCGGCGACTCGACACCGCAGCAGATCGCCGACCTCGTCGCGTTCCTGTCGTCGCCGCTGAACGCGGTGTCTGGCGAGTCCGTCTCGATCGCGCACCGGCAGCTGGGATCCGTCGTCGTCTGATCCCCGAGTACCGGGTGATCGCCCCTCGCTTCACCCGCAGGGACGAAGCGCTTCGCCCCTGCGCCCGATGCCCCGGCGACTCCGCGCCACGAGTCTGGTGACATGGAGTCCTCGACGAAGCACACGATCGCCACGCTGCTGCTCTGCGCCGCGATCGTCACCACGACCGTCATCGCCCTCGCCGCCATGACCGCGGGCGCGTGACGTCGGTCCGCGCTGCACGGCGTGGGCGGCATGCGATGATCGAGCCGTGACCGAACGGGGCAGGTTCCTCCGGCCGCTCGCCACCCGGTCGATCGCCGTCGACGTGGCCTGGGCGGCCCTGGCGGCGTTCGTCTTCCTGCTGCCCATCGACCTCGAGCTCGAGCACGCGAGCCTCGCCGCGGTGCTGTCGGCCTCGGTGGCGATCGCCCTGCGCCGCATCTCCCCGTCCGCTGCGATGGCGATGGTCGTCGTCCTCGGGGTGATCCAGGTCGGCGGCGGCGAGCGCCCGTCGCTTGTGGACCTCGCGATGTTCGTCGTGATCGGGACCGCCGCGGTCGTCGGCACCCGCACCGAGGTCGTCGTCTCCGGTGTGCTCGCGGTCGTCGCCGGCGCTGGGGCGACGGTCTACCTGGCGTCGACCGGCTTCCGGTTCCTCGTGCTCATCAACGGTCCCCGCGACCAGGCGTTCCTGGCGATGGCCGCCCCGGTGACCGCGCTGCTCGGTGTCTGGGCGGGCGGGGTCGCCGTCCGCGCCTTCCGCTCCCGCGACCGCGAGTCGGAGCGCCGTGCCGACGCCGAGGCCGCAGCCTCACGTGCCGAGGCCGTCGCCACCGAGGCCGAGGCCACCGCCACCCGCGCGATCGACGTCGCCGAGTCCGAACGCATCCGCGCGGACATCGCCCGCGACGTGCACGACGTCGTCGGCCACTCGCTCGCGGTCATCATCGCGCAGGCCGACTCGGTGCCGTTCCTGGCCGACGAGGCGCGCATCCGAGCGGTCAGTGCCACCATCGCGAGCACCGCCCGGAGCTCCCTGGTCGAGGTCCGACAGGTCCTCGGGCACATCGACGGCTCCGCTGAGGCGACCGGTCCGGGCTCGCTCGAGGAGATCGTGCAGGGCATCCGCGACGCCGGGGTCGACGTCGACCGCACGGTGCGCGGGGTCCCGCTGGCCCTGCGCCCGGACACCGGCACCGCTGCCCGCCGCGTGCTGCAGGAGATGCTCACGAACGCCCTGCGCCACGGCGCCCCCGGCAACCCGGTCGTCGTGCGGGAGACCTGGCGGAACGCCGACCTGGTGCTCGAGGTCGAGAACGTCGCCGGTGACGGCACCACCGCCGGCTCGGGCCGCGGGATCGACGGCATGGACTCGCGCCTCGGCGCCCTCGGTGGGTCGTTCGACGCCGCCGTGCTGGACGACGTGTTCACGGCACGCGCCCGCATCCCGTTCGACGTCCAAGGGGGACCCGTCCGATGACCGAACCGATCAGGATCCTGCTCACCGACGACCAGGCGCTGTTCCGCGCCGGGCTCCGGGTGGTGCTCGATGCCCAGGACGACATGCGTGTGGTCGGTGAGGCCTCCGACGGGGCCGAAGCGCTCGCGCTCATCCCCGAGGTGCGGCCCGACGTGGTGCTGCTCGACATGCGGATGGCCGGGATGGACGGCGTGGAGACCGTCCGGCAGCTCTACTCCGGCGCCGTCCCGGGTCCGCTGCCGCGCGTCGTCGTGCTCACCACCTTCGGGCTCGACCCGGCGGCGGCGACCGCGATCCGGCTCGGCGCCAGCGGGTTCCTACTCAAGGACACCACGCCGCCGTTCCTGTTCGCCGCTGTGCGGGCCGTGCACGAGGGCAGCTCGGTCATCGCACCGAACGACCTCGCGCAGCTGTTCGGCACCGACGTCGCTCGGGCCCCCGCACCCCAGCCGCCGGAGTTCGCGACTCTGACCGAGCGGGAGCGCGTCGTGTTCGGGTGGGCGTCCCGCGGCCTGTCGAACGCCGAGATCGCCACGAAGGAGTACGTCACCGAGTCGACGGTGAAGACCCAGATCTCGAGCATCCTGGGCAAGTTGTCACTGCGCGACCGGGTGCAGCTCGTCGTCTACGCACACGACCACGGGCTGGCGGGCACCCGCGAGGACTAGTCCGCGGCGACCTCGTCGAGGATCGCCTCGACCGCTGCCGGGTCGTGGGCGAAGCGTCCGAGGAACAGCCCGCCGATCCGGCCCTGCCCCCGCGTGAGCAGGCCGGGTCCGGCGCTGCCCCCGTAGAGCACGGTGCTGCCGTGCAGCTCCGGCCGGGTGGCGAGGTGCTGCTCGATCCCGGCGAGCACCGCCACGATGTGGTCGTCCGGTGCGGGTACCGGGGCGCCGATCGCCCACACCGGTTCGTAGGCGACGGTCAGGGGTCCGGCGCGCCCGTCCGCGACGGCGGTCGACACGGCCCGGTCGAGCTGCGCGGTCACCGCCGCCACGGCCTCGGTCGGATCGGAGGCCCGGTCCGGCTCCCCGACGCAGACCAGCGGACGCAGGTGGTTCCGGAACGCCGCGTGCACCTTCCCCGCGATCGTCGCGTCGTCCTCGTGGAACAGGGAACGCCGTTCGGCGTGCCCGATCTCGACCAGGTCGACACCGATCTCCCGCAGTTCGGCGCCGGAGACCTCGCCGGTGAACGCGCCCGCGTCGGCCCACGACAGGTCCTGCGCGGCGAGCTGCACACCGGTGCCGGTGAGCAGCTCACGCACCGGGACGAGGGCCGGGAACGTCGGCGCCACGAAGAGCGACGCCGCACCCGAGCGCACCGCGGGGTGTCGCCGGGCGATGTCGGCGACCTCGGCCGCCCACGACAGCGTCCGGGCGTGCGAGAAGTACGTCTTCAGCGACACCCCGACGGTGATCACGGGGCGACCGTCTCCACGACGAGGGCGAAGGACAGCGCACCGGGGTCCGCGGTGCCGACGGCCTGGTCGGCGTGCGTCCGCGCCCGGCCCATCCTCGGCACCAGGGACTCGGTGGCGTCCGCTGCCTGACGGGCGGCACGGGCCGCGTCACCCCAGGCCTCGGCGAGCGCCGCCCCGGCGTCGAGCCGGGTGCGGAGCACCTCGTCGAACGGCACCAGCGCGTCCACCATCGTCTTGTCACCGACGGTGGCGCCGAACGCGAGCACGGCCTCGGTGGCCGCGCGGACCCCCTGCGCGACGGTGGCACCCGACGGACGCGAGTCGTCCCCGACCACGCGACCCAGTGCCTCCAGGGCGGCACCCCAGATCGCACCGGACGTGCCGCCGGCCTTGTCGGACCAGGCGTCCGCGGCGACCAGCAGGACGGTGCCGGCACCGGCACCGCGGCTGACCGCGTCGGCGGCCGCGACGTCGGCGGCGTGCGATCCGCGCTGCATCCCGATGCCGTGGTCGCCGTCACCGGCCACGGCGTCGATGCGCCCGAGTTCGTCGGCGTGCTCGTCGAGGACGGCGCGGACCGCGGCGAACCCGGCGGCGACCTGCTCGGCGACCGCACGGGACTCGTCGGTCGCCTGGCCGATGCCGACGCCCTCGGCGTCCGCCGCCACGGTGGACGGGTCGACGCGCTGTTCGGCGACGGCACCGCCCTTGCGGTAGGCGGGGGTGTCCGCGGGTGCTGCCCAGAGTTCCTCGAGCTCGTCGTCGAGCCAGAACAGCGTCAGGGAGACTCCGGCCATGTCGAAGCTCGTGACGAGTTCGCCGACCTCGGGCTCCACGATGACGACCCCGGCGTCCGCCAGGCGCCGCTGCACCGAGCGGTAGACGACGAAGAGCTCCTCGTACTTGACCGAGCCCAGACCGTTCAGGATCGGGACCACCCGCTGGCCCTCGAGTGCCACGCCGTCGGGCAGTTCGTCGAGCAGCCGGCACACCAGCAGCTCGGCCAGCCCGTCCGCGGTGGGCACGTCCGTCTCGTCGATGCCACGCTCGCCGTGGATGCCCATGCCGACCGCCATCCGGCCCTCGGGGACCGTGAACAGGGGTTCTTCGGCACCCGGCAGCGAGCACCCGGAGAACGCGACGCCGAAGCTGCGCGTCCGGTCGTTCGCCCGCTCGGCGACGGCGGTGACCGTGTCGAGGTCGTCCCCGCGCTCGGCGGCGGCGCCGGCGACCTTGAAGACGCAGAGGTCGCCCGCGATGCCGCGGCGCTTCGCGCGGTCGTCGGCCGGGGCGCTCGTCACGTCGTCGGTGACGCGGACCGTCCGGACCGGGATGCCGTCGGCCTCGAGCGTGCGGGCAGCGGCGTCGAAGTTCAGGACGTCTCCGGCGTAGTTGCCGTAGCTGAGCAGCACCCCACCCCCGTGTTCCGCGGCCTTCGCGACGCCGGTGACCTGCTGGGCGCTGGGGCTGGCGAACAGGTTGCCCATCGCGGCACCCGCGGCCAAGCCGTGTCCGACCAGTCCGCCGAACGCGGGGTAGTGCCCCGAGCCGCCGCCGATCACGACGGCGACCGTGCCGTCGGGGCTCGTGGTGGCGCGGGCGACGCCGCCGTGCACCTTCCGCACCCACCGTTCGTTCGCGGCGACGAAGCCGTCGGTCGCCTCGTCGGCGAAGTCCGCCGGGTCGTTGAACAGTCGGGTCATCGCTTGCTGCCCTTCGGGTCGGTGGTGCGGACGTGCGAGGTGTCGAGCAGCTCGTCGGCCTTGGCCCCGCGGAAGAACTTGGTGCAGAAGATCATCACCGCGGCGACGAACGCCAGGACACCGAGCGAGACGATGCCGAACGCACCGCTGTCGGTGGGCACCACCTCGTTGATCGCGGTGCGCATGATCGGGGCGACGAACCCGCCGAGGTTGCCGAGCGAGTTGATCAGGCCGATGCCCGCGGCGGCTGCGGCACCGGTCAGGAACGCCGTCGGGTACGCCCAGGTGATCGGGCCGACGGACAGGAAGCTCGCGACGGCCAGCGTGATGAACAGGATGCCGAGCACCGGCTGCCCGTTCGCCCCCGCCCACGCCGAGCCGAGGATCGACAGGCCGGTCGTGACGTAGAACAGGGTGCCCCAGCGCCGGCGTCGGCCGACGGAGTCCGCCCGCGACCCGATCAGGTAGCAGGCGACGAGCCCGACGAGCCACGGGATCGCGGTCACGAGCCCGACCTGCCAGCCGACGTCCTGCCCGAGCAGCGAGGACACCTGCTGCGGCAGGTAGAACGTCGTGCCGTACACGGCGACCTGCAGGCAGAAGTAGATGATCGTGAAGTACCAGACGCGCCCGCTCGCCATCGCGCGCCAGATGCCCTTCGGGCCGTCCTCGGTGCGAGCGGTGTCCTCGCGCTCCATGGCCGCGGTGAGCGACGCCTTCTCGCCCGGTTCGAGCCACTTCGCCTGCTGTGGACTGTTCGTCAGGAACACCAGGGCCGCGACACCGGCCAGCACCGCGAGGATGCCCTCGCCGGCGAACATGACCTGCCAGCCGTGGAACGGGGTGACCTGGTCACCGACGCTGATGAGGCCGCCGGACAACGGGGCGCCGATCATCTGCGAGAACGGCTGCGCCAGGTAGAAGATCGCGAACATGCGCACGCGCACCTTGTTCGGGAACCACTCGGACAGGTACATGATCACGCCCGGGAACAACCCGGCCTCGGTCACACCCAGGATGAACCGCAGGATGATGAACATCGTGTCGTTCGTCGTGAAGGCGAACAGTGCGGCGACGATGCCCCACGTGACGGCGATCCGGGCGAGCCAGAAGCGCGCACCGAACCGCTTGAGCAGCAGGTTCGACGGGATCTCGAAGATCGCGTAGCCGATGAAGAAGATGCCGGCGCCCAGGGCGAAGGCGGCGTCGGAGATACCGCGGTCGACGCGCAGGGCCTCTTCGGCGAAGCCGACGTTCGTGCGGTCGAGGAACGCGACGAAGTACAGGATGACGAGCATCGGCATGAGGTGCTTCGTCGCCTTGCCGATGGCGGACTTCAGGCCGGGGTCGTTCGTCGACCCGAGCGCGGGGGCAGGGGGTAGTGACACGGGTTCGCTCCTTTGCGAGCACGGTGCGGTCGTTCTGGCGTCCGGCGGTCGGTTCGGTCGTCCGGACGGGAGGCACGGATCGCGTCGCCCGGTCGGCGCGCGTTCCGCGGGCGGCTGGCCCTAGTGCATGTACAGGCCGCCGTCGACGTTGAGCGTCTGGCCCGTGACGAACCCGGCGTCCTCGCTGATGAGGTACGCGATGGCGGCAGCGATGTCCCGCGGGGTGCCGATGCGCGGCAGCACGCCGTCGGCGGCCATCTCGGCCTTCCGCTCCTCGGACAGGGTGCCGCCCATGATGTCGGTGTCGATCGGACCGGGGGCGATCGCGTTGACCGTGACGCCGCGTGGGCCGAGCTCGCGTGCCAGACCACGGGTGAGGCCGATCACGCCGGCCTTCGCCACCGTGTACGGGGTCTTGCTGAAGGTGCCGCCGCCGCGCTGGGCGGAGACCGACGACAGGTTCACGATGCGCCCGTAGCCGGACCGCACCATCGACTCCGCCGCCCGCAGGCTGGCGAAGTGCACGCCGTCGAGGTTGATCGACAGCACACGGTGCCACTCCCCCTCGGGCAGGTCGAGGTAGGCGTGCGCGGACGAGACCCCGGCCAGGTTCACGAGCGCGGTGATCGGCCGGAGTTCGGCCTCGATCGTGTCGAAGGCCGCACGGACGGCGGACTCGTCGGCGACGTTCGCACCGACACCGACGGCCCGCACGCCGTGCTGTTCGCGGATCTCGGCGGCGACCTGCTCGCTCGCCGTCTGGTCGAGGTCGACGATCCCGACGTCCCACCCGGCCTCGGCCAGGTGGTGGGCGGTGGCGCGGCCGATGCCCCGCGGTGAGGCGGCCCCGGTGAGGACGACGGTGCGGGTCTGTTCGGTCTGTTCGGTCTGGGGGTTCTGCGTGCTCATGGTTCGTGCTCCGGGCTCAGTGGATCGGTGCCGGGCCGAGCTCGTCGAGGAGCTTCTGCATCGCGACGTACGCCTTGTTCCGGTAGGCCACGAGCTCGGGCGTGCGGTCGGCCAGCACCTCGAGGTACCCGGCGCCGGACTTCGTGCCGAGTTCACCGGCGTCGACGTGCTGCTGCAGCGACGGCGGGGTGGCGAAGCGCTCGGGCCAGCGGGTCTGCAGCGACTCGAAGCAGAAGGCGTAGACGTCGAGCCCTGCCATGTCGGCGATCGCGAACGGGCCGAAGAACGGCAGGCGGAACCCGAACGTGGTCCGCACGATGGTGTCGATGTCGTCGGGGCTCGCGATGCCCTCGTCGGCGATCTTCGTGGCCTCCTCGAACAGCGCGTACTGCAGGCGGTTCAGGACGAACCCGGTCGAGTCCTTCACCCGTGCCGACTGCTTGCCGGTCGCGGCGACGACGGTCTCGCCGACCTCGATCGCGTGCTCGTTGGTGGTCGGGTGCGGGATGAGCTCGACGCCGGGGATGAACGGAGCCGGGTTCGAAAAGTGCACGCCGAGGAACCGCTCCGGGCCCACGACGGCCTCGGCCAGCGACTCGATCAGGATCGTCGAGGTGTTCGAGCCGATCACGGCGTCGGGGCGGGCGGCCTCGCTGATGCGGCGGAGCGTCGCGTGCTTGATCTCGAGCTTCTCGGGCACGGCCTCCTCGATGAAGTCCGCGTCGGCGACGGCGGCCTCGATCGACTCGGCAGCGCTCAGGTGTGCGCGGACCCGATCGACGGCGTCCTCGGGGAACAGCCCGTCGGCGACGAACTGCGCAGTCTCGGTGAGCAGCCGCTCCAGGTTCTGCTGGGCGATCTCGGCCGAGACGTCGGCGATCCGGACCGTGTGGCCGGCGAGGGCGAGGACCTGGGCGATCCCGCCGCCCATGTAGCCGGACCCGACGACGGCGATGTCGAGGGTGCTCATCGGATTGCTCCTTCGGTGCTGGTTGCTGCAGTCGGGGTCGCCGTCGCGTCGAGCTTCGTCGTCGCGAGGACGGATCGGATGTACTGCTGGTTGGTGGCGCAGACGCCGAGGCTGTCCCCGCCGTACTGCTCGGTCATGACGATCCCGCGGAACCCGTCGGCGACGGCGTCGCGCAGGACCTGGCGGTAGTTGATGAGGCCCGTCTCCATGGTGCTCGGCGCACTCGTCGCCCAGCTGCCGTCGCCGGCCTCGTCACGCGTGTAGTTCTTCACGTGCAGGTAGTTCGTGTGCGGCATGGTCTTTGCGAACAGCTCCCGCCAGTCCTCGACCGGACGGTGCAGACGGATGAGGTTGGCTACGTCCGCGTTCAGGCCGACGTTGTCGAGCCCGATCTCCTCGACCAGGCGGACCGCGCTGTCGGCAGTGCCGAGGTACGTGTCCTCGTACAGCTCGAGCGCCATCGGCAGCCCGACGCTCGCAGCGTGCTCGCCGAGCTCCCGCAGTCGCTTGACCGCGGCGTTCCAGACCTCGGGGTCGTCGGGGTCCTTCGGGCCCGGCGCCGTCCAGAACCACAGCGCCCGCTTCTGGGCGTCGGTGAACGGCTGGTGCAGCCCGGTCGAGAACACCTGCATGCCCCACTCGGCCGCCGCGTCGATCGTGCGGTGGGCGTAAGCGAGGTTCTCGTCCTCGTGCCCGGGCTGGATGACGCTCTTGCGCTGCAGGTGCACCGACGGGATCCCGATGCCGTGCGACTTCGCGACGGCGAACAGCTCGTCGCGGCGCGAGGCTTCGAGGTCAGCGGGCCGGATGTGGCTGTCAGCGAGTTCGGCCAGCGAGAAGCCGACGGCCTCGATCTGCCCGAACACCTCGTCCCACACCTCGGCGGGGGCGTCGTGGAATGCCGTCCCGTCGCGGGTGACCTGCGCGAACCCGTGCAGGCACGCGGCGACCGGCCAGGTCTCCGACGTCCAGGTGGTGGGGTCCCAATCCTGGTCGACCCAGTCCTGTGGAGTGGTCACGGAATGCTCCCTTGCATGTCGTGGTGGTTCAGCCTTGAACCTCTTTCCTATAGGAAAGATACTCGCACGACGCCGGAACGCAACCCCTCCGCCTCAGCTCGTGTGGGACGCGTCCGCGCGCGAACGCAACCGGACGGCGTCGATGTGGAGCCGCATCGCGGCGACGGCCGACGTCGGGTCCGCAGCGAGCGCCTCCAGGATGGCCCGGTGTTCCTGGACCGCACGATCCGTGTCGTCCCCGCCGCCCTCGACGATCTGCCGCATGCGGTGCACGCGCGTCGTGATGATCTCGGACATCTCTTCGAGGAACGGGTTCCGTGTCGCGTCGAAGATCAGCTGGTGGAACTGCCAGTCGCTGCGGAAGAAGCGGGCCATCAGCTCTTCCGGCGCGTGCGCAGCACCGACGGACGCGACCTCGGCGGCCACCGCCGCCTGCTCGTCGAGCGCTGCCGCCAGCCGCTCGCGCAGGCCGTCGACGTCGCCGCGGGCCGCGAGTTCGACGGCGCCGCTCTCGACGATGAGCCGGGCGTCGAACAGGGCCTCGAGCTGGTCGCCGGCCAGGGGCGGGGAGACCCGGTACCCCTTGTTCGCTTCACGGGTGACGAGGCCGGTGCGTTCGAGTTGCACCAGGGCTTCGCGGACCGGGGTCGGCGAGACCCCCAGCGAGCGAGCGAGGCCGTCGATCGACAGCCGCATGCCCGGTTCGACGTCGTGACCCATCAGGACCTCGAGCACCCGGTCGTAGACGCGGTCGCGCAGGCCGAGCTGCGTGATGCGCTCCGTCCCGAAGCCGGGCATGGTCGTGGACATGGGTCGATCCTAGAGAATCCACGACTCGGGCTGAGTGCGAGGGCTCCGACCAGGCTGCGCTGCCATCGGCCCCCCACTCTTGCGAAATCGACTCACCCGCATGATCGGGCTCACGATGGACTTGCTCGCAGACATTGCGGCCTTCCAGTCCCCTTCACCTGATCGACCATGCGCCCTTGCCCCGACACGACGCCCGAATGTCGTGGTTTCTCCGTCAAAGGCCGCTCACGTCCTAGTTCGTCAGGACAAGGAGGATCAGCGCCACCCCGTCGATCAACGCGACGATGATCCCACTCCAGAACCATCGCCCTCCGGCTCCGCGATGGAGCTTTCCGTCGCGCCATCCTTCTGTGGAAATTGTTCGCTGGACACCCACTCCAACGAGCACCAGTGCGCCGACTGCAATAACCAGCAGGACTGTCCATGTGATCCAAAAGCCCGACATGTTGCGGCCCTCCTAGCCACGCGGCAGGTACTTGATCAGCTTGCCGGCGATGCCACCGCCGAAGCCTCCAATAGCCCCGCTTACCGTTCCTTCGAGTGCCGCCTGCCCATAGTTATCTCCACCTTCAACTGCTTCCTGGGCGATACCGCCAAAACCTCCGAACACTCCACCCAAGACCACTCCACCCACCAAGCAACCGATTCCTGCGGTTGACGCGCAAACTGCGGCGGTCCCGACGGCAGCGATTGTCGCCACACCCGCATTGACGGCCGCTCCCCCGACGCTACGACCCGAGGAATCTGACTTATTGATGGGGTCAGCTCCCGCGAACGCGTAGCGGTTGGCATTACTCGGGCTGAGGGGCGCGTCGAGAGTGTCACGTTCGATCCACCCGCCCGTGACGCTGGACTGCCAGCGGTACCCGAACTTGGTGAGCCCGTTGTCGGTGCTGGACGAGCGGAGACCACTCTTGAACCCGTAGGGGTTCTGCTTCCACTGCGCGCTGTCGCCGCCGACGGTGACGGTTTCGACGCCGTACGGGTCGTACGAGACGGTGTACGCCGTCTTCCCGCTGTCGGCGATCGCGGCGACAGGGTTGCCGGTGCCGTCGATGACCCACATGCTCGTGGTGCCGTCGGTGGTCTGCAGGTCCAGCGGCTGCCCCGTGCCCGGGTCGCTGATTTGCCGGTGCTATGCAACGCTATATCTCGGTGAGCACCCAAACCATCAGCGATGCTTAGTGCGACTTGGGAACGCTAAGCCTATCGCAAAATATCCGAGGAGAGCAGCACTCACTACGGCTAGGGAGCCACGCCATAAACTACCCTCTACGAAAGAAAGCACAGCGTAAATTCCAATGATCACGGCCGCTACGCCCATCACCCCAGCCACTAACTTCTGTTCGTTTTTACTTCGTGTCCTGTTGATGATTCACACCCCTATTATCGCAGCTGGTCCGAGAACGGGTTCTGGCACGGAGCTACGTAATCACTCTGCCAACGATATCCCGAAGCCCTGTCAGCATCTACTGCGGCGTCGCACTCGGCTGTCTGCGCGAATGCATCCTCGCAGGTGGCAACAGCTCCAGCACCACCGGCTACGAGCGACTTCCATCCGGATACCGGGGCTGTAGCAATACCCGCGGCACATCCCAGGCTGGTCCAGTCCTTGGGCGACGTACCCGAGCAAGGGTAGGGACGGCATGGGAATCTTGGACTCCGTGGCCAAGGCGCTCGGCAGTCTCCGCCCCTACAGCGACGACGAACTGGAACAGAGGCGCGAGGCGATACGGCTGCGCAATATCGCAGGCAATGACCGATACGACGAGCTGCGGCGTTACGACGCAGAGATGACGCGACCGTCGAACGAGGCGTACGACCGAGAGCACCCCGACCCGCCGACGACGCGACACCGCGAGCACGGCTGGTACCTGCCGAACGACGACTGACTCGCAGCCGCTGTTGAACGATCGTCCCCCGGATCGCGGGTTCAACCGCGGCCGAGTGATCGGTTGTCGGAGGAATCGAGGAGGATCGCTACACGGGTGAAACGCTCCGCGCGCGACTGCACCGTTCGATCGGGGGAGCAGCCGCGACGGCTGGCGCCCTCGCGTAGATCTGACCGTGGCGCTCGGCACGGGCGCGTCGGATCGCGGACTGTTGCCGGCGCCATCGTGTTCCTAGGGCTACGGTCGCGCGCAGGGGTCGCACCAGCTCCTGTGCGGACCGGAGTCGAGACGAAGCTCCTCCGGTCCGTTCCACACCCCAGTGGGGTCGCGCAGACCGTGCGGTGAACGACCGGCTACCGGACAGCCCAAGCCTTGATCGCTTCGGCGATGGTCGCACCGTCCTCACCCGGCGACCGCTGGACCAGTAGTGGAGGTCTCAACCGATGGAGCGGTCGCTCGCACCAACTACTGCGAATCGTCCGGTGTTAATTTGAGCACAACCAAGATGGGCGGCAAAACGGCTACTACGAAAGCGCCAAGAATGATCAGCGCAAACACTATGTCAACCTGTTGCAGTCCGACAATTAGTCCAATAACGAGGACACCCACAAGAGCAGGCGAAATCGCGACAATGCGATCGCGTTTCGGGTTGGATTGTTTTTTACTCACTATAACCTCCAGCAAGGGACGCGCCGAGCACGAAACCGGCACCGAATATTGCACCCAACGCAGTGCCGATTGCAGCCCCCGGTCCTGCACCTGGCCCACACCCAATTGCGATGGTGGCGATGCAACCGACCGCAGCCCCGATCCCCGTTCCGACGCCTGTTGCAAGAAGGAAGTCCGCTCCCGCCAGCCTCCAATTATAGAGGCCAGTCGGATCACTGCCGTTGATCGGATCGGCACCCGCAAAGGCGTAGCGGTTGGCGTTCGTTGAGCTGAGGGGTGCATCGAGGGTGTCGCGTTCGATCCATGCCCCAGTGATGCTGGACTGCCAACGGTAGCCGAACTTGGTGAGCCCGGTGTCGGTGTTGCTCGAGCGGAGCCCGACCTTGAACCCGTAGGGGTTCTGCTGCCACTGCGCACTGTCGCCGCCAACGGTCACGGTTTCAACGCCGTAGGGGTCGTAGGAGACGGTGTACGCGGTCTTCCCGGTGTCGGCGATCGCGGCGGCCGGGCTGCCGCTGCCGTCGATGACCCACATGCTCGTGGTGCCGTCGGTGGTCTGCAGGTCCAGCGGCTGCCCGTTCCCCGGGTCGCTGATGACCGACGCAGTCCCGGTGCCCGCGATGGTGCGGCTGGTGATCACGGGGACACCGTTGGAGTCGGACGTGCCATACGTGTAGTCGTACTCGGTTCCCCCGTCGGTGGCCTGCGAGAGCAGCTTGTTCATGTTGCCGCCGGCGTACTCGTAACGGGTGGTGACGCCGTCCTTCGTGGAGGACGTCATCTGCTGCGCCCCGTTGTAGGTGAACGTCTGCCCGGGCGCCTTCACCAAGTTGCCGACACCGTCGTACGCGTAGCCGTCAGAGGTGATCTGCCCGACGGTGTTGTAGGTCAGCGTCTGCGAGCTGGTGACGTCGCCGCCGCGCTTGGCGGTGAGCCGGTTCCCGGCCGCGTCGTAGGTGTACGCCCACGTGATGTTCGTCGCACCGCCGGCCTGCGCGGCCTTGGTGAGGCGACTGTTCGAGTCGTACGTGTACGTGGTGGTCTGCTGGGTGATGTTGTCCTTGACCCACTGGATCTTGTCCGTGGCGTTCGCACTGTTCGTCGCCGAGCAGTCGCCCCCGGCGTCGATCCCGGTGATGTAGCAGTACGTCAGGCTCACGACGGGCTTGGACGGGTCGTCGGCGTTCACGGCGCGAACACCGGTGACGTGGTCGGACACGCCGTAGGTGATCGTCTGGTGCGCCTGCCACGACGTCGGGTCCTTGGTCGGATCCGTGTTCTCGACAGCGCCGAGCCAGGCGTCGGTGCGGCGGCCGTGGTCGTCGTTCTTGTAGACCTGCTTCGCCGTACCGCCGTTCGCGGTCGGGTAGGTGGTGCGGGTCAGGACATTGGCGACGTCGTAGTCGTGCGTGACGGTGCCGTGGGCGTCGGTGACCTTGGCCGTGTTGCCGGCGAGGTCGTAGCCGTAGGACACGGTGCCACCGCCGGCGGTGTTCACGGTCGAGGTGAGCCGGTTCCGCTGGTCGTAGGTGTTGGTGATGGTGCCGGTCGCGGATTGCTCGGTGAGCTGATTGCCGTTCCCGTCGTAGGTGTTCGTCACCGTTGCGGTGCCGTCATCGAACGAAGTCGTCAGCAGCCGGTCGTCGTTGTCGTACGAGTACGTCGTGACGCCGCCGTCACCGTCGGTGTGGTTCTTCACACGGCCGAAGTCGTCGTAGGAGTACTTCTGTTCCCCGACCGTGTTGGCCGGCGCCGTGATGGCGAGCAGCTGGTCGTGGGTGTCGTACGAATACGTCGTCTTCCGATCACCGTCGCCGGGAGCCGTCGCGGACTTCACCGCACCCCACGCATACGGGTCGGTGCCCTTCTTGTTGTACTCGAGCTCTGCCTTCGCCGCCTCCGGACCGGAGCCGCCCGTGGCGGTCGACGTTCGGTTGCCGGGGCCGTCGTAGCCGTAGTTGGTCTCATTACCCGAGCTGTCGGTGACCTTTGACGGCAGGTAGGCAGCCGATCCGGAACCGTACGTCGCCGAGTTCTTCGTGCCCGCGCCGGACTCCGACTGCGTCAGCGACTGCTCGTTGTTCGCCCCGTAGGTGTTCTTCGACGTCGATGCGCTTGCGCCCGCGCCGACACTCGAGTTCTCGACGCCGTTGTTCGTGGACTTGTAGGAGCGGGACTGTTCCCGCTTCGCGGCGTCGACGACGTTCGTGACGAGATCGTTCCCGTCGAGGGTGTAGTTGGTGTACTTCGTGTCCGCCACAGCGACCGACTGATCGGACCGCGGGTCAGCAACCAGCGTGGTGGTGTCGTCCTTGAACGAGAATCGCGTCACAGCGGTCCCCGGCGAGCCGGCAGTGGTGTTGCGCTGTTCGACCTTCGTGACCCGGTCGGACGAGTCGTACGTGAACGCCGTCACGCCACCCTCGGGCGCCGTGATCGAGGTCAGGTTTCCGCTGGTGTACGCGAACGTGGTCTTCTTGCCGAGCGCGTCCGTGTACATGGTGATGTCGCCGGTGCTGTTCTTCGTCCACGACACGCTCCGCGAGCTCGAGCCACTGGTCTGCGAGAACGTCTGCACACCGTTGGCGTACGACGAGTTCGCCGTCCGGGCCCCGGTGACACCCGCGGTCGAGACGAGGGACTTCAGGGTGAAGCCCGGCTCGTCGGAGTTGAAGCTGATCTGGTTCTTGTTCCGGTCCACGATCGAGGTGGGCTGACCCGCGAGGTTGAAGTGCGTCGTCGAGTTCGACGTCCACCCCTTCAACGTGTACTCGTGCGTCGTGCTGTTGTCGACGCGGGTCAGGGTCTGCTGCAGACCAGCCGGGCTGGTGAAAGCGCCCTGCGCCCCGGACGGACGGAACTGCCACGTCGTCCCGACGGCGTCCGTGTAGATGACACCGTCGGCGTTCGCGGTGAGGTCCCCAGCGCCGGCGAGGGCGTACTGCCACCGGTTCGCGTCCATCGTGTTGGTGTCACCGACGGTGGTGCTGCGCGAGTTGTACGCGGCGCCGATCGTGGTGTTCTCGGTCACTCCCGGCAGGCTCATCGCAGTCGTGCTGACCAGCAAGTTGCCGGTGCCGACGTCGACGGACGCGTTGGTCTGGTCCGTGATCGGGAACGGGAGTGTCGTCGCCGAGGTTCGTTTGCCGGTCCGGTTCGTCTCACCCGGGCCGCCGGGCAGCGAGTTGTACGCACCCTGCAGGTCCACGAGGTAGTCCATCGCCCCCTTGCCCATGTTCTTGATGCGGATCTTCCCGTTCGCCCCCACCGGAGCGACCACGGTGTTCGACACCTTCGAGGTCTTGTCACTGCTGATCGCCGACGAGGTCGGCTCAGCCGCACCATCGGCCCACATCTTCGCGTACGAGTCCGCACCGCTGTCGTTGACCGCAGTGAACGTCACCGCGGCAGCCGACAAGCCGCCCTCAACGGTCGGGGCGCCCTGGACGCCACCGACCTGCACCGTGAACGAGGCACCCGAAGCGATGCTCGCGGTCTTGCGGGTGTCGATGAGGCGACCGTTCAACGGGGTGAAACCACCGCCCGGGTTCGACTTGAGGAAGTAGCCCTGGATGTCGACGACGAGGTCGATCTTCCCGCCCTCCGCGGCGGTGTCGATGCTGAACTTCCCGTCGGCGTTCAACGCGACCTGCGCGTTCATCGCCGTCTCGAGGTCCTCATTCGAGTTGTAGTTGAGGACGCCGGTGCTCCGGGTCTCACCGGTGGGCGTCGGACGGACGTAGCCGGCCTTGCCCGATCGGTTGATGACGATGATGTTCACCGCGACCGCCGCGGCACCCTCGGGGATGCCGTTCGAGCCCGTCGCCTGGATCGTGCGCTGCGAACCCGCGGGGATCTGCCCCTGCGCGCCACCGATCCCGCCACGAGAGTCGAGCACGCGCGACGGGGACATCGCCACGAACCCACCGGCCGAGACACCGTTCTTCGTCGACGTGTAGTAGCCGGTGATGTCGATGATGACCTTCGACTGCGCCGTCTCGGTCCGCACCTGGATCGTGCCGTCGTCCGCGACCGCGAGCAGCCCGGTGTTCGACCGGTTCCCACCGACACCGGAGTTGTAGATCATCAGCAGCGTCGTCGTGTCGGCATCGTCGGCACGCACCTGCAGCTGCCCCGACCCCTTCGGGTCAGCGACCGTGACCATCATCGTCACGGCGCCGATCCCCGACGACGGGAGCCCGGCGGCTCCGGCGATCTTCACCGTGCGGAACGTCCCTGCCGACGTCGCACCTTCCAGCACGCGGGCGTTCGAAGGCATCGGCACGTACTGCCCGCCCGTCCCGGTCACCACAGCCTGTGCCGATGTCGGCTGCGACACCACCACCAACAACGAACCCAGCAGGGCGACCAACGCCACCACCGCCAGCATCACTCCACGAACACGACCGGACCACGACGCAGCGAACACGCTCAAGAAACCCCTCTTGCGGCTGCTGCAGCTCACCAGTCCCTGCGACGGTGCTGTGCAGCCACACAGCACGTTACGGAGCTTCGCTCACGCATGCTCCCCCACATCGGGGGGGTCGATAGTTGCATGATGGAACCGATAAGACCGGCCCAGAAACACCGGGGTTCCGCGCCCCCACGGCGCCGGACTCGGAACGGTGATCTTCACGGGTACTGCAACGATCCGCGCGATCCGGACACCGGACGCGGGCTGCAGCCTCCCGAGCTGTCGGAGCAGGACGGTAACGTGCCGCCATGCACTGGGGGGACACCGGACTCGATGACGACCAGATCGCGTTCGTGCAGGAGACGCTCCACGATGCCGTCGTCGTGGCCGATGACTCGTGGGGGCTCCTCGACACCAGGGTCCTGCACATCCGCGCTGGCGACGACGGCTTCACCGTGAAGGCCTCCGGCCCGACCAACACGCACTTCCCCCGCGAGCTCGAAGCGCACCGCACCGCCACCGCCGCGCTCCGAGCGAGCGGGGACACCGGTGCCCTCGTCGCGGCGAACGAGGAGCACCGCGTCCTCGTGCTCGAACGCGTCCCCGGGCACCTCGCCCTCGGGACCCCGGACGAGCACGATCCAGACGTCCACCGTCAGGCCGGATCACTGCTCCGACGACTGCACGACCAGGACACCCGCCAGGACCCGACGTTCCTGCAGCATGAGCAGGCGAAGGCACTGGCCGCCCTCGACGCACCGCACCGGATCCCCGACGACGTGGTCGCCCGCGCACGAGCGGCACTGCGCGCGCTCCCGAACGACACCTCGACGCAGTCCCTCGTCCCGACCCACGGCGACTTCCACCCGCGCAACTGGATCGTCGACGGCGGCCGACTGCGCGTCATCGACTTCGGCCGGTTCGGCTGGCGCCCCGCGTCCTTCGACCTCACCCGCCTCGCGGTGCTGCACTGGCAGCACGATCCCAGGCTCGAAGCGGCGTTCTTCGACGGGTACGGCGACGATCCGCGCACTCCGGACGCGTGGCGCTGGCTCCAACTCCGCGAAGCAGTGGGGACGGCGACCTGGGCCTACGCGGTCGGCGACGAGGGCTTCGAAGCCCAGGGCCACGACATGCTCCAGGGCGCCCTCGCCGCGTTCTGACCCGTCAGACCGGAACGCAGCTCACGGCACCCGCACGAACCGCGGCGCCCCACGGTCCCGCAGTCGGAAGCCGAGGTGCTGGTAGAGCCCGATCGCACCGGTGTTCCCGGCGGCCGCGTGCATCAGCGGGGTCTCGCCCCGCTCGCGGATCCCGTGCGCGACGGCGAGCACGAGCCGCCGCCCGAACCCCTGCCCCCGGTACGCCTCGTCCGTGCACACCGCGCTGATCTCGGTCCACCCCGGCGGGTGCAGGCGCTCCCCCGCCATCGCGACGAGCCGTCCGTCCCGCCGGATGCCCAGGTAGGTGCCGAGCTCGATCGTCCGCGGCAGGAACGGCCCGGGCTTCGTCCGCTCGACCAGGGCGGTCATCTCCGGCACGTCGTCGGGCGTCAGCACGACGGCCTCGAGGTCCGGTGCACCCTCGATCGCCTCACCGGTCAGCTGCACGCCGCCGGCACCCTCGACGAGCTCCCACCCCTCGGGCAGGACGGCAGCCGCACCGACGCCGAGCATCCCGCCCGACCCGAGCAGCGCCCGGACGTCCTCCCAGTCCTGCGCGGTCGGCTGTGCGGGGATCCCCGTCCACACCGACACATCGGTCTGGTAGCGGACGACGTCGCCGCGCCGCTCGGCGAACCGCGCGTGGTGGCTGTTCAGCGCGGCCATGGCGGGCGCGTCGAGCACCCGCGTCGGGGTGCCGTCGTCGGCGATCGTCAGGTCGAGGGTCCGGAGCGCCTCGCCCCGGGAGTCTCCGCCGCGGAACCCGAGGTCCTCGATCCGCCGACGATCGCCGTCCGCCCACCCGGCGGTGTCCGCGACCACGCCCGAGGCGTACTGGTTCGTGGCACGGTGGACGACCTGCTCGACGTCCGCTGCCGAGGCCACGAGGACCTCTCCGGGTCGCGTCAGATCAGTGGTCGTCATCCCACCATTGTCCGCCCGCGGCGAGCGCCGCCGGCGCATCGTTGCACCCGGTGACGGCACGGTGCGAAGTTGACCACCCGGTGCGAGGAAACAAGCTCGCACCGAGCGTGCAACCTCGCACCACGAAGAACCCGCGCGCGCACCAGACCAGCACCGAGCACCCCGCCCCGCCAGGCCTCACCCCAGCCGCGCCGCCACGAACTCCACCATCCGCCGCACGAGCAGCGCCTGCGACGCCGCCCGCCGGTACTCGTGCCCCTCACCCGCGAGCTCCAGGTACTCCACGTCGTGCGCCCGCTCCCGCAGCGCCGCGACCACCTGGTGCGCCTCACCGATCGGCACGTTCGTGTCGAGCTCCCCGTGCACGACGAGCAACGGCGCCGTGACGTCGTCGATCGCCCGCATCGGCGACAGGGCCGCGAGCAGGGCTTCGTCCTCGACGGGGTGGCCGTACTTCGTGGCGGCAGCGGCCGCGATCCACGGTTCGGTGTCCCGGTAGAAGGTCGCGAAGTCGCTCATCCCGCACACCGCGACCCCGGCCGCGAACACGTCGGGCGTGAACGCCAGGGACGCCAAGGTCGCGTACCCGCCGTACGAGCGCCCCTCGACGGCGACCCGGGAGCGATCGGCGTACCCGTTGGTCACCAGGAACCGCGCGCAGTCGACGACGTCGGCGAGCGCGTTCCACCGCAGCGCCAGGTCGTCGGCGTGCACGAACTCGTGACCGTACCCGGAGGACCCGCGGATGTTCGGCGCGAACACGGTCACCCCGGCGGCGGCGAGCGCCTGGTGCTGCGGCGAGAACGTGGGGCGTTCCTGCGACTCCGGTCCGCCGTGCAGGTGGACAAGCGCTGCGCGCGGGCCGGGAGGCACGGCAGCAGCAGCACGAGCGCCGACGGCCGACGACGTGGCCGGCTCCACGGCCCGGTACAGCCAGCCCGTCAGCTCCAGCCCGTCACGGGCGGCGAACCGCTCGAGCGTCGGCTCGACCAGCTGCACGTCGGGCAGCACCGGCACGTCGGTGACCCGGCTCCAGGTCAGCGCGTTCGTGTCGAGCCGCCACAGTTCGCGCGGCCGGGTCGGTCCCTCGACGGCGAGCAGCACGCTCCGGCCGTCACGGCTGAGCACAGGGTCGGTGACGATGTACCCGGGCAGGTCCGGCACGGGGGTGCGCGAGGCGTCGTGCGTGTTGATGAGGTCGAGTTCGCTGCGACCGTCGACGTTCCAGACGAGCAGCAGGGTACGGCCGGCGTCGTCGGCGTCCAGGTACTCGAGCTCGGCGTCGTCGCGCTCGACGATCCGCCGCGGTGTGCCACGCCAGCCGTGCGGGCCGACCGGCTGCGCGACGAGGCCGCGGCGGGGCAGTCCGGCCTCGGTGGCGACGTAGGCGACGAGCGGGCTGGTCTCGCTCGCGGGCGAGGGCCGCAGGAACGCGATCTCGGCGGACCCGTCGGGGTCGTCGGCGAACAGGGCGTGGCTCTCGTCGGTCAGCCGGTCGACCACCACGACGAACTCCTGGCCGCGCTGGCCGTCGCTCAGCACGACGAGCCGTTCCTCCACCGACAGGTCGAGGATGTGGATGAGCTCCCCCACGGCCAGGTCGTCGCGGTCACCGGTGACCGGGTCGACCAGGTACGCGCGGGCCGGCTGCTCGGGCTCGGTCGAGGGCAGGGTGATGACGACCCGGTGGCCGCTGCGGCTCCACGGCCCGAGTTCGGCGTGCTGGTACCGCGAGCCGGCGATCTGCGCGGCGTCGGTGCCGTCCGGCCGCACCACCCAGACCTGCTGCTTCACGCCGCCGTCGGTCGCGATGGCGACGGCGAGCCACTCCCCGTCGGACGACCACGACACCCGGATCACGGGGTCGTCGGACAGCGCGATCCGCACCGGTTCCGGCAGTTCACCGTCGACGACGACGTCCTGCACGAAGACCTCGGGGGTGCCGTGCCGGTCGCTCACGAACGCCACGCGCCGGGCGTTCCGGGTCATGGTCGGTCCCCACGACCCCCAGGCGGCGGTGAGCTGCGCACCCAGGCCGGCCGCGGCCCTGGTGGTGACCGACGGCTCGACGGTGGCCGACGACGCGACGCCCTGCGCGCCTCCAGTCCGGACGGCACCCACGGTCACCGCACCCCCTGCTGCTGCAGCCACATCTCGATCAGGCCGAGCTGCCAGAGCGCGTTCGCGCCGATCGCGGTCCTGGTGCTGTTCGGGTCCTGCAGCATCCGCTCGACGGTGGCGGGGTCGAAGAGCCCGCGCTCCCGCGCCTCGGGGGCGTGCAGCGCGTCCCGGACGCGCTGCAGGTACGGACCCTCGAGCTGCCGGATGGCGGGGACCGGGAACGAGCCCTTGCTGCGGTCGATGACGGCGTCGGGCACGATCCCGCGCGAGGCGCGCTTCATCACGCCCTTGCCGCCGTCGGTGAGCTTCATCGACGGCGGGATCGCGGCGGCGAGCTCGACGAACTCGTGGTCCAGGAACGGCACGCGGGCCTCGAGCCCCCACGCCATCGTCATGTTGTCGACGCGCTTCACCGGGTCGTCGACGAGCATGATCGTCGTGTCGCTGCGGAGCGCGGCATCCACGCTCGTCTCCGCGCCCGGCCGTGCGAACTGGCGGTCCACGAACGCCGACGGGGTGTCGTCGTCGCTCTTCCACCGCTCCCCGAGCAGGCCCTGCAGCGCCGGCCACCGGCGGTCCATGAACACGGAGCGGTAGGCCTCGGCGGCCTGGTCGCGCGGCACGTCGGCGAGCGGCGGGTACCAGTCGTAGCCGGCGAGCACCTCGTCGGCGCCCTGGCCGGACTGCACCACCTTGACGTGCTGCGAGACCTCCTGCGACAGCAGGTAGAAGGCGACGCAGTCGTGGCTGACCATGGGCTCGCTCATGGCGGCGACAGCACCGTCGATGCCGTCGAGCAGCCGCGACGAGGGGATGTGGATGCGGTGGTGGTCGGTGCCGAAGTGCTTCGCGACCTGGTCGGAGTACTCGAACTCGTCGCCGGATTCACCACCGGCCGCCTCGAACCCGATGCTGAACGTGGCGAGGTCCTGTTGCCCGGCCTCGGCGAGCAGCCCGACCACGAGCGAGGAGTCGATCCCGCCGGAGAGCAGCACCCCGACCGGCACGTCGGCGACCATCCGGCGCTCGACGGCGGTGCGGAGCGAGCCGATGAACGCCTGCTCCCAGTCCCGCTCGGACCAGTCCGCCCTGGCGGGGTCGCGCTCGAAGCGGGGCTCCCAGTAGACGGTGTCGTGCGCGGTGCCGTCGGGCTCGATCACCCGGACGGTCGCGGGCGGGAGCTTGCCGACGCCGGACAGGATCGTGCGGGGCGCGGGGACGATCGAGTGGAAGCTCATGTACGAGGCGAAGGCGACGGGGTCGATGGACGTGTCGATGCTCGACCCGTCGTCTCCTGCCAGGATCGCGGGCAGGGAGCTCGCGAACCGGAGCCCGCCCGGGACGGGCGCGACGTAGAGCGGCTTGATGCCCAGCCGGTCCCGCGCCAACACCAGCCGGCCGCTGGCGTGCTCCCAGATGGCGATGGCGAACATCCCGATCAGGTGGTCGACGAACCCGGTGCCCCACTCGGCGTACGCCAGGGCGATGACCTCGGTGTCCGACGTCGACGCGAACCGGTGCCCCTTGCCGTGCAGCTCGTCGCGGAGCTGCCGGTAGTTGTAGACCATCCCGTTGTAGGCGATCGTCAGCCCCGCCTCGGCCAGCACCATCGGCTGCGCGCCCGCGGTGGACAGGTCGACGATGGACAGCCGTCGGTGCCCGAGCGCGACCGGGCCGCGAGCCCACAGGCCGTCACCGTCCGGGCCGCGGTGCGTCATGCAGCCGGTCATCCGGGCGACCGCCCCGACGTCCGGCGCTCGGCCGTCGAACCGGATCTCGCCCGCGAGTCCACACATCAGCGCTCTCCCTCGGTGTCCGCCGGGGCGTTCCCGACGATCCACGTGTCCTTCGCGCCGCCGCCCTGCGACGAGTTGACGACCATGCTGCCCTCGGGTGCGACGCGGGTCAGGGCCACGTCGGCCAGGTGCACGTCGTCCGGTCCGGTCCCCGTCGCGTACACGAAGGCCCGCAGGTCCACGTGCCGCGGGTCGAGCCCGGCCGGTCCGATCGTCGGGTGCGAGGACAGCTGCACCACCTCCTGCCCCACCCACCCGGCGGGGTCCGCGGCGATCTCGCGCCGTCGTTCGGCGACCTCGGGGGCGCTCGCGCTCGGTCCGATCAGGACCCCGCGGCCGCCCTCACCGTCGACCGGCTTCGTGACGAGTTCCCCGACGCGGTCCAGGACCGACAGCCGTTCGACCTCGATGCTCGTGCGGTACGTCGGCACGGACGCCAGCAGGGGTTTCTCGTCCAGGTAGTACCAGATCAGGTCCGGCACGGTGACGTACATCGCCTTGTCGTCGACCAGCGCGTTGCCCGGCGCGTTCGCCAGGTAGACGCGACCTGCCTCCGCCGCGTCGAGGATCCGCGCACCGAGGTCGGGAGCGTGCTCTGCCGTCAGCGCGCTGACGTCGCGGTCGATCCGCAGGTACAGCCCGTCGAGCACGTCATCCGTCGTCGCGTCGACCACGCGTCCGTCGCGGACGTCCAGGTCGGACCCGGACACCAGGCGCAGCCCGGCCCCGTCGGCCAGCCTGCGGTGCTCGAACCACGCGCCGGCGGCGGGGCCGTCACTGACCAGCGCGATCACCGGGTCGGTCGCGCCCGTCACCGCGGTGGTGTTCGCGCAGAGGGTCCGGCGCAACCGGTCGGTCACGCCGTGCGGATCGCGCAGGTTCGCCGGCCGCGGGGCGTCCGGCACGACGTCGTCCATCAGCTCGCGCAGGGCGATGCCGTACGCGACGCCCGAGGGCGAGCGGACGTTGTCCTCGAGCACCCGCCAGCCGCCGAACTCGTTGCGCACCAGGTCGAACCCGAGCACCGGCGCACGGACCGCGGTCGCCGGCAGCCGGGTGGCGTCCGGGTCCCAGCCCTTCGCACCGACGAAGTGGTCCGCGTCCAGCACGCCGTCGGCCACGATCCGCCGATCGCCGTACGCGTCGCGCAGGAACAGTTCGATCGCGCGGGACCGCTGCCCCAGGCCACGCTCGAGCTGCGACCACTCGTACGCGCTGATCGTCCGGGGCACCAGGTCACAGCCGAACGCCTGCGCACCGCCGTCGACCACGAAGCCGACCTGGTGCTCGCGGGTCCAGGCGTCGCGGGCGGTGCAACGGTCGATCGCGGTCTCGGCGTCCCAGCCGTCGAAGAAGGCAGCCAGGTCACGGAACGCCGGTCGGGGTCGCGCCCCGGGGCCGACCGCCTCGTCGCCGGCACGGACGCGGTACCCGGGGAGCGGGACCACCGGGTCCTCGTCGCGTCCGGACGGCAGCCCCGCGGTGTCCTCCACCACCAGGGCGACGACGTCGTCGATCTCCCCGCGCTCGGCGTACGCGGTGCGCTGCCGATCGGTGGAGTTGCCGCGGGCCAGGGTGGCGTCGAGCAGCTCCGTCACCGTGCCCCAGTCGCCGAGCTCCTCGAGCTCCGGGCGCAGGCGGGACACGAGCTGGCGCACCGCGACCTCGGCGGGCAGGCGTTCGGGGTGCTGCCCGAGGCCGACCAGCTCGCCGCTCAGCCCGGAGCGGGCGGCCTGCCACATCGCCGCACGGTGCAGCGGTTCGCTGCGCGGGTGCCACTCGGCGCCGGACACGACCGACTTCTCGGCCTTGCGCACGGCGGCGCGGAAGAGTCCGGCGATGAGCACGGCGTCGTCCACCACCGGGGTCGCGTCGCAGACCCGCAGCTCGAGCGTCGGCGCGTGTGACGACGGCCGGACGTCGAAGTAGGCCATCTTCTTGTCGGCGATCACGCCCGAGGCGATCAGGTCGTCGAGCACCCGGTCGTACTCGGCGGCGTCCTCCACCGGGCCGAAGCTGCCGGCCGACGGCCACCGCTGCCAGATGATGCTCCGGAACGAGGCGTACCCGGTGTCCTGCCCGTTCCAGAACGGACTCGACGCACTCAGGGCCAGCAGCACCGGGAGCACCGGTGCCACCCGCTGGGCGATCAGCACCGCCAGGTCGCGGTCGCTCACCCCGACGTGCACCTGCAGGCCGCAGATGAGCTGCTCGTCGACGAGCATCCGGTACTGCTCCTGCATCCGGCCGTACCGCCCGCCGGCGCTCAGCTCGAAGTCGGCGTACTCCGACCTCGGCGCGGTGCCGACGGCGGCGATCGTGACCCCGGCCGGGGCGATCGCGGCACTGAGCTCGCTGCGCAGGTCGACGATCACCCGCCGCAGGTCGTCGAGGGTCCGCACCACCGGGGTGTTCGTCTCGATCGTCGTGCGCTGCAGCTCCGCGCCGAAACGGTCGGTGGGCAGCTTGGGCAGAAGGCGGGGGGCCTTCGCGGAAAGTCGGCCGGACTCGAGGTCGATGAGGTGCAGCTCTTCCTCGGCGCCGAGCGTCAGCTCTGCACTCATGGCTGGAACCTACGCGAGACGCCCGTGCCGTGTCTGCCGCGGCACTCCCCCGACTCACACTCGTAACACGCCCGCGGGGTGCGGTCACGGCACCGTGCGACACTCACTCCGTGACCCAGACCAGGACCGGCCCCCGACACGAACACCGGGCACCGGTCGCCGCGGCGGTGCTGGTCAACCTGGCGCTCAGCCTGTTCCTGCCCGACGAGGTGCTGTTCTTCCCGTCGTGGGTCGTGCCGGTGCTCGGCGTCCTGCTGCTCACCCCGCTGATCGTCTTCAACCCGCGGCGCCTGACCCGCGAGACCACCTGGTCCCGGTGGGTGTCCTTCGCGCTGGCGGGACTGCTGACCGTCGCGAGCCAGCTCACGGTGATCCGGACGATCACCGAGTTGCTGGGCGGCCACGCGGACGGAGCGGCCGTACTGCTCACCGCCCTGCAGGTGTGGGTGAGCACGATCATCGTGTTCGGGCTCGTCTACTGGGAGCTCGACCGCGGGGGTCCGGTGGCCCGGCGACGCCCCGAACTGTGGTCGAGCGCCGAAGCGGACTTCCAGTTCCCGCAGGAAACCGACCCGAAGACCGCCGACTGGCGCCCGGTCTACCTCGACTACCTCTACGTCGCGATGACGAACATGATGGCCTTCAGCCCCACGGACACGATGCCGATGACCGTCCGGGCGAAGATGATCATGGCGTACCAGGCGCTCAGCGGGTTCATCCTGCTGGCGCTGGTCATCTCGCGCGCGGTCAACATCATCAGCTGACACCGCGCTCCGGACCGGTGGAACCACGGACGGGAGGCACGGTGCCAGCTGGCACCGTGCCTCCCGTCCGTCGTCCGGTCGCCGCTACTGCGGGTCGGCGGGCTCGCCGCCCGAGTCGACGTCGCTGTCCTGCTGCGGGTCCTTCGTCGCGTCACCCGTCGACGACCCGTCCGGCAGGTCCTCGGTGTACTGCTGCTGGGTCTCGGTGGGATCGCTCGATCCGTCCGGTGTCGTCGAATCAGTCATGGCCCGGACGGTACGCGGACCGGCACCACGACCGTTCAGCGAGCGGACCCGCGCCGGAGCGCCACCCACTGCAGCAGCATGATCGTCTTGCCGTCGGCGATCCGGCCGTCCGCGACCATCGCGAGTGCCGCATCGAGCGGGAGCTCGAGCACCTCGATGTCCTCACCCTCGTCCTCCACACCGCCGCCGGCCTCGACCCGGTCCGCGGGCGTGTACGCGCCCACGTAGAAGTGGACCCGCTCGGTGACCGAACCGGGGCTCATGAACACGGCACCCAGGTGCTCGAGCGCGCCGAGCCGGATGCCGAGCTCCTCGGCGGCCTCGCGCCGGACGGCGGTCTCCGGGTCGTCCTCGTCGAGCAGACCCGCAGCGGCCTCGATCAGCATGCCGTCCGGGTGTCCGTTCACGTACGCCGGCCACCGGAACTGCCGCGTGAGCAGCACCGTGCCGCGCTCGGCGTCGTACGGCAGCACCGTCGCACCGTTGCCGCGGTCGTAGGTCTCGCGCTGCTGCCGGTCCCACCGACCGTCACGGCGCCGGACGTCCAGGGTCGTGCGGCGGAGCACGTGCCATCCGTTCGACACCACCTCGACGTCCCGCACGACGACGTCGGGGTTGCGGTCGAGGTCGCGGCCGACGGCGTCGAGCCCCGTCCGGCCACGATCGTCGGGGACGTCCACTCCGGGACGCTGGACGGTGGTGCGTTCGTCGGTCACACGATCACCGTAGCGAGGCACCCCGGCAGGACTCCGCCCCCTCGGTACGCTCGACGTGCCGCACCAGGGAGCGGCAGAGGACGGTGCAGCATGACCAGGACGTTCATCCTCCGACGACCGGACCGACCGCGGGTGGTCACCGTGTCCTTCGTGCTGTGGCTGGTGTGGGTGGTCGCCTGCATCGCTGCCACGGTGCTGCAGTTCTGGAGGCCGGACGCGGCGGTCGACCCGGCTCCGGTCATCGCCGGGATCGTCGCCCTGGTGCTCTGGGCCCTGGTGACGTGGGCGGTGTTCCGGACGGCAGCGGGATCCCGGGTCGCACGCATCGTGCTCGTCGTCGTCGCGGGCTTCCGCGCGGTCCTGAGCATCACCGGCGGACAGCTCGACGTCCTGACGATCGCACTGTCGGTCGTCGCCGCGGTCCTGCTCTTCCTGCCCACCGCGCGCCCGTACTTCGCCGCACGAGCGGCGTGGAGGACCGGCCACGGGTTCGACGGGACCGGCGTGTCGGGGCCGAGCCGTGCCTCCGCGCCGGATCCTGACCGCACGACGGAGGCGGACCGGTCCTGACGCCGGAGGTTCGACGGACGGCCCGGGGAAGCCCCTGGAGACCAGGCCCCGGAAACCAGGAAAGGCCCCGGATTCCTCCGGGGCCTTGCCTGTTCTTCGCCTGGTGCGCGAGGGGGGACTTGAACCCCCACGCCGTTTCCAGCACACGGACCTGAACCGTGCGCGTCTACCAATTCCGCCACTCGCGCCAGCCCCGAAACACTACCACGCACAGACGGGTGTCAACGCCAACCACTACCATGCAGTGGTTGACGACCGACGACACGGGAGACGCATGGGCCTGCTGGACAACTTCGAGCGAGGGTTGGAACGCGCCGTCAACGGCGCGTTCGCCAAGACCTTCCGCTCCGGGGTGCAGCCCGTCGAGATCTCGAGCGCCCTGCGGCGCGAGCTCGACACCAAGGCCGCGGTGGTCTCCCGCGAGCGCATCCTCGTGCCGAACGAGTTCACCGTTCGCCTAGCGCCGCCGGACTGCACGCGCATGAACGACGTCGGTCGTCCGCTCATCGACGAACTGACCCAGATGGTGCACCAACACGCCGTGGCGCAGAACTACTCGTTCTCCGGCCCGGTCACCATCCGGCTCCAGCAGGACGGCACGCTCTCGACGGGCATCCTGCAGGTCGACTCCACCACCGTCCAGCGCGACGTGGCCTGGATCCCCGTGCTCGACATCGGCTCCCAGCGGCACCGACTGCACCGCGGGCGCACGGTGATCGGGCGCGGCAGCGACGCGGACATCACCATCGCGGACACCGGGACGAGCCGGAAGCACGTCGAGGTCCTGTGGGACGGCAAGCACGCGCAGGCCACCGATCTCGGCTCCACGAACGGCTCGAAGCTGAACGGTCAGCACTTCCAGCAGGCGATCGTTGAGCCGGACTCCACCATCGAGATCGGTCGGACCCGTATGGTGTTCCGGGTGATCCCGGAGAACGACGGAGGTGCTCGATGACCACAGGCCTGACCCTGCTCGTCCTGCGCTTCGTGTTCCTCGCGGTGCTCTGGCTGTTCGTCTTCGTGATCGTGTTCGCCCTGCGCAGCGATCTCTTCGGCCAGCGCGTCCGCACGATCCCGACCGATCCCAAGTCGGCCCCGTCCGGGCCGAGCACCCCCACCGTCCCGGCAGCGGCGGCCCCCGGCCCCGCGTCCAGCGGCGCGTTCACGGACGTCATCGGACAGCCCGGTGGTGGGCAGCGTCCCGCCTCGTCGGCCGCGTCCCGCCTGGTCATCACCGAGGGTGCGCGCGAGGGCATGGAGATGCCGCTCGGTGGCGGCCCCATCACGATCGGGCGCTCGAGCGAGTCGAACGTCGTGATCCGCGACGACTACACCTCGACCAACCACGCCCGCCTCGACCTGCGCGCCGACGGCTGGCTCCTCACCGACCTCGAGTCCACGAACGGCACCTTCGTCAACGGTCAGAAGGTGAGCGCTCCCGTCCTCGTGGCAGAGGGCACGCCGATCACGATCGGGACGACGACGTTCGAGCTGCGGCGGTAACCCGGCATGACCGCTCGCACGCTGAGCGCCGCTGTGTCCCACGTGGGGCGCATCCGCGCGAACAACCAGGACTCCGGCTACGCCGGGGCGCACCTGTTCGCGGTGGCGGACGGCATGGGCGGCCACGCCGGCGGTGACGTCGCCTCGGCGATCGCGATCCGCCGCATCCGCGAGGTCGACCGCGAGTTCCCCTCGGCGCACGACGCCGAGTTCGCACTGCAGTCGGCACTCATCGCCGCGAACCAGCTGATCACCGAGACCGTGTTCGAGCACCAGGAGCTCACCGGCATGGGCACCACGGTGTCCGCGATGATCCGCGTCGGCGAGCAGATCGCGATCGCGCACATCGGCGACTCCCGCATCTACCGCCACCGCGACGGCGAACTGCAGCAGATCACGTCGGACCACACGTTCGTCCAGCGACTGGTCGACAGCGGCCGGATCACGCCGGAGGAAGCCGCGGTCCACCCGCGCCGCTCCGTGCTGATGCGCGTGCTGGGCGACGTCGACGCAGCACCCGAGGTCGACACCGCGATCATGGACATCCAGCCGGGCGACCGCTGGCTGCTCTGCTCCGACGGCCTGTCGTCGTACCTGGCCGAAGAGCGGATCCGGCACGCCCTGGCGTCGAACATGGACGCCAACCAGGTCACGCAGCGCCTGGTGAAGGAGACGCTCGACCACGGCGCCCCCGACAACGTCACCGTCGTGGTGATGGACGTCACGGACACCGAGCCCGAGGACGACGACGACGCGGCCACCACCGTCGGGTCCGCCGCGGCGCCCCTCACCTTCGAGGCGTCGACCGGCCGCAAGCCGATCCGCCTCCCCACGATCCTGCTCCACCCGCTCAAGGTCACCACCGCGCCCGAGGACTCGCACTTCGAGCCCGAGTCCGACCAGTTCTTCGCCGAGCTCATCGCCGAGGACCGCCGACGCCGCATCCGTCGTCGGGTGTCCTGGACCGTCGCGCTCGTGGTCGCCGTCGCCGTGCTCGTCGGCGCCGTGTTCGTCGGTTGGCGGATCACCCAGGACCACTACTACGTCGGCACCGACCGGGGCACCGTCGCGATCTACAAGGGCGTGCAGCAGTCGATCGGGCCGTTGGCGCTGTCGGACGTGTACGAGGACAGCGACATCACGGTCTCGTCGCTGCCGGACTACACCCGCGAGAACGTCCGCTCGACGATCAACGCGCAGTCGCTCTCCGACGCCCGTGACATCGTCGAGCGCCTGCGCAAGGCCGCCGCGACCGGTGAGGACCAGGCCGGCACCGGCGGGGACGGCAACGCGAGTCCGTCGCCGTCGCCCTCACCGACGCGATCGTCCTCGCCGTCGCCGAACCCGACGCGGAGCTCGCGATGAGCACCGCCACGGCCGCCCAGTCCTTCACGCAGGCGATCACGATCAAGCTCCGGGAGCCCGCCCGTGCGCGGAACCTCGAGCTCTTCCTGCTCGTCATCGCCTGCGGCATCTGCGCGGGCGCGATGGTGCTCGTGCAGCTCGGCACCAAGGGCCGGCTGTTCGACCAGTCGGTGCTCTGGGTGGGTGGCGGCATCCTCGGCCTCGCGCTCGTCATGCACGTGGTGTTGCGCGTCGTCGCGAAGAACGCCGACCCGTTCATCCTGCCGATCGCGCTCGTCCTGAACGGCATCGGCATCGCCGAGATCTACCGCATCGACGTCCACAACGGCCTGTCCGGCTGGGACGCCATCGGCGTGAAGCAGATCGTCTGGACGATGCTCGCGATGGTCCTGGCGATCATCACGCTCGTCGCCGTCCGGAACCACCGGTTCCTGCAGCGGTACCGCTACATCTTCATGGCGCTGACGATCGTCCTGCTGCTCCTGCCCATGCTGCCCGGCATCGGCACGAACATCGGCGGCGCGCGGGTCTGGATCAAGATCGGCCCGTTCTCGTTCCAGCCCGGTGAGCTCGCGAAGATCACCATGGCGCTGTTCTTCGCCGGGTACCTCGTCACCGCCCGTGACTCGCTGTCGATCGTCGGCAAGAAGTTCCTCGGCATGACGTTCCCGCGTGCCCGCGACCTCGGGCCCATCCTGGTGATGTGGGGCGCCGCGATGGCCGTGCTCGTGTTCCAGCGCGACCTCGGCACCGCCCTGCTCTACTTCGGCCTGTTCCTCGTGATGATCTACGTCGCCACGGCACGGGTCAGCTGGGTCGCGATCGGTCTCACGCTGTTCATCGGTGGCGCCCTCGTCGCACAGAGTCTCCTCGAGTACGTCCGTGGCCGCTTCGAACAGTGGCTCGACCCGTTCAACCAAGAGGTCTTCAGCCGCGACACCCAGGCGAGCTACCAGCTCGTGCAGGGCCTGTTCGGCTTCGCGAACGGCGGGATCACCGGCACCGGCCTCGGCCAGGGCCGGCCGTACATCACCCCGGTCGCCAACGCCGACTACATCGTCGCGTCACTCGGCGAAGAGCTCGGCCTGATCGGTGTCTTCGCGATCCTCGCGCTCTTCATCGTGTTCGCGTCCCGTGGCATCCGCGTCGGGTTCATGGCGCAGGACGACTTCGGCAAGCTGCTCGGTGTGGGCTTCGGCTTCATCATCGCCCTGCAGGTGTTCGTCGTCGTCGGCGGCATCACCCGGATCATCCCCGTCACCGGTCTGACCACCCCGTTCATGGCCGCGGGTGGTTCCTCGCTCATCGCCAACTGGATCATCGCCGCGATGCTGCTGCGCCTGACCGACGCGATCCCCGCCGAACAGCGTGTCCAGCAGGGCGCGATCCCCGCCGCGAGCGGGCGGTCCGCGCGCGCGACCAGGAAGGAGCGTCGTCGATGAACCGACAGCTCCGCGGTGTCTCGACCGTCATCGTGCTCATGTTCGTCGCACTCTTCGTGTCGACGACCTCGATCCAGTTCTTCTCGGCAGACTCGTTGCGCGCCGACTCCCGGAACTCCCGAACCATCTTGGACAGTTACTCGACCAAGCGCGGCGCGATCCTCGTGGACGGCAGCCCGATCGCCGAGTCGACCCCGGTGAACGACCAGTACGAGTACCAGCGCAAGTACACGAACGGCGACCTGTACTCCGCGGTCACCGGCTACTTCACGATCGGCCAGGGCAACACCGGCATCGAGAGCGCGGAGAACACCGTGCTGTCCGGCAACTCGGACGCCTCGTTCTTCCAGAACCTCAACTCGATCCTCACCGGCCAGGACGTCCAGGGCGACAACGTCAACCTGACCATCGACCCGGACGTGCAGCAGGCCGCGTACGACGCCCTCGGCACGAACAGCGGTGCGGTCGTCGCGATCCAGCCCAAGACCGGCAAGATCCTGGCGATGGTGTCGAAGCCGAGCTACGACCCGAACTCGCTCACCTCGCACGACACGGCCGAGGTCAAGCGGCAGTACGACGCGCTGCTCGGTGCCGACACCGCCCCGTTGCAGAACCGTGCCATCGGCGGCGACCTGTACACGCCCGGATCGGTGTTCAAGCTCGTCGTCGCCTCAGCGGCGCTCGAGGGCGGCAAGTACAACCTCGACTCCACGTTCCCGAACCCGTCGCGGCTGCAGCTGCCGGGGACGAGCTCGTACATCAACAACGCCGAGGGCGGCACCTGCGGCGGCGGCGACAAGGTCAAGCTGCGCACCGCGATCCAGTACTCGTGCAACATCCCCTTCGCCGAACTCGGTCAGAAGCTCGGGTACGACGCGATCAAGGACATGGCCGACAAGTACGGCTTCGGCGACGCCATCGAGATCCCGATGGCCGCGACCGCCAGCCAGTACCCCGACGTCGACTCGACGGCCCAGCTCATGCTGAGCGCCTTCGGCCAGGCGAGCGTCCGGGTCTCCCCGCTGCAGATGGCGATGGTGTCGGCCGGCATCGCGAACGGCGGCAAGGTCATGCAGCCCTCACTCGTCGACTCGATCACCACGAGTGACCTGAAGACCGTCGAGTCCTTCTCTCCGAGGCAGTACAGTGATCCGCTGTCGTCCTCCGAGTCCGCTGACCTCACCGAGGCCATGCAGAGCGTCGTGAACGCGGGGACCGGTACCAATGCCAAGATCGACGGTGTCGACGTCGCCGGCAAGACCGGCACGGCTGAAGGCGGCACCGGCGATCCGTACACGCTCTGGTTCACGGGGTTCGCCCCCGCGAAGGACCCGGAGGTCGCCGTGGCGGTGGTCGTCGGGAACGGCGGCGGGCTCGGGCAGTCCGGAGTCGGCAACACGGTCGCGGCCCCGGTCGCGAAGAAAGTCATGGAGGCGGTGCTGAACAAATGAGACCCACCAGCGGACTCACCTTCGGTGGGCGGTACCAGCTCTCCTCCCGGGTCGCCATCGGCGGCATGGGCGAGGTGTGGCAGGCGACCGACCTCGTCATCGGCCGAACCGTCGCACTCAAGATCCTCAAGGACGAGTACCTCGGTGACCCCGGCTTCCTCGAGCGCTTCCGCGCCGAGGCCCGGCACGCTGCCCTCGTCAACCACGAGGGCATCGCCAACGTCTTCGACTACGGCGAGGAGGACGGCAGCGCCTACCTCGTGATGGAGCTCGTCCCCGGCGAGGCCCTGTCGACCATGATCGAACGCGAGCACACGCTCCCGGTCGACAAGGTGCTCGACATCGTCGCGCAGACCGCGAACGCCCTGCAGGCCGCACACGCGGTCGGCCTGGTGCACCGCGACATCAAGCCGGGCAACCTGCTCATCACGCCCGACGGTCGCGTCAAGATCACCGACTTCGGCATCGCCCGCATCGCCGACCAGGTCCCGCTCACCGCGACCGGTCAGGTGATGGGCACGGTGCAGTACCTGTCGCCCGAGCAGGCCAGCGGCCACCCCGCCTCGCCGTCGACCGACATCTACTCGCTCGGCATCGTCGCGTACGAGGCCCTGGCGGGTCGTCGTCCGTTCACCGGTGAGTCGCAGGTCGCGATCGCGATGGCGCACATCAACGAGCAGCCGCCGCCGCTGCCCGGGGACATCCCCGAGCCGGTCTCGGCCCTGGTCATCTCGTGCATCGCGAAGAAGCCCGCCGACCGTCCCGCGACGGCAGCGAACCTGGCCCGCGCCGCCCAGGCGCTCCGCCGGGGTGACGTCGCCGCCGCCACCGTGGCCGTCCCCGCCATCGCGGGGAACGGCACCGTCGCGTTCAACCCGCCCCAGGGCCAGGGGAACGACGCCGCGACCGCACTCATCGGCACCCAGGCAGGATCGATGGCCGGCGGACCCGGGGCCCCCCGCTCGCCCGTCAGCGACGAGCCCGAGGAACCGAAGAAGAAGCGTGCCTGGATCTGGTGGGTCGTCGGCATCGTCGTCGTGCTCGCCATCGCCGCCGGCACGGCGTACGCCCTGAACGCGAACAACACCCCGGAGCCCGAGCCCACGAAGTCCTCGAGCACGCCGAAGCCGTCCCGCACGCCCAGCGAGACGCCGTCCCCCGAGCCGACCGAGACCCGCGTCACGGTGTCGGCAGCCGACTACCAGGGGCAGAACGCCGAGGACGTCGCGAACCAGCTGCGTGCCCGGGGTCTGCAGGCCGAGGTCGTCGACGGATCGAACGCGACGACGTCCGACCAGGTCGGCACCGTCGAGTCGCTCAGCCCCGAGGGCAGCCTGGCACCGAACACGCTCGTCACGATCAAGTCCTACGGCGACGTGCTGACCGCACCGGCGCCCGAGCGTGCCACCGGTGGGACCGTCAGTGAGTCCGGTCGCGTGACCTTCAGCTGGCCGGCGTACACGAGCTGCCCCGCCGGGTACTCGGACGTCAGCTACACGTACACGATCGACAACGGCACCGTGACGTCGAACGGCAGCAGCTCCGGCTCCACCTCGGGCACCGCGGTGACCGTCGCCGGTGCCCAGTACGGCAAGGTCGCCCTGTCGTACAAGGTCACCTGCAAGTCGCCGCAGTCCGATGCCTCGGTCGTCTCGGCGTCCTCGCCGGGCGCCCAGGTCGAGTGGACCGAGCCCACGGACCAGGAGACGACGGACCCGGGTGACGGAACGGACCCCGGCGACGGGACCAACCCGAGCCAGCCCGGCCCGCAGGACGGCCAGTGAACGACCCCCGGACGGGGGCTGTCGACACCGTTCGGTAACGGTTCGGTCGACCCCTCTCCGGCCAGCGTCTCACCAGGTCGTGCTGCCGTACACTAGCCGGACGAACAGACGGAGGAGTACGTGCCAGAAGGTGTGACCGCGGGGATCACGCTCCTCGCCAATCGCTACGAGATCGGTGACGTCATCGGTCGGGGCGGCATGGCGACCGTGCACCTCGGCAACGACACCCGCCTCGGCCGCAAGGTCGCGGTGAAGCTCCTCAAGCCGAGCCTCGCCAACGACCCGGCCTTCCGCACGCGCTTCCGGCAGGAAGCCCAGGCTGCTGCGCGCATGGCACACCCGACCGTCGTGCGCGTGTACGACGCCGGCGAAGAGACGGTGTCCGAGCCCTCGGGTGCCGAGGTGCAGGTGCCCTTCATCGTGATGGAGTACGTCGAGGGCCGACCGCTCTCCGACATCATCGCCGAAGGTGCCGTCGCCCCGGACGAAGCCGTCCGCATCACCGAGGGCATCCTCACCGCGCTCGAGTACTCGCACCGCGCCGGCGTCGTCCACCGTGACATCAAGCCCGCCAACGTCATGGTCACGCACAGCGGCCAGGTGAAGGTCATGGACTTCGGCATCGCCCGGGCGATCACCGACACCTCGGCCACGGTGGCCCAGACCACGTCGATCCTCGGCACGGCCTCGTACTTCTCACCGGAGCAGGCCCGCGGCGAGACCGTCGACGCCCGCACCGACCTGTACTCCACCGGCGTCGTGCTCTTCGAGCTCCTCACCGGTCGCGCGCCGTTCCTCGGGGACACCCCGGTGGCGGTCGCGTACCAGCACGTCAGCGAGCAGCCGGTCGCACCGTCGACGATCTCGCCCGAGGTATCCCCGGCCCTCGACGCCGTGACGCTCCACGCCCTGGTCAAGGACCGCACGCGCCGGTTCCAGAACGCGGCCGAGTTCCGCGCGGACCTGCAGCAGGCCGCGGCCGGCCGGGTCCCCACCTCCACCAAGAAGCAGCAGCAGAACGCCCAGAACGATGCGTCGACCGTGCTGTTCGGCGTCGATCCCCGCACGACGACCAACGCCGCCTCGGCGTTCCGCGAGCTCGACGACGACACCGCCGAGCACCGCCCGCAGCGCACGCAGAACCGTCCGCCGGTCGCGTGGATCTGGGTGGGCATCCTGCTCACCGTCGCGGTCATCGTGGCCGTGGTGTTCTTCGTCGTGAACCTGCAGCCCGGCAAGCCCCCGGTGTCGTCCTCGGTCAGCGTGCCGAACGTCGCAGGGTCGACGTACAGCTCCGCGGCCAGCGCCATCGAGAAGAAGTCCCTCAAGCCGGTCAAGGTCGAGGAGAACTCCGACAGCGTCGACAAGGGCCTGGTCATCCGGACCGACCCGGGTTCGGGCGTGAACGTCGGACGCAACCAGAACGTCAACGTCGTGGTCTCCATCGGACCGGAGCGCGTCCCCGTGCCCGAGCTGAACGGGCAGTCGCAAGCCGCAGCGCAACAGGCGCTCGACAACGCCGGCTTCCGCTTGGGCGCGATCTCGAGCGACTACTCCACCGACGTCCCCGAGGGCACGGTCCTGAGCTCCGACCCCGAGTCGGGTTCCCTGCACACCAAGGGCATCGTGATCAACCTGACGGTCTCCAACGGCAAGGTGCAGTTGCCCGACGTGACGCAGCAGCAGTACTCGGCGGCGAAGGCCACCGTGGAGCAGCTCGGACTCACCGTGAACCCGGCGCCGTCCTACTCGTGCACCGGCGGCGTGGTCACGCAGCAGGACACCCCCGCTGGCGACGTCGCGCAGGGCAGTGCCGTCACGCTCACCTACTGCGCACGAGCTGCGGCGCCGCCGAAGGCACCGTCGTCGAACAACAACAACGACAGCGGCGGCAGCGGTGGTGACGGTGGGAACACCGACCGCGGTGGCGACGACGGTGGCGACGGCCGCTGAGCCGACCACGGGGCCGGGCGGCGAACCCGACCATCTCGTGACGGGGCCGTCCTGACGGACGGGTGACGGGCCTCCAGTCCGCGGACCGGCGTTGCGGACGCGTGCGCCGCGCCCGTTCGTCACGGCTCCTTCGTCACGGCGTGTTCGTCACGGCGTGTTCGTCACAGCCTGGAGGCACAGCGCACGCCCGCCCCAGAACGCGCGGCACGCAGGCGGCCCGGTCCAGTGCCAGGCACACGCCGGCGTGTCGGCGTGACGCCCCGCAACGCACGAGACGCCGCCGATTCCGGCGGCGTCTCGTGAAGACGACGGCGTCTGCCGCCGCGGAGGCTCGTCAGGCGCGGTGCGTCGCGATGAGCGGCCCGAGACCGGCGGCGCGCTCGGCCGCTCCGGACAGCCCGGTGGTCTCGAGCCAGTTGCCGACCATGCGGTAGCCGCCCTCGGTCAGGACCGACTCCGGGTGGAACTGCACACCGAACACGGGGTGCTCGCGGTGCTGGACCCCCATGATGACCCCGCCGCCGGTGCGCGCCGTCACGGTGAGTTCGTCGGGGACCGTGCCATCGACGATCGCGAGCGAGTGGTAGCGCGTGGCCGTGAACGGGTGGGGGACGCCGTCGAACAGCGGACTGCCGTCGTGGTCGACCTGGGAGGTCTTGCCGTGCATGAGCTCCTCGGCGTGGGTGACCGTGGCACCGAGGGCCTCGGCGATGGCCTGGTGCCCGAGGCAGACGCCGAGGAGCGGGACCTCGGCGGCGATGGCGGCGTGCACGGTGGGGATCGAGACGCCCGCGGCCGCCGGTGTCCCCGGACCCGGGGAGAGCAGCACGCCGTCGTACTCGGCGATGCGGTCGGCGATCTCGGACTCGGGGAAGGCGTCGTTGCGGACGACGTCCGTCTCGGCGCCGAGCTGCTGCACGTAGCCGTTGAGCGTGTAGACGAAGCTGTCGTAGTTGTCGACGACGAGGATCCTGGTCATGGCGGTCCACCGTACTCGTGGGCGATGTGTGCGGCGGTCCGCGGGCCGATCCACACACGTGGTCACGGTAGGATACCGGCCATGGCCAAGGACAAGGACCGCACCAAGCCCGCCCGGAGGACCCGAGCCGACTCGGTCGACACCGCTGGGGACGCCCCCAACCCGGTGTGGTTCAAGCCGGTCATGTTCGGCTTCATGCTCGTCGGCCTGGTGTGGGTGATCGTCTTCTACATCTCGAACGCCACCCTGCCGGTCCCGAGCCTCGGCTCGTGGAACATCCTGATCGGCTTCGGCATCATGTTCGTCGGCTTCCTCATGACCACCCGGTGGCGCTGACCTCCAGGCTGCCGCCCCCGACGCCCGTCACACCGCAAGGTGTGGCGGGCGTTCTCGTTCTCCACAAGCAGGAGCTCCTCCGGACCGCACATCCTCGACGATCCTGCTGTTCTCCACACTTCTCCCCACTCTCCACACGATCATCCACAGCACCGCCCCGGAGTTATCCACAGCTGTGTCCACAGTGGGGATAATCACACTGGTGTAACTCACCACCTTCTCCACACCTGTGGATAACTCTCGGTGGCGCTGTGGACAGCTGTGGACGAGCAGGGCACGGACAGCACCGGGAACGACGAACGCCCCGTCGCAGTGCGACGGGGCGTTCGAGGAGCGCGTTGTGGCGGTGTCAGCCGATCGTGACCGCATACCCGACAGCGGTGAGCGCGATGCCGAGCACCGCCGCGCCGATGATCAGGGCGATCTGCAGCGGTCGCTTCCGGACGTTGCGCGTCTGCGCGAAGACGAAGCCCATCAGGAACCCGCCGATGATCCCGCCGACGTGCGCCTGCCACGAGATGTTGACTCCGGGCAGGAACCCGATGACCAGGTTCAGTCCCATGAGCACGAGGAGTTGCACGGCGTTGTTCCCCAGGCTGCGCTGCAGCACGAAGAACGCGGCGAACAGCCCGAAGATCGCACCCGAAGCACCCAGCACGGTCGTCCCCGGCGCCAGGAAGGTGACGAGCATGGACCCGAAGATCCCGGTGATGAAGTACAGCGCCACGAACCGCCAGGTACCGAGCATGTTCTCGAGCATGCGACCGAAGATCCAGAGCGCCCACATGTTGAACAGGATGTGGAAGATGCCCGAGTGCACGAACAGCGAGGTCACCACACGCCAGGGCTGCGTCGGCAGCAGCAGCGAGTTGTAGGCGAGCAAGCTCGTGAAGAACCGTCCGCTGACCTGGTCGAGCAACCAGATCGCCACCGTGATCGCCACGATGACGGTCGTGCCCTTCTGGTCGAGCATCGCGAACCGACGCCGAGCGACCGTGAACCCGCTGGGGGCTCCGGACGCTCGGCGGTTCGCTGCGAACTGTGCGCGCTGTTCACGCACGCACTCCGGGCAGTGCACCCCGACCGCCGCCGGCGTCTGGCACTCCGGGCAGATCGTCCGCCCACAGCGCTGGCAGAGCACGAAGCTCTGCCGGTCCGGATGCCGGTAGCAGGTGTTGTTCGGGTTGTACGCCTGGTCGGTCACGTGCGGGTCAGACGCCTTCGACGTCGATGCTCTGGATGACGACGTCCTCGACGGGCTTGTCGCGGCCGTCGGTCGGCACGGCCTCGATCGCGTCGACGACCACGCGGGACTCGTCGTCGGCGACCTCACCGAAGATGGTGTGCTTGCCCTGCAGCCACGGCGTCGCCACCGTGGTGATGAAGAACTGCGAGCCGTTGGTGCCGCGGCCGCCCTGGATGCCGGCGTTCGCCATGGCGAAGATGTAGGGGTTCTGGAACGTGAGCTCCGGGGAGATCTCGTCGTCGAAGCGGTAACCCGGGCCGCCGATGCCCTGGCCGAGCGGGTCGCCGCCCTGGATCATGAAGTCCTTGATGATGCGGTGGAAGATCACGCCGTCGTAGAGCTTGTCGGTCGAGACCTTGCCCGTGCCGGGGTGGGTCCACTCCTGCTGGCCCGTGGCGAGGTCGACGAAGTTCTTGACGGTCTTCGGTGCGTGGTTGCCGAACAGGTTGACGCGGATGTCGCCCTTGTTGGTGTGGATCGTTGCGACAGCGGTGTGCAGAGACATGTTCCGATTCTCGCATGTACTCCTGACCGTGGACGGATCCCACAGCTACGGCTCCGTGACCTGTCAGGCAGTGTGGTGGCAGGATGGGGTCACGCCGATCCGATGGAGGTACCAGATGACGACGATCGAGATCCCGCGAAAGCGTCGGAAGCAGATCAAGAAGCTCAAGGGCCAGACCGCCTCGCTCCTCGGCGAGCAGCGCAAGGTCCTCGAGCACGCGAACGCGATCCTGGCTGAGGCCCGGACCAACGCCGCGGACGCAGCTCGCAAGGACATCGCACCCCGCGTGCAGAACGCGATCGACAACGGGATCCGTCCCGCGTTCGCGACCGGCGTGCACGCTGCCACCTCGGCAGCGCAGAGCGCTTCGCACAAGTTCCAGTCCGAGGTGGTCCCCGGACTCGTCTCGACCGCTGGTTCGGTGCTGAGCGTGACCGATCTCGCGAAGGACCCCCGGGTCAAGAAGATCGTGAAGAACGCCCAGAAGAAGGGCAAGAAGGCCAAGAAGGCCGCTGCGAAGTACGTCCCGTCGCAGCAGAAGAAGGGCCTCGGCTTCGGCGGAGTCGCACTCATCATCGTCGGCGTCGTCGCCGTCGCCGGTGCTGCGTACGCCGCGTACCAGACGCTCCGTGCCGACGACGACCTCTGGGTCGCCGACGACGCTGACACGGCGGAGAAGCCCGCCGCCTGACCTCCCGGTTCGTACGAAGGGCCCCGGCACCAGCCGGGGCCCTTCGTCGTTCCCGGGCCTGGCGACCACGCACCCGCGCACGGCGACGCGCCCTGAACGCGCCCGCCCACCCGCCTGGAGGCCCGCACCGGCCTGGCACCGCGCCTCCCGTCCGGCGGGCCGTCACGCAACACGCCCCGGGGCAGCCACCGACAGGTCGCATCCTGTCGTCCGGAGGACGCGCAGACGACAGTTCCAGCCACCTCGGCAAACCGCACGCGGCATGTCGTGACCACTCGACAAGAAGCAACCTGCAGGGAGAGTGGCGAACCCAACCATCGCGGAGCGGCGCGTCGCCGAAGGCGCGCAGACAAGCACGACGACCGAAGACGGCGGAGCGAGGAACGAGCGAAGCAGGACTCGTGCAGAGGGAGTGGAGCCTGGGAGAATCGAACTCCCGACATCCTGCTTGCAAAGCAGGCGCTCTACCAACTGAGCTAAGGCCCCGAGTGCCACCGAGGTGATCGGCGACAGGATCGGATTGTCGTGCTGTTCCGGAGAACTGGTGGGGCTACAAGGACTTGAACCTTGGACCTCTTCGTTATCAGCGAAGCGCTCTAACCGCCTGAGCTATAGCCCCTCAGACCGGATGAAAGCCTACCGTACCGATCCCAGAGAACGAAATCGAGCGGTCGGCCTCATCCGGCCGGGTGTGTCAGTTGTTCGTGAAGCCCACGAGCAGCCCGCCCGTGATCCGCACACTGAGGTTGTAGAGCACGCTCACGATGGCGCCGAGCACGGTGCCGACGACCACGTTGAGGATGCCCACGACGATGGAGAACCCGAGGACCTGGCCCAGCGAGAACTGGTCCATGATCGAGTAACTGTTCTGACCGGTGACGTCCTTCAGCAGGGCGTCGATCTGGGTGAACACACCCGTCTGGTTCAGGATGACCCACACCAGTGCCGTGGCGACCACGATCACGATGCTGCCGGCCAGGGCGATGAGGAAGCTCAGCTTCACCATCGACCAGAAGTCGACGTAGACCAGTCGCAACCGCACCTGGCGGGTGCCGACGGGTCGCTTCGCCTTCTTCTGGAGCTTCTCGGCGACACTACTCATTGCTTGACTGGTCCTCTCCGGCCTCGTCTGCGACGGGCTCGGTGTCGATGGGATCAGTGGAATCCGGGGCCGCTTCGGCAGGGCTGACCGTCTCCACCGGGCCCGCGGGCTCGATCTCGGCGTCGTCCTGGTCGTCCAGGTTCCGCTCGGTGTTCCGGGCCACCGCGATGATCCGGTCGTTCTCCGCGAACCTCGCGAAGACGACGCCCATCGTGTCACGGCCCTTGGCAGGGACCTCGGCCACGGCAGACCTTACCACCTTGCCCGATTGCAGCACGACGAGCACTTCGTCGTCCTCGCCGACGATGAGAGCGCCCACAAGATCGCCTCGGTCGAGCGCCAACTTGGCCACCTTGATGCCCAGACCGCCACGGCCCTGCACGCGGTACTGGTCGACTGCGGTGCGCTTGGCGTAGCCACCCTCGGTCATCACCCAGACGAACCCGTCGTCGGAGACGACCCGGGCCGCGAGCAGCGAGTCACCGTCGCGGAAGGACATGCCCTTCACACCCGAGGTCGATCGACCCATCGGACGCAGGGTGTCGTTCGTCGCGGTGAACCGGAGCGACATGCCCTGGCGGGACACCAGCAGCAGGTCGTCGTGCTCGTCGACGAGCAGCGCCTGGCGGAGCTTGTCGCCGTCGCGCAGGTTGATGGCGATGATGCCGCCGGTGCGGTTCGTGTCGTACTCGGTCAGCGCGGTCTTCTTCACCAGGCCGTGCTCGGTCGCGAGGACGAGGTACTGGGCGACCTCGTAGTCGCGGATGTCGAGCACCTGCTGGATCTGCTCGTCGGGCTGCATCGCCAGCAGGTTCGCGACGTGCTGGCCCTTCGCGTCACGGCCGGCCTCCTGCAGCTCGTACGCCTTGGCGCGGTAGACCCGTCCCTGGTCGGTGAGGAACAGGAGCCAGTGGTGCGTCGTCGTGACGAAGAAGTGCTCGACGATGTCGTCGGCGCGGAGCTGGGCCCCACGGACACCTCGGCCACCGCGGTGCTGCGAGCGGTACTGGTCGCTCCGCGTGCGCTTGACGTAGCCACCGCGGGTGATGGTGACGACCATCTCCTCTTCGGGGATCAGGTCTTCCATCGACATGTCGCCGTCGTAGCCGAACATGATCTCGGTGCGGCGGTCGTCGCCGAAGCGGTCGACGATCTCGCTGAGCTCGTCGCGGATGATCGAGCGCTGACGGCTCTCCGACGCCAGGATGTCCTGGAAGTCGGCGATCTTGCGCTCGAGTTCTTCGGCCTCGTCGTGGATCTTCTGGCGCTCCAGGGCCGCGAGGCGACGGAGCTGCAGCTCCAGGATCGCGCGCGCCTGGATCTCGTCGACGGACAGCAGGTCCATCAGGCCGGTGCGGGCCTCTTCGACGTCGGGCGAACGACGGATGAGCGCGATGACCTCGTCGAGGGCGTCGAGCGCAGCCAGGTACCCGCGCAGGATGTGGGCGCGCTTCTCGGCCTCGCGCAGCCGGTACTGCGTGCGGCGCACGATGACGTCGACCTGGTGGGCGACCCACGCCGAGATGAAGCCGTCGAGCGGCAGGGTGCGGGGCACACCGTCGACGATCGCGAGCATGTTCGCACCGAAGTTCTCCTGCAGCTGGGTGTGCTTGTACAGGTTGTTCAGCACGACCTTGGCGACGGCGTCGCGCTTCAGCACGATGACCAGGCGCTGCCCGGTCCGACCGGAGGTCTCGTCGCGGATGTCGGCGACGCCGGCGAGCTTGCCGTCCTTGACGAGCTCGGCGATCTTGATCGCCAGGTTGTCCGGGTTGACCTGGTACGGCAGCTCGGTGACGACGAGGCAGGTGCGCCCCTGGATCTCCTCCACCGAGACCACGGCACGCATCGTGATCGAGCCACGGCCGGTGCGGTAGGCGTCCTGGATGCCCTTGGTGCCGAGCACCTGCGCACCGGTCGGGAAGTCCGGGCCCTTGATGCGCTGCATGAGCGCGGCGAGCAGCTCTTCGCGGGTGGCGTCGGGGTTGTCGAGCGCCCACTTCGCACCCTCGGCGACCTCGCGCAGGTTGTGCGGCGGGATGTTCGTGGCCATGCCGACCGCGATGCCGACGGACCCGTTGACGAGCAGGTTCGGGAACCGGGCCGGCAGGATCGCCGGCTCCTGCGTGCGGCCGTCGTAGTTGTCCTGGAAGTCGACGGTGTCCTCGTCGATGTCGCGGACCATCTCGAGCGCGAGCGGCGCCATCTTCGTCTCGGTGTACCGCGGGGCGGCGGCGCCGTCGTTGCCGGGCGAACCGAAGTTGCCCTGGCCGAGCGCCAGCGGGTACCGGAGCGACCACGGCTGCACCAGACGGACCAGGGCGTCGTAGATCGCCGAGTCACCGTGCGGGTGGAACTGGCCCATCACGTCACCGACGACGCGGGAGCACTTCGAGAACGCACGGTCCGGGCGGTAACCGCCGTCGAACATCGCGTAGATCACACGGCGGTGCACCGGCTTGAGGCCGTCGCGGACCTCCGGCAGGGCACGACCGACGATGACCGACATCGCGTAGTCGAGGTACGAGCGCTGCATCTCGAGCTGCAGGTCGACCTGCGAGATGCGGTCACCGGAGACGACGATGTCCCCGCTGTCGCCGTGGACGATCTCGGGCTGCTCGTCGGCGCCGTTCTCGTTGTCGTCAGCCATGTGGCTTCGTTCCCTTTCTGGACAGCCTGGAGGCTGTGGTTCCGTTGGTCGCACCGGGCGCGACCACAGGTGGTCAGGACTGGTCGACGCGGCTCACACCGCGCCTCCTGGCCGTTAGATGTCGAGGAAGCGGACGTCCTTGGCGTTCTGCTGGATGAACTGGCGACGTGCGTCGACGTCCTCACCCATCAGCGTCGAGAAGGTGCTGTCGACCGCGGCTGCGTCCTCCAGCGTGACCTGCAGGAGCGTGCGGGTGTCCGGGTTCATCGTGGTGTCCCAGAGCTCCTTGTAGTCCATCTCGCCGAGGCCCTTGTAGCGCTGGATCCCGTTGTCCTTCGGGATGCGCTTGCCGGCGGCGAGGCCGGCCTGCATCAGGGCGTCGCGCTCCCGGTCGCTGAACACGTACTCGTGCGCCGAGTTCGACCACTTCAGGCGGTACAGCGGCGGCTGCGCGAGGTACACGTACCCACGCTCGATGAGCGGACGCATGTAGCGGAACAGCAGCGTGAGCAGCAGCGTCGTGATGTGCTGGCCGTCGACGTCGGCATCGGCCATCAGCACGATCTTGTGGTACCGGGCCTTGTCCGGGTCGAAGTCCTCACCGATGCCGGCGCCGAACGCCGTGATCATCGACTGGATCTCCTGGTTGGCGAGGGCACGGTCGAGCCTGGCCTTCTCGACGTTCAGGATCTTGCCGCGCAGCGGCAGGATCGCCTGGGTCATCGGGTTGCGGCCCTGCACGGCGGAACCACCGGCCGAGTCGCCCTCGACCATGAAGATCTCCGACAGGGTCGGGTCCTTCGACTGGCAGTCCTTGAGCTTGCCGGGCATGCCGCCCGACTCGAGCAGCCCCTTGCGACGGGTGGTCTCGCGTGCCTTGCGGGCCGCGAGCCGAGCCTGCGACGCCTGGATCGCCTTGCGGACGACGTCGCGTGCCTGCGTCGGGTTGCTCTCGAACCAGTGGGTCAGCTCGGTGCCGACGACACGCTGCACGAACGACTTCGCCTCGGTGTTGCCGAGCTTGGTCTTCGTCTGCCCTTCGAACTGCGGCTCGCCGAGCTTCACCGAGATGACGGCGGTGAGCCCTTCGCGGATGTCGTCACCCGTCAGGTTGTCGTCCTTCTCCTTGATGATCTTCGCCTCACGCGCGTAGCGGTTGACGAGGGTCGTGAGCGCGGCGCGGAAGCCCTCTTCGTGGGTCCCGCCTTCGTGCGTGTTGATCGTGTTCGCGAAGGTGTGGACGCTCTCCTGGTACGAGGTGTTCCACTGCATCGCGACCTCGAGCGCGATCTTGCGGTCCGGGTCCTCGGACTCGAAGCCGATGACGTCGGGGTGGACGAGGTCGGCCTTCTTCTGCGCGTTGATGAACTCGACGTAGTCGGCGAGCCCACGCTCGTACATGAAGGTGTCGTTGCGAGCTTCTTCCCCTTCTTCGGGGGCGCGCTCGTCGCGCAGGTTGATCCGCAGACCCTTGTTCAGGAAGGCCATCTGCTGGAAGCGCGTGCGCAGGGTCTCGTAGTCGAAGACGACGGACTCGAAGATCTCGGCGTTCGGCCAGAACGTGATCGTCGTCCCGGTCTCGTCGGCCGGTTCGTCCTTCGAGACGGGGGCCACGGGGACGCCGTCGGTGTAGCTCTGACGCCAGACGTGGCCCTGCCGACGGACCTCGACGTCGAGCTCGGAGCTCAGCGCGTTCACGACGGACGAACCGACGCCGTGCAGACCGCCGGAGACGGCGTAGCCGCCACCACCGAACTTGCCGCCGGCGTGCAGGACGGTGAGGACGACCTGCAGGGTCGAGACCCCCTCGGCCGCGTGGACGTCGACCGGGATGCCACGGCCGTTGTCGACCACCCGGACGCCACCGTCTTCACGGATGCTCACGTCGATGGTGTCGCAGTACCCGGCGAGGGCTTCGTCGACCGAGTTGTCGACGATCTCCTGGACCAGGTGGTGCAGACCGCGGGGACCGGTCGAACCGATGTACATACCGGGACGCTTGCGGACCGCCTCGAGCCCCTCGAGCACCTGAATCTGGTCTGCGCCGTAGGACGGTTCGCTCTGCGGGGTCTCCGCTTCGAGCGGGTTCTGCGGGTCGTCTTCAGATTCTGATGCCATGTCGAGCGTGCTCCTGCCTGCGCGCGGAACGCCCGCGCACTGCACCTCCCAGTCTACCGCAGAGCCCCCTCTTTCGAGGGCTCATCTGCCCCACAGACGGGCTTTTCTGGCACTCCAGGATGATTTCGTCGCCTCAACCGTAGGTGTCGCGAGGACCGCGCCCCTGGACCGTCCTGGGGCCGCGTTTCCAGGTGGGGGCGTCCGGGCCGGAAACCCTGATCGACTCGACCCCTGCTTCCGGGTGCCGTTCCGCGATGGTGGTCGTGACCGTTGCGCGCATCAGTCGGAGCTGGGTCGCCCAGGCCGTCGAGTCGCACCGGATGACGAGTGCGCCGTCGTCGATGGTCACCGGGCGGGAGTGCTTCGCCAGCTCCTCGCCGACGACGCTCGGCCAGTCCACGAAGAGCTCGGAGCGGGCGAGTGGTTCGGTCCACCCGAGCTCGTGGGCGAGCGACCCGACGATGTCGGCGAGGCCCTTCGGCTCACGGCCGCGCCCGTACGGCACGGTGTCGGCGTCGAACTCGCGAGCGCGTCGGCGGCGGGCATCGGTGCCGCGCTTGGACGGGTCGCCGAACACGGCGCGCAGGTGCCGGTACACCTGCGAGGGTTCGGTGGGCTTGCGGGGCTTCGGCATCAGGCGTCGGCTCCGGCGGGGGTGGGGTCGTCGTCGGTCGGATCGGTCGTGCTGTCGGCGCCCGCCTTGGTGTCGGCGTCCGACGGCTCCGTCGCGCCCGTCCGGTCCGTCCGGTCCGTCCGGTCCGTCGACGGACTGGAGGCGCGGGTCGCGTCCGCCTCGTCGGTCACGATCGTGCCCGCTTCGATCCGCACCGTGTGCGCCGCCAGCTTCGGGGGCACGTCACCGAACACCGCTGCCGTGATGAGCACCTGCTCGTAGTCGGCGACCGCGTTCGCCAGCCGTTCCCGTCGCGATTCGTCGAGCTCGGCGAACACGTCGTCGAGGATGATGATCGGGTCGCCCAGGTTCGACTCCGCGCGCAGGATGGACGCGCTCGCGAGCTGTATCGCCAGCGCGAAGGACCAGGATTCGCCGTGACTCGCGTAGCCGCGGGCCGGTAACCCGTTCAGTTGGAACAGCACGTCGTCCCGGTGCGGTCCGACGAGGGTGAGTCCGCGGTCGAGTTCGTCCCGCCGACGTCGTTCGAGCGCTGCCGCGAACGCCTCGGCCGCCGACGCGACGGTGACCGGTTCGTCGGGCGTCCCGAGCACGGGGTCGGTGGCCGCCGCGGACTCCGGGTCGCCACCGCGGATCGACAGGACCCCCGTGATCGAGGCGTCGTGGTGCTCGCCGGCGACGGTCGCGTAGGCCTCGGCCACGAAGGGGGCGAGGCGTCGGGTCAGGTGGTCGCGAGCCGCGACGATCTCGGCACCGAGCCCCACGAGGCGGTCGTCCCAGACATCGAGCGTCGACAGGGCGTTGGCCTTCGCACCCGTGGCGCGGGCCGACTTCAGCAGGGTGTTCCGCTGCCGGAGCGTGCGGTCGTAGTCGGCGAGCACACCCTGCATCCGCGGCGCGATCTGACCGAGCAGCTCGTCGAGCATCCGGCGTCGCCCGGCCGGCTCGCCCCGCACCAGGGCGAGGTCCTCCGGTGCGAAGAGCACCGACGTGCAGTAGCGCGGCAGCTCCCGCGGCTTGATCGCCGAACGGTTCACCTGCGCACGGTTCGCACCGGTGCGGTTGATCTGCACCTCGGCGAGGATGCTGCGGTCTTCGTGCGCGAGTCGAGCCCGGACGATCGCGGCGTCACAACCCTGGCGGACGAGCGCTGCGTCGGTGGGGACGCGGTGCGAGCCGAGGGTGGAGAGGTACCCGATCGCCTCGACCAGGTTGGTCTTGCCCTGTCCGTTGCGTCCGACGAACAGGTTCGGCCCGCGTGCGAGGGCGACGTCCGCCTCCCGGTAGTTCCGGAAGTCGGTCAGTTGGAGATGGTCGACGTGCACGCGGGCCGAGGCCGGGTTCCCCCGGGAAGTCCTAGGACTTCTTGACGGCGTGACCGCCGAACTGGTTGCGGAGCGCCGCGACGGCCTTCATCGTCGGCGAGGCACTGCCCTGGCGCGAGACGAAGCGCGCGAAGATCGACGCCGAGAGCGCCGGCATCGGCACGGCGAGCTCGATGCCCTCTTCCAGCGTCCAGCGACCCTCGCCCGAGTCCTCGACGTAGCCCTCGAGCTCGTCGAGCTTCGGGTCTTCGTTCAGGGCGAGGACCATGAGGTCGAGCAGCCAGGAACGGACGACCGTTCCGCGCTGCCACCCGGCGAACACGGCGGGGACGTCGGTGATCAGGTCCTTGGCTTCGAGGAGCTCGTAGCCCTCGCCGTACGCCTGCATGATCGCGTACTCGATGCCGTTATGGACCATCTTCGCGTAGTGGCCGGCGCCGATCGGGCCGGCGTGCGAGAAGCCTTCTTCGCGGGGGCCCTCGGGGCGCAGGGCGTCGAAGACCGGCATCGCGAACTCGACGTCCGCAGCGTCACCGCCGACCATCAGGCCGTAGCCGTTGTCCTTGCCCCAGACACCACCGGAGACGCCGGCGTCCATGTAGCGGATGCCGCGCGCACCGAGCTGCTCGGCGTGCTTGGTGTCGTCCAGCCACTTCGAGTTGCCACCGTCGATGACCAGGTCGCCCTCGCCGAGGACACCGGCCAGGTCAGTGATCACGTCGTCGGTGATCTTGCCGTGCGGGACCATGACCCACACGAGGCGCTTGCCCTCCGGGAGGGCAGCGGCGAGGGCGCCGAGGTCAGCGACGTCGGAGACGGCGGGGTTGGCGTCGTACCCGGTGACCTCGATCCCTGCGTTGCGGAGACGGGCACGCATGTTGTTGCCCATGCGACCGAGGCCGACAAGACCGATGTGCATGATTTCCTCTTCTGTTCGTCGTCGCGCTGATGCTGCCGGTGGTGTGCGCCAGCGCAGGTTGCCTGTTGCGCCTATCGCAGCAGCAGGTTGGGCTGCAGCAGGTACCGGTATCCATCGGTCGCTGCGGCCTCTTGCGAAGTCTGGCCGGTGATCAGCACCGGGCCCGGCTTGTTGGGGTTCTCCGTCTTGGTGAAGGAGATGCGGACGAACTCGGAGTGCACCGCGTTCAGCCCGTCCAGGAGGAAGGCGGGCTTCAACGAGACCACCGTTTCCTCGCCGGTCAACAACGCACTGATCGACTCTGACGCCTGCGCTTGTTCGGATCCGATCGCCTCGAGCGTGAGCCCGTCGACCGTGAAGGAGAACCGGAGCGCGGCTTCGCGCTCCAGGACGAGGGAGACCCGTCGGACCGCTTCGACCAGCTCCGCGGTGTTGATCACCGCGTGGTCGTTGACGGTCTCGGGGAAGAGCCGGCGGACCGGCGGGTAGTTGCCCTTGATGAGCAGCGACGTCACGGTCTTGTCGTCCGCGTGGAAGGCGATGAGCTCGCGGTCCGAGTTGCCGCTGATCGACACCGACACCGTCGACGCCGAACCGAACGTGCGGCCGACCTCTTGCAGGGTGCGGGCCGGGACCAGTGCGTGCAGGGGGTCCGAGCCGACTCGGCCGGAGTCCCACGCGATGGTGCGGACGGCGACACGGTAGCGGTCGGTCGCGATGAGGGACAGGTCGTTGTCGCCGACCTCGAGCTGCACGCCCGTGATCACCGGGGTGACGTCGTCACGGCTGGCGGCGACGGCGACCTGGGACACGGCTTCGGAGAACGCGTCGCCCGGGATGACACCCGTCTGCGGACCGATCTCCGGCAGCGTCGGGTACTCCTCGACCGGCATGGACAGCAGCGTGAAGTGTGCCGAACCGCAGGTGACCGAGATCTTCGCGTCCTCGGTGGTGAACGACACAGGGGCGTTCGGCAGCCGGCTCGCGATGTCGTTCAGCAGCCGGCCGGAGACCAGGACGGTGCCCGGTTCGTCGATCTGCGCCGAGATCGACGTCTGCGCCGAGACCTCGTAGTCGAACGACGAGAGCGTCAGGCGATCGCCATCGGCGTGGATCAGGACGCCCGACAGGATCGGCAGGGTCGTGCGCTGCGGGAGGAGCTTCACTGCGAAGGAGACGGCTTCGGAGAAGACGTCCCGGTTGACCTCGAACTTCACAGCTGGAACCCCTGTCGATCGGCTTGGACTGTCCGGCCGCCCCATTCTGGCACAGGCGGAGGAGCGCCGGATTTCTTGTCATCCCGCCGTCCACAAGGTTGTCCCGCGGAGATTGATCGTTAACCAGGAGTAATGGTGTTAACGCCTGTGCACACTGTGGATAACCCTGTGCATCCCGGTCCGGAGTAGGGAACTACACGCTTGTGACTTGTGAGCGGTGTGTGAGCGTTAACGGGATGAATGAATCTCATCTATCCACTTCCATCCCCAGTCTCCACAGGCGACCCCCCACCTGTGTACAACCGGGCGGCGTGTCCTCCACAGTTATCCACAGGCTATCCACACTGTGAGAACTCCGGCCCATGGAACCGTCTCAGATGGTGGATGGGTCCGGGAACCCGCCGATCTCAGCGGTAGCGGCGGTCCTGTTTGATGCGGCTGGTGAGCTCGGTGACCTGGTTGTAGATCGACCGACGCTCCTTCATCAGCTCGGTGATCTTCTTGTTCGCGTACATGACCGTGGTGTGGTCGCGGTTGCCGAACAGCTGCCCGATCTTGGGCAGGGACAGGCTCGTCAGCTCACGGCACAGGTACATCGCGATCTGTCGTGCCGTGGCGATCGCCTGGGAGCGGGACGAGCCGTAGAGGTCGTCGACGGAGAGCTTGAAGTACTCCGCGGTGTGGTTGATGATGTCCGTCGGCGCGACGACGTTGTCCTCGTCGAGGGTGATCAGGTCCTTGAGCACCGTCTGCACCAGCGCCATGTCGACGGCCGTCCGGTTCAGGCTCGCGAACGCGGTGACCCGGATCAGGGTGCCCTCGAGCTCGCGGATGTTGCTCGACACCTTCGACGCCATGAACTCGAGGATGTCGTCGGGCACCTGCAGATGGTCGGACTGCGCCTTCTTGCGGAGGATCGCGATGCGCGTCTCGAGCTCGGGCGCCTGGACGTCGGTGATCAGACCCCACTCGAAGCGCGACCGCATCCGGTCCTCGAACCCGGTCAGGTGCTTCGGCGCCACGTCCGACGTGATGACGACCTGCTTGTTGTGGTCGTGCAGCGTGTTGAAGGTGTGGAAGAAGGCCTCCTGGGTGGAGTCCTTCCCCTGCAGGAACTGGATGTCGTCGATCAGCAGGATGTCGATGTCGCGGTAGCGCTGCTGGAACTGGTTCGACCGGTTGTTCGCGATCGAGTTGATGAAGTCGTTGGTGAACTCCTCGCTCGACACGTAGCGGACGCGGATCCCCGGGTAGAGGCTCTCGGCGTAGTGCCCGATGGCGTGGAGCAGGTGGGTCTTGCCCAGTCCGGAGTCCCCGTAGATGAAGAGCGGGTTGTAGGCCTTGGCCGGTGCCTCGGCGACGGCGACGGCTGCGGCGTGGGCGAACCGGTTCGACGAGCCGATGACGAAGTTGTCGAAGTTGTACTTCGGGTTGAGCCGCGACTCCGGGCGCCCGCTGGTGCCGGGAGAGTCGATCTGGCTCGGGACGAACGGCGCCTCGATGTACTGACGCGGCGCGGCACTCTGCTCGACGGCTTCCTGCACGGGTTCGGCGTACTCCGGCACGTTGGGGTCCACCCGCGGCTCCGACGCCATGTCCGGGTTGACCGTGATCGCGAAGTTCGCGACCGAGTCGTCGCCGATGCGTGCGACGGCCTCGGTGATCGGGATGCGGATTCGCTGCTCGAGCATGCCGCGGGTCAGGTCGTTCGGGACCTCGAGATACAGGGTGCCGGCGAGCACGCCCTTCGGCTCGACCAGGTTCAGGAACCCGTGGAGCTGCGGCGTGATGCGGGGGTCCTCGGCGAGGATTCGGAGTACGGATGACCAGAGGTCCTCGACGGGGTCGGCCGGCATCGTCATGTCGCGCTCGTCTCCAGGGGTCGTGTCGTGCGTTCGCTGCCGGACGAGAGTGCGTCCCGCGGGGTCGGACATGCCGTGGCGTCCTCGGCGACCGCACTCGGGACAGGGTCGTCTCCGGCGGATCGTCGGTGGCTCCGGAGAGTTCTCCGAAGCCTCGTTGCCACGGAGGTTCCCACAGGGTTGTCCACAGTGTTGTCCACGACCGCTCCGAGTCGTCCGACAGGAGTACTTCCCTGTCGTACCGGGCCTTCGAGGCGATCGATCACACCACTGTAAAGGACCGGACCGAGTCCCACCGAACGGAAGTTGTCCCCAATGTGGAGAATGGGCTCGAGCGACACCAGCCACGGGTGTGACGGCACCACCTGTCCGCCTGGGGTTTGACCTGCCCGCCGCTGTCACGTACCGTTAACCAGTTGACTGCGGCCCTTTGGTCGCGCCCATCTGCGTCGTCCGCACCCGGACGACTACACATACGTGACGGCTCGCCGCGAGCAGCCGTGTGGAGAACATCATGAGCAAGCGCACCTTCCAGCCGAACAACCGTCGCCGCGCCAAGAAGCACGGCTTCCGCCTCCGCATGCGGACGCGTGCCGGCCGCGCCATCCTGTCGGCGCGTCGCGCCAAGGGCCGCACCGAGCTCTCGGCCTGATCAGGCTCATCCGCCTGATCCGGTCCTCGGTCTGACCCCGGCGTCGCAGTGTTGGCCAGCGCCAACCGCATCGTGCGCGGGGACGACTACCGGAACGTCGTGCGTCGTGGTCGCAAGAGCGCCACGGCGCACGTCGTCGTGTCCGTGGTCCGCCAACCGGCCGACCGCGACGGACCGACACGCTTCGGCTTCATCGTCGCGAAGACGGTGGGCAACGCCGTGACCCGGAACCTGATCAGGCGGCGGCTCAAGGCGATCGCGCACGACCTGCTCGTCGAGTGCCCAGAAGGGTTCGACGTGGTGGTCCGTGTACTGCCAGCCGCATCGCAGGCCGGATGGCCTACCCTGCTCGAAGACGTCACGCGCTCCTTCGCGCGCGGGGTGGAGAAGGCAGCATGAACCGCACTCTGTGGACCCGGCTGGCCTGGGTCATCGCGTTGCTCCCACGCAACGCGTGCGTCGTCGTGCTCCGGGCCTACCGTGCGGTGATCTCCCCGCTGTACGGCAACGTCTGCCGCTACCACCCGTCGTGCTCCCGGTACGCCCTCGACGCGATCCAGCAGTACGGCGTCGTGCGCGGATCCGCCATGGGCGCCTGGCGCATCGCCCGCTGCAACCCCTGGGCTGCCGGCGGCATCGACGACGTCAAGGAACGTCGTCACCCGTTCGTCGTCAACCGGTTCGGGTTCGTCCTCGCGCCGATCCCGCAGCAGCCGCACCCCGCGGTCGGAACGGCCCGGCCGGTCCTGCTCCCCCAGCGCACTCGAAAGGCGTAGCCGTCCCCATGGACATCATCGGATTCGTCCTCTGGCCGCTCAAATGGGTGGTCTCGGCCATCCTCGTCGGCTTCCACTGGATCTTCGAGAGCATCGGGATGGACCCGAGCGCGGGCATCACGTGGGTGCTCTCGATCATCTTCCTGACGTTCGTCGTCCGCGCGGCGTTGATCCCGATCTTCGTCCGGCAGATCAAGTCGCAGCGTCGCATGCTCGAGGTCGCGCCGCAGCTGAAGAAGATCCAGGACAAGTACAAGGGCAAGAAGGACCAGTTCTCGCGCGAGGCCATGAGCCGCGAGACGATGGCGCTCTACAAGGAGACCGGGACCAACCCGCTCAGCTCCTGCCTGCCGCTGCTCCTGCAGATGCCGATCTTCTTCTCGCTGTACTCGGTGCTGCACGAAGCGCAGATCAACAAGACCGGCATCGGCCTGCTGACGAACGACCTCGCGGCCTCGTTCGGCAACGCGGCGCTGTTCGGCGCTCCGCTGCACGAGACGTTCACGAACGCCTCCGGCTGGGAGGTCCGCGCGATCGCCGGCTTCATGATCGTCGTCATGACCGCGTCGCAGTTCATCACGCAGCTGCAGCTCGTCGCCAAGAACATGTCGCCGGAGACCAAGGAGTCTCCGATGTACCGCCAGCAGAAGATGATGCTGTACATCCTCCCGCTGGTCTTCGTGATCTCGGGCCTCAGCTTCCCCCTCGGCGTCATGTTCTACTGGCTCGCCTCGAACCTCTGGACGATGGCGCAGCAGTACTTCGTCATCCGCAGCATGCCGACCCCGGGTTCCGAAGCTGCTCTGGCTCGTGAAGCCCGCCTCGCCAAGAAGGCCCAGCGTCGCGGGACGGCCACTCCGGTCCTCGCCGAGGCCGGCGCCGGCGTCGGCGCGACGGAGATCGAGCCCGTGCGCGTCACCACCCAGCGTCAGCAGCCGGTCGGCAAGCAGCGCCAGAAGAAGAACGGGAAGAAGTAAGTGACCGAGCAGGACACCGCGGCCGCCGTCGAGACGACGGACACCGAGACCGAAGACGTCCGCGACGAAGCGGACATCGCAGCGGACTACATCGAGGAACTCCTCGACATCTGTGATCTCGATGGTGACATCGAGATCGAGGAACGCGGCGGTCGCGTGTACTTGTCGGTCACCGACGACGGAGAGGCACTTCGTGTCCTCTCGAAGCCCGACACGGTGACCGCACTGCAGGAACTCACCCGCATCGCGGTGCAGGCGGAGACCGGCGAGTTCAGTCGGCTCATCCTCGACGTCGGCGGCTCGCGCGACGCCCGTGCCGAGGAACTCCAGCGTCTCGTCGACGCCGCGGTCGAGCGGATCGAAGCCGGTTCGTCGACGGCAGCACTCCCCCCGATGTCGTCGTACGAGCGCAAGCTCGTCCACGACCTGGTCGCTGAGAAAGGCTTCCACTCGGAGTCCGAGGGTGAGGGTCGGGACCGCCACACGGTCGTCACCCGATGACGGACGAGCCAGTGGCCCCCACGGCCGCACCGGTGCTGGAGACCGAGCCTGCTGCCGCCGTGACGCTGTTCGGCGACCAGATCGAGGTGGCGCGGTCGTTCACGGACGAGCTGGCGCGACGAGGTGAGGAGCTGGGCCTGATCGGCCCGCTCGAGCTCCCCCGGCTGTGGACTCGACATATCCTCAATTCTGCGTTGCTGGCACCCCTCCTGGAGGCGCGTGGCCGGGTTGCGGACGTCGGTTCCGGGGCAGGACTGCCAGGCCTTGTGCTCGCCATCGCCCGCCCCGACGTCGAGTTCGTGCTCATCGAGCCGATGGAGCGTCGGACGGATTGGCTCCGCGCTGAGGCCGACCGGCTCGGCCTGCAGAACGTGACGGTGCTCCGTGGCCGTGCAGAGGACGTCGCTGACGAAGTGGTGGTCGACCAGGTCACCGCTCGGGCCGTCAGCGCGCTCTCGAAGCTGATCCCCCTGACCGTGCCCTTGGTTCGGTCCGGTGGCCAGCTCATCCTGATGAAGGGTGCGCGTGTCGACGAAGAGATCGAGAAGGCCCGCAAGGTGATCCTCCGGAAGCGCCTCTCCGACGTCGAGGTGCTCGAGCTCGGAGACGGTGTGGTCGACGAGACCACTCGCGTCTTCCGGGCTACAGTTGACTGACGCTGCGGCTCGGGCCGGGTCATCCGGCCGCCAGTGGCTCCGCGTTCCACGTGAAACATCGAACCGGGGAAGAGGCACTCGTTGAGTTCATCGACCGACTACGACGCGTCGACACCGCTCGCTCGCGAGATCGCCGACCTCAACCGTCGCCGCCGCGCGATTGCGACGCAGCAGTTCCCGCTGCCTGCTGAGACGCGGATCATCACCGTCTCGAACCAGAAGGGTGGCGTCGGCAAGACGACATCGACGGTCAACCTCGCAGCGGGACTCGCCCACGGTGGCGCTCGAGTGCTCGTGATCGACCTCGACCCGCAGGGCAATGCGTCGACCGCACTCGGCGTCGATCACCAGGCCGAGGTCGCGAGCATCTACGACGTCATCGTCGATGAGGCACCGATGGCCGACACTGTCCAGGCCTCCCCCGAGTCGGACACGCTCTGGTGTGTGCCGGCAACGATCCACCTCGCCGGTGCAGAGATCGAGCTCGTCTCCCTCGTTGCACGTGAGCAACGCCTGCGGACCGCGCTCGACATGTACCTGCAATCGCTCGACGAGCCGTACCACTACGTCTTCATCGACTGCCCGCCGTCGCTCGGTCTGCTGACGATCAACGCGTTCGTCGCGGCACAAGAGGTCCTGATCCCGATCCAGTGCGAGTACTACGCGCTCGAAGGGCTGAGCCAGCTCCTGCGGAACATCGAGCTGATCGAGCGCCACCTCAATCCGAACCTCCGGGTGTCCACGATCCTCCTCACGATGTACGACAGCCGCACGAACTTGGCGAACCAGGTGGCGAACGACGTCCGGGAGCACTTCGGTGACCAGGTACTCAAGGCGATGATCCCCCGTTCCGTCCGAGTGAGCGAGGCACCCAGCTACGGGCAGAGCGTCGTCGCGTACGACGTGAACTCCACCGGGTCGCTGTCCTACCTGGAAGCGGCCGCCGAGATCGCAGCACGAGGAGCGAAGCACTGATGGCACCGAAGCGAACCGGGCTCGGCCGAGGCATCGGCGCCCTGATCCCCACAGCGACGGACCAGCAGGACCGTCCCGTGGATGTGTTCTTCCCGACCGGGGGCTCCCCCGCCTCCGCGCCGACGGCGGACGATCTCGTGGCAGTGCCGGGCGCCCGTCTGGCGAACCTCAACCCGCTCGACGTGATCCCCAACGCGCAGCAGCCGCGGAAGGAGTTCCGCGAAGAGGAGCTCCAGGAGCTTGTCCACTCCATCCGCGAGATCGGCGTCCTACAGCCCATCGTCGTGCGTCCCATCGCCGGCGCGACGGGGACGGAGCCGCAGTACGAGCTCATCATGGGTGAGCGTCGTCTGCGAGCCACCAAGGAACTCGGGCTGAGCACGATCCCTGCGATCGTGAAGGACACCCCTGACGACGCGATGCTCCGGGATGCACTGCTCGAGAACCTCCACCGGGCACAGCTCAACCCCCTCGAAGAAGCGTCTGCCTACCAGCAGCTCCTCGCGGACTTCGGCATCACGCAGGAGCAGCTCGGTCAGCGCATCGGTCGGTCTCGACCGCAGATCACCAACACCATCCGGCTCCTGCGCCTCCCCTCCCCCGTCCAGCGCCGAGTGGCCGCAGGTGTCCTCTCTGCCGGGCACGCTCGTGCGATCCTCGCTGCGCCGGACGCAGAGGCGATGGAGTACCTGGCAGAGAAGATCGTCAACGAAGACCTCTCGGTCCGGGTGGCTGAGGCGATCGCGCAGCAACTCGCCGCGAAGACCCCGCAGACGAAGCCGAAGCCCGAGCCGTCGAAGCGTCAGGCGCACTTCGACGACCTCGCAGAGCGGCTCGGTGACCGGTTGAACACCCGGGTGAAGATCGCGGTCGGCGCCCGGAAGAGCTCGGTCACCATCGACTTCGCGAACGGCGACGATCTCAACCGGATCCTCGCCGAGCTCGGCGTGCGGGACCTCGAGAGCTGAAGCAGGCCTCACGCGGCGCTGTGGGGCGCTGTGAGCCTCTGGGACGCCGGAGCCGGGGTCCACGGACGCGCTACTCCTGCCGCGCGCTCTGGCGGCAACGCAGCGCTCCGGACGATGCTGCGCCTTCGGTGGACGCGATCGGCCTCAGCTGAGATGGTGGCGTCGTGACCACCAGCGGCTCGCCTTTCACGCCGGCGATCCGGGGGACGTTCTTCCGGGCCGTAGATCCGAGGTTCCGAGAGTTCGCGATCGCGGGATCGCGCTCCGTGGGCCGGTATTCCAGGGCCGATGAGCCGACGTTGTACCTCAGTGCGTCGGTCGGAGGAGTCGAAGCTGCGATGGTCGCGCACAGGGACGTCCGTGCGGAGACGTTGGAGATCGTCGCGATCGATGTCGACGCTGCACGAATCGTCGACCTGTGTGATCCAGGCACGCTCGATTCGATCGGCATCGACCTGCAGGACACTGTTGCTCCATGGCAGGACATCGCCGCCGCCGGTGGTACGCCCGGCTCGTGGCAGGTGCGCGACCGCTTGCTCGAGATCGGCGCCGACGGACTCATCGATCCGTCTCGGAAGAGCCCCGGCCTGTGGCACTTGGTGCTGTTCCGGTGGAACGAGGACGACGCGCCAACCGTTGTGATCCGTCGATGAGATCGGCCGGATGAGCAGTGCGACGTTCCACGTGGAACATCGAAGTCCGTCAACCACGCCGGCGTGGTCCCGAGCGCGCGGTGTTCCACGTGGAACATCGCGCGGCACTGATCAGGCGCGGTGGTCCCGGATGGCCTGCTCGGCGAGCTCGGCGTAGGTCCAACCGAGGTCGAAGCCCGACGCTGAGAGCGCTTGCGGCAGCAAAGACGTCTCCGTGAGCCCGGGGAGCACGTTGGCCTCGAGGAACCACGGTGTTCCGGCGCCGTCGATGATCAGGTCAACGCGCGACAGGTGACGGAGTCCCAAGGCCGTGTGCGCGGCGACTGCTGCTTCTGCCGCTGCCGCCGCGAACTCGTCTGACAGCCGCGCCGGCGTGTAGAAGGTCGTCTCCCCCGCGTTGTAGCGAGCCTCGAAGCCGTAGATACCGTTGCGGGGCACGATCTCGACGGCGGAGAGGGCGACCGGGCCGTCGCCGGTGTCGATGATCCCCACGGCCACCTCGGTGCCGCGGATGAGCTGCTCGACCACGACGTCGTCGCAGTACGTGTAGGCAGTGACCATGGCGCGTGGCAGGTCGTTGACGTCGTCGACGAGGGTCACGCCCTGGGCGCTCCCGCCACGTGCGGGCTTCACGGCGAGTGGCACCGGGTGCTCGGTGGCGATCGACTCGAGGACGCCGACAGCGCCGAGCTCACGGAAGACGTCGTGGGACAGCGTCACCGAACGAGGGGTCCGGACGCCGGCGCGGGCGACCAGTGCGGACGCCGTGGGCTTGTCCCATGCCAGCCGAGCCGAGGTCGAACGCGAGCCGACGAACGGGATGTCCACGGCCTCCAGGATGCCCCGCAGGGCCCCGTCTTCACCGGAGGCTCCGTGCAGTGCCGGCCACACGACGTCCGGGCGGGACTCCGCGAGGGCGGGCAACAGGAGCGCGTCGGCGTCGCGGAGATCGACATGCCAGCCGTAGCCGGTCAGTGAGTCGGCGACCCGGCGACCGGATCGCAGGGAGACGTCCCGCTCGTGCGAGATGCCTCCGGCGACGACGACGACGTGACGACGGGTGAGCTCGGCCATGCGGGGTCCTCCGGTGTGGAACTGCGGTGCTGTGCGATCAGCGTCGCGCAAAAGTGCTGATCAGGAGATGTTCGGCGGCGGTGCACTGACGGACGATGTCGCTCGCACCACCGTGTTGGGGCGCGTGGTCGGCCCGAAGGTCTCGATGAGTTCGAGCTCGTCGTTGACGACGTTCGCCAACCGCTTGACGCCGACGCGGATCTGCTCCGGCGTCGGGTAGCAGAACGACAGGCGGATGTGTCCACCGCCACGTCCGTCGGCGTAGAACGCCGTCCCCGGCGTGTAAGCGACGAGCTCCTTGACAGCACGCGGCAGCATGCCCTTGGAGTCGAGCGACTCCGGCAGCGTCAGCCAGACGAAGAAACCACCGTTCGGCTTGGTCCAGGACAGGTCGGGCAGGAACTCCCCCAACGCGGACAGCATGGCGTCACGTCGCTCGGCGTAGATGCCCCGGAAGGTGTCGACCTGACCCTTCCAGTCCGCGGCGTCGAGGTAGGCGTTCACGACGTACTGGCCGAAGGAGTTCGGCGCGAGGACGGCCGACTCGTTGGCGAGCACGAGCTTCTCGCGGATCGCGTGCGGCGCGAGTGCCCAGCCGACGCGGAACCCGGGCGCGAGCGTCTTGGAGAAGGAGCCGAGGTACACGACGCCCTCTTCGTCGATCGAGCGGATGGCCTGGGGTGCCGGCTCGTCGAACCAGAGGAGTCCGTAGGGGTTGTCCTCGAGCACGAGGATGTTGTTCGACCGGCAGATGTCGAGCACCTCGATGCGTCGCTCTCGGCTCATCGTGACGCCGGCCGGGTTGTGGAAGTTCGGGATCGTGTAGAGGAACTTGATCCGCTTGCCCTGGGTGCGGAGGTTCGCGATCGCCTCACGCAGCGCCTCGGGGACCAACCCGAGCTCGTCGGTCGTCACGTGCACCGTCTCGGCCTGGTACGACCGGAAGACACCGATCGCACCGACGTAGGACGGCGACTCGGCGAGCACGACGTCGCCGGGATCGATGAACAGCCGCGTGACGAGGTCGAGCGCGTGCTGTGAGCCCGTGGTGACCACGACGTCCTCGGCGCTGGCACGGATGCCCTCGAGGCTCATGACGTCCACGATGTGCTCGCGGAGGGAACGCAGGCCCTGTCCCCCGCCGTACTGGAGCGCCATGGCGGCGTGCTCGTTCATGACACGGTCCAGAGAGCCCGTGACGAGCTCCCTGGGGAGCGCGGAGACGAACGGCATGCCGCCGGCCAGCGAGACGACTTCGGGGCGCGAGGCGACGGCGAACAGGGCTCGGACCTCGGAGGCGCTCAGCCCGGCGGTGCGCTGGGCGTAGGAGTCGTACCAGGGGTCGAGGCTGTTGCCGTTCGTCATCGAGTGCTCCGTTCAGTGGGACATTCCCGCCACACTACGACATCGGCCCGGGGAACCCGGGTTCCGCGACGGGGCCGATCGGCATCCGGTGGCTCCGGACGAGAACGGCCCCGCTCTCCGGGGAGAGCGGGGCCGTTCGTGCGGGGCGACCTACGCGAGGAACTCGGCGAGGTCGGCCTCGAGCGCGGGCTTCGGCTTGGCGCCGATGACGGTCTTGACGACCTCGCCACCCTTGAAGACCTTCATCGCCGGGATCGACGTGATCTGGTAGTTCATGGCCGACTGGGGGTTGTCGTCCACGTTGAGCTTCACGATCTCGATCTTGCCGGCGTGCTCTTCGGCGATCTGGTCGAGGATCGGCGAGACGGCGCGACACGGGCCACACCACTCGGCCCAGAAGTCGACGAGGATCGTCTTGTCGGACTTGAGGACCTCGTCCGAGAAGGTGGCGTCGGTGACAGCCTTGGCGTTGGACATGTGTGCTCCTTCGAGAAGTCGTTCAGGGGGTACAACGGCGATGCCGTCGTGGTATTCCGAGACTGCTCAGGCCCGGGAGGCGATGACATCGACCATGGCGGGTTCGGTCGGACCGACACCCTCGGCCTCGTTCGTCAGTTCGTCGTCGAGCTCGGCGAGGTACTTCTCGGCGTCGAGCGCGGCGACCGTACCCGAACCGGCGGCCGTGATGGCCTGGCGGTAGGTCGGGTCGATGACGTCACCGGCGGCGAAGACACCCGGCAGGTTGGTCTTCGACGAGCGGCCCTGGACAGCGATCGTGCCCTCGGGCGCGATGTCGATCTGGCCGTGGATCAGGTGCGTGCGCGGGTCGTTGCCGATCGCGATGAACAGGCCGTCCAGTGCGAGCTCGGACTCCTCACCCGTCACGGTGTCCGTGAGGGTGACGCCCTCGACCGCGGAGTCACCCGTGATGCCGGTGACCGCCTTGTTCCACGCGAACTCGATCTTCGGGTCGTTCATCGCGCGGTCCTGCATGATCTTCGACGCACGCAGCGAGTCCTTGCGGTGGATGACCGTCACCTTGTCGGCGAAGCGGGTGAGGAACGTCGCCTCTTCCATCGCGGAGTCGCCACCGCCGACGACAGCGATGTTCTTCTGGCGGAAGAAGAAGCCGTCGCAGGTCGCGCACCACGAGACACCGTGGCCGGACAGGCGCTCTTCGTCGGGGAGACCGAGGTGGCGGTACGCCGAGCCGGTGGCGTAGATGACCGCGAGGGCCTCGTACGTCTCGCCCGAGCCGACGGTGACCTTCTTGACCTTGCCGGTCAGGTCGACGGAGACGGCGTCGTCGTACAGGACCTCGGCACCGAACTTCTCGGCCTGCTCCTGCATCTTGATCATGAGGTCGGGGCCCTGGATCCCCTCGGGGAAGCCGGGGAAGTTCTCGACCTCGGTCGTCTTGGTGAGTTCACCGCCCGTCTCGACACTGGAGGCGACGATGAGCGGCTTGAGCTCTGCGCGCGCTGCGTAGATGCCGGCGGTGAACCCGGCCGGACCGGAACCGATGATGATGAGCTGGCGCATGCCTGATTGCCCTTCCGTTGCGTCTGACCGGGTCAACCCATCGTACCGGCGTGGCATTCCGCACGACCCGTGAGCGTGCGGTGCTCGGCTGGGATCAGCGGCCGAGCTTGCTGCGGAGCATCCGGACGGCGTTGCCGATCTCGCCGTTCTTCGCGACGACCAGGGCTCCGAAGTACACGGCGACCATCGCGGCGCCGGTCAGGACGATCGTGATGAGGGCCCCGGTGCGGTCGGACATCGCGAACCCGGACTCCGAGAAGGCACCGAAGAAGTTCACGACGAGGAGCCCGACGACGCCGGAGATCAGCGCCGCGATGACGAACTGGACGTGCGACCGGGTGATCACCGGCCCCTCGATGTGCCCCAGCCGCTTGCGGACGACCACGAGCGCGACGATCGTCTGCGCCGATCCGGCGATCGTGGTGCAGGCGGCGACACCGATGCCGATGACCGAGGTCGGGAACGTCGAGACCGCCAGGGCCCCGATGACGAAGAGCACCGACTGGATGCACTGCATGAGGAACGGGGTGCGGTGGTCGTGCATCGCCCAGAAGACGCGCTGGATGACGAACAGCATGCTGAACAGGACGAGACCCGGCATGTAGGCGACGAGCACGGCACCGACCTGCAGCGCGCTCTCGAACGTTCCCTCGTACAGGCGGCCGAACGGGACCGCGACGACGATCAGTGCCACCGAGGCGAAGACGGTGAACAGCCCGACGATGCGCAGGGACAGCGACAGGTTGCGGCGGACCGCGTCGAGGTCACCGCGCTCGGCGTCGTGGCTCATCCGGGTGAAGTAGGCCGTCGCGATGGACACCGTGATGATCGAGTGCGGGAGCATGAAGATCAGCCAGGCGTTTCCGAGCACGGCGTTGCCCGGACCGTCGTCCCGTCCGAGCCACGCGACCTGCGACTGCACGATGCCGGCGATCTGGGTGACGAGGATCATCGCGAAGAGCCAGCCGGCAGCGGTCCCCGTGGACTTGAGGCCCACGCCGCGCCACCGGAAGTCGGGGCGGAACGACAGGCCGGCGCGCTTCCAGAAGAACGGCAGGAACGCGGCCTGGGCGAAGACACCGAGCGATGCGCTGCCGGCCAGGAGTGCGATCTTCGCCGGCGTCCACTGGTCGAGCTGGCTGCCGCTGGTGCCGTACAGGGCGATGAACACGACGAGGCCGCCGATGGCGATGACGTTGTTGAGCAGCGGCGCCCACGTGAACGGCCCGAAGACCTGCTTCGCGTTGAGGACCTCGCCGAGCAGCGAGTACATCGCGTAGAAGAGGATCTGCGGCAGGCACCAGAACGCGAAGGCGACGGCGAGGTCGGTCGCCTCGGGCCCGGAGCCGACCGATGAGCTCGTGTAGAACCGGACCAGCAACGGTGCGAACACCGTCGCCACGATCGCGATGACGATGAACACGGATCCACCGAGCGTCACGATCTTGTTGACGTACGCCTGGCCGCCGTCCGTGCCGGTCTTCATCGCGCGGACGATCTGCGGGATGAGCACGGCGGACAGCAGACCGCCGGCGATGAGCGCGTAGATGTTGTTCGGCAGCTGGTTCGCGACCGCGAAGGCGTTGGCCGAGGGGCTCGCGTTCTGCCCGATCGCGTACGCGAGCACGAACGTCTTCGCGAAGCCGAGGATCCGGCTCACCATCGTGCCCGCCGCGAGCATCGCGCTCGCCCGGCCGAGACTGCGCTCGGCGACCGGCTCGGCGTCGACGTCGGGCTGGGGCTGGCTGGCGCTGATGGTCGGCTCCTCGGCGTCGCGGTCGTCCGCGACGGTGGTGCGTGCTGCGTCGGACGGGAGGCGCGGCTCGGCCCCGGCGCGCGCGATGGCGTCCTGCAGGGGGCCGTGGTCCACCGCCGCGGCCGGCGCCGTGGTCGACGTGGCGGCCGGCGTTCCTGCGGCCGCAGCGGCCGTGGACGCGGCCACGCTGGGTGCGGTGGCTGCTCCGGAGGGGCGATCCGTGCCTCCAGGCCGGGTCGTCGTCGCCTGCGCGCCCCCGACCGTCGGCTGGACCGCCAGGGGGCGGTTCGGGTCGTCGTCATCCTCGTCGTCGAGTTCGCCGTTGCGGCGCCGGATGCGCTTGCGGATGCTGCGGAAGATGCCGAAGCCGAAGATGCCGATCAGGGCGATCGCAGCGACCGCGGTGATGACGGTCTCCCACTGCGCCTGCACGTTGAGCTCGACCGTGGCGGGCTGGGCGACGGCGACACCGGTCGGACTCGAGAGCGACATCGTCAGTTCGACCGTGCCGTTCGCGACCGACTGCACCGGGACGGTGGCACGGGTGGAGGAGTCCGGCTGGATCTCGACGACGATGTCGTTGCGGACGACGCGGAGCGCCGAGTTGGACGGCTGCACGGACAGGTGCACCGTGACCGGGTAGTCGGAGCTGTTCCGGATGGACACCGGCAGCGACGACCGGTCGCCGAGCAGGGTGAGACTGCTCGAGTCGACGATGCCGACCTCGGTCGTGCTCTTCGCCCACGCGGCCGCTCGGGCCTCCACCGCGGCTGCGAGACCCTGGTCGTCATCGCGCCAGGCGTTCGAGGCGAGGGCGAGCAGGCGGAGCCGTGCCGGGGCCGTCAGCTGGTTCGGGTCGCCGAGGATCGTCGCGAACGCGGTGAGGCCCTGCTCCCCCCGCACGAGCTTCTGGAGCTGGTCGATGCGGGATTCGCCGGTGGACGCGCTGGCGAGCGTCAGTGACCCGGGTGTGGCGTCCGAGGCGGTGGAGAGGTCGGCGGGAGCGACCCACGGCGTGCCTTCGAGCGCGTCCAGCGCCTGGCTGAGCCGCGTGGAGTCGGACGGCCACTCGCGACCCAGGGTGAGCAGGATCGGGCCCGTCGCCGAGCCTTCACGGGCCGAGGTGGCCAGTGTCGCGGTGAGCTCGGACATCGTCGACGACCAGCTCTGGCGGTCGGGGGCGGTCGCTGCGCGGCGGAGCATCGACGACATCGACTGGTCGGAGACGAGCACGTGGTCGCCGCCGATCTTCTCGGACGCGGCGATCGTGGTGTCCGCGCCGGCCGAGGTGTTGCCGCTCGAGACGATGGTGGTCTTGGTACCGGCTCGCCGGAGTGCGGGGAGGTCGTCGGAGGACACCGTGCCGTCGGTCGGCCAGGCGATCGGGTCCATCGAGTAGGGGAAGTCGAGCAGGGACTCCGTGGTGGGCAGGGTCTCCTGCGCCTGGTCGGTCCCCGGGTCGGTCGTGGCGTCGTCCGGGGCCTGGGCGGGCGCCGGTGACGAGGTCTGCCCCGGGGTGGCGCTCGGCGTCGGCGCCGGGGTCTCGGCGCCGGGGAAGTTCTCGGCCTTGACGGACTCGTCGAGGGAGATCGGCGACAGGATGCCGTCGGACCCGGCCTGCCGGAGCCCGGTCACGTCCGCGTCGGCGTATGGCAACGCGAAGGTCTCGTTGCGCATGGCCTGCAGGCGTTGGAGCCAGCTGACCGCGCTCGAGGGGGCGTTCTCGCCGAGGATCCGGATCGAGGCGATGATCCGGGGGTCGACGGCCACGGCGACGTTGTGGTCTTCGGCCGCGTCGAGCTGCTGCGTGAGGGTGCCGTCCACCGAGGTCGCGGCGGCCAGCACCGGGGCGGTGAGGATGCCGTCGGTGGACTTCGGCACCGTGACGGGCATCGCGACGGACACGCTGACCGGAGCCTGCTCGAAGTCCGGGTACCAGGTGATCGCGGACCGGTCGACGGCGAAGGCGTCACCCGCCGTGTACTCCGCCGCGATGCGCCGGGCACCGAACGACGAGTACCCGCCGAGTGCCACGTTGCCGGAGACGATGTCGACCGAGTCGATCGTGACCGAACGGTGCGCCGGGACCGCCGGGATGTCCACGGAGTCCATCGGGGCGCCGAGGTAACCGGTTGTGGTGGTGTCGTTGAGCCAGCTCGCCAGGACGTCCCGGGTGCTCACCGAGCGGAAGATGTCGAACTCCGCGGTGCCCGCCGGCAGGGCTGCGTCGGTGTCGTTCGTGACGGTGACCGACAGGGTGAGGTCCTGGTCGCGCTGGACGATCCCCCGGTTCGCGGGGGCGATCGAGATGGTCGCCTTCCCCGCGTCGGCGGCGGCTGGGTCGGCGACGTGGCTCTTCGGTGCGGAGACCGTGGCGGCCGAGGCGTGGTCGGTGGTGACGGGCGCGACGACCAGGCCGAGCGCGACGAGGGTCGACGCGGCTGCGGCGAGCGTGGTGCGGAGCATCTGCATACGGGGAGCGGGCCACGGGGTCGGTTCGGGCCGAGCACGAGTGTATGAGGCGCGACCATGAACAGGACCCGTGCGCGCGCGGCTTGTGGAGAACTCGGGCCCTCGATCTGGGAGGATGAGCACCGTCATGCAGTCCGTTGCCCAGGCCGTCGAACGACTCGACGCACTCGCCACCACCGAGCCCGTCGACCTCCTCGCTCGGGCCTTCGCCGACGCCGGACACGAACTCGCCCTGGTCGGCGGGCCCGTCCGTGACGCGTTCCTCGGCCGTCCGGTGACCGACCTCGACTTCACGACCGACGCCCGGCCCGACGACATCCTGCGGATCGTCGAACCCATCGCGAGCGCCACGTGGGACGTCGGCCGCCAGTTCGGCACCATCGCCGCACGGGTCGCCGGCGAGCAGGTCGAGATCACCACGTACCGCAGCGACGTCTACGACGGCGAGACCCGCAAGCCCGAGGTCGCGTTCGGCGACACCATCGAGGACGACCTGCTCCGTCGCGACTTCACGGTGAACGCCATGGCGCTGCGGCTGCCGGCCCGCGAACTCGTCGACGTGCACGGCGGTGTCGAGGACCTGCTCGCCGCCCGGCTCCGGACGCCGCAGACCGCGGTCGTCTCCTTCCGCGACGACCCCCTGCGGATGATGCGCGCGGCCCGGTTCACGTCCCAGCTCGGGTTCACCGTCGACGACGACGTGCGCGCCGCGATGCAGGAGCTCGTCGCGTCGATCGACATCGTGTCCGCCGAGCGCGTGCGCGACGAGCTCGTCAAGCTCCTCAACACCAGCGACCCCGTCCCCGGCATCCGGCTGCTCGTCGACACCGGCCTCGCCGAGCGGTTCCTGCCGGAGCTGCCCGAGATGCGGCTCGAGGTCGACGAGCACCACCACCACAAGGACGTCTACGAGCACTCGCTCACCGTGCTCGAGCAGGCCATCGGGTACGAGGCCGAACGGCACGCCGGCGATCCCCCGGACACCGTGCTCCGGCTCGCGGCGCTGCTGCACGACATCGGCAAGCCCGCGACGCGCAAGCTCGAGCCCGGCGGCGCCGTGAGCTTCCACCACCACGACCTGGTCGGCTCGAAGATGGCGAAGAAGCGACTCCGTGCGCTCCGCTTCGACAACGACACCATCGCCGCGGTGTCCCGGCTGATCGAGCTGCACCTGCGCTTCTTCGGGTACACCGAGGGCGCCTGGACCGACTCGGCCGTCCGCCGCTACGTCCGCGACGCCGGGGACCAGCTCGAGCGACTGCACGAGCTCACCCGCTCGGACGTGACCACCCGCAACCGCCGCAAGGCCGACCGGCTGGCGTTCGCGTACGACGACCTGGAGGAACGCATCCGGGTGCTGTCGGAACAAGAGGAACTCGAGTCGATCCGTCCGGACCTGACCGGCGACGACATCATGCGCATCCTCGACATCCCGCCGGGGCGTGCCGTGGGCGAGGCCTACCGGTTCCTGCTCGAGGCCCGGATGGACGAAGGACCCCTCGGCGAGGAGACCGCCGAGGAGCGCCTGCGCGCGTGGTGGGCCGCCCGGGGCGAGACCGGCGGCACCGGCGCCACCGGCGCCACCGGCACCTGAGACGCGACCGCCTGACGGGCGGAACCGTTCTCCACAGGCCGGTGGCGCGCCTCCAGGCAGTCCGGTAGGCTACCCAGGTTGCCCCACGCGCACCTGCGTGGTCTGGGGCACATGCATCAACCCTCCTGCCCCGGGAACCGCCCGGGGCCGCTGAGACCAGAGGAGGTGGGTTCCGCATGCACCAGTACGAACTGATGGCGATCCTCGACCCCGAGATCGATGAGCGCACCGTCGCTCCCAGCCTGGACAAGTTCCTGGCCGTGATCCGCAACGCGGGTGGCACCGTCGACAACGTGGACGTCTGGGGCCGTCGCCGGCTCGCGTACGAGATCGCGAAGAAGTCCGAGGGCATCTACGCCGTCGTCGACTTCACGTCGTCGCCCGAGGCCGCCAAGGAGCTCGACCGTCAGCTCGGTCTCTCCGAGGCCGTGCTCCGCACGAAGGTCCTCCGCGCTGAAGAGGGCATCGCGCAGGTCGCCGCCCAGAAGCAGCGTGACGAGGCACGGGCGGCCCGCAAGGCCGCCAACGCCTCCCAGGCCGCAACCGCGACCGCGACCGCGAGCGCCGAGTAACCCGTGGCCGGCGAAACCGTCATCACGGTGGTGGGCAACCTCACCGCGGACCCCGAGCTGCGCTACACGCAGAACGGGCTCGCCGTGGCGAACTTCACCATCGCGTCGACCCCTCGCACGTTCGACCGTCAGGCGAACGAGTGGAAGGACGGCGACGCGCTGTTCCTCCGTGCGAGTGTGTGGCGCGAGTTCGCCGAGCACGTGGCGGGGTCGCTGACCAAGGGCTCGCGCGTCATCGCGCAGGGTCGTCTGCGTCAGCGTTCCTACCAGGACCGTGAGGGCCAGCAGCGCACGAGCATCGAGCTCGAGGTCGACGAGATCGGCCCGTCGCTCCGCTACGCGACCGCACAGATCACCCGCGCAGCGGGTGGCAGTGGCGGCGGTCGTGGCCAGGTCGGCGGCGGCGGCAACGCCCCCGCGGGCAACGGCGGCGGCAACTGGAACAACAACGGTGGCGCTCAGTCGGACGCGCCCTGGTCTCCCCAGGGCGGCCAGCAGGGTGGCGGCAACGCACAGTCGAACGACGTGTGGAGCACCCCCGGCGGCAACTTCGACGACGAGACCCCGTTCTGATCGGAGCACGCAGCGCCGCCTGACAGCGGCAACTGCGAGTTCCGGACTGATCCTCCCGGTTCCGACGGACACACAACTTTTCTTCTAAGGACAAATCACTATGGCTGGAAAGAGCACCGGCGACCGCCGGAAGCCTCGCGGCAAGGGCGGCAAGAACGCTGCTCCCGCGAAGTCGATCAAGGTCGGCGTCATCGACTACAAGGACGTTGCGACCCTTCGCAAGTTCATCTCGGAGCGTGGAAAGATCCGCGCCCGTCGCATCACCGGCGTCTCCGTCCAGGAGCAGCGCCTCATCGCCCGTGCCGTGAAGAACGCCCGTGAGATGGCGCTCCTCCCCTACGCCGGCTCCGGCCGCTGATCGGAGGTCGACACATGTCGAAGCTCATCCTCACCCACGAGGTCTCCGGCCTCGGTTCCGCTGGTGACGTCGTCGACGTCAAGAACGGCTACGCCCGCAACTACCTCATCCCCCAGGGCTTCGCTGTCGCGTGGTCCAAGGGCGGCGAGAAGCAGGTCGAGTCGATCCGTGCCGCGCGTACCGCGCGCGAGCTCGCCACCATCGAAGAGGCACAGGACCTCAAGATGAAGCTCGAGAACGCGACCATCACCCTGTCGGTCAAGGCCGGCAAGGACGGTCGTCTGTTCGGCTCCGTCCGTCCGGGTGACGTCGCTGACGCCGTCCAGGCGCAGGGCGTCGGCTCGCTCGACAAGCGCAAGGTCGAGGTCCCCGCGACCATCAAGACCGTCGGTGACCACGAGGCCACCGTGCGCCTGCGCGAGGACATCACTGCCGTGATCTCGCTCCAGGTCGTCGCTGCCAAGTAGCACTGACGTTCCGCTCCACGACGGGCGGGTCTCCTCCGGGAGGCCCGCCCGTCGTTGCGTTCCAGGGGCGGTCGCGCGGCTTGTCGTACGGCTGTCGCCGAGACGGTCACCGGCCTGGAGGCGCGGGTCGACTCGGCTGGCTGGTTACGTTGCAGGCGGGGTCAGGCTGGCTGGGAGCGGGCCGAGAACTCTTCCCACAGGAGGGGTGCTTGTCAAGTCGTTTTACACAGTGGAAACGTGTCAAATCGGAACCTTCAACGGGTAGTTGAACCCCACTTTTCCACACATCGTGTGCAACACAAAAGCCCAGTTCAAGCGGTCGAAAGTGTGTTCGTACGGGCCTTTTTCCACAGGCTCCTCCACAGTTGTCCACACAGCAGTTCGGCGTGTTCCGCAACCTCTCCACAGAGTTATCCACAGGGCCGTTTGTTGGGGATAACTCTCGGGCCATAGGTTGGGCCAGCGACTCGGGGATGTCGGTCGCCGGGGGTAGAAACAGGGGTGCGGGTTCCGGCCGGTGGGTGCTGACCCGCCGCTTCCGGTCCGTGTCGTCAACAGAGGAGAGCGTGTGTCGATCGCACATCTTGAGCCCGCACCGCAGGACTACGCGGAGCGCGGCATGGAACGCACCCCGCCGCACGACATGCTCGCGGAGCAGTCGACCATCGGCGGCATGCTCCTGTCGAAGGACGCCGTCGCCGACGTCATCGAGACCGCACGCGGCGTGGATTTCTACGTCCCCAAGCACGAGGTCATCTTCGACGCGATCCTGTCGCTCTACTCGCACGGTGAACCCACCGACGTCATCGCCGTCACCGACGAGCTGACCAAGACCGGCCTGCTGTCCCGCGCCGGCGGCGCCGAGTACCTGCACAGCGTCACGAGCATGGTGCCGACCGCCGCGAACGCCGGCTACTACGCCGGCATCGTCGCCGAGAAGGCCGTGCTCCGTCGGCTGGTCGACGCCGGCACCCGCATCGTCCAGATGGGCTACGCGTCGGAAGGTGAGGTCACCGACCTCGTCAACAGCGCCCAGGCCGAGGTCTACAACGTCGCCGGTGGTGTGCAGACCGAGGACTACGTCCCGCTGACCGACGCCATCTCCGCCGCGCTCGACGAGATCGAGGCCGCCAAGGGCCGCGACGGCCAGATGACCGGCGTGCCGACCGGGTTCGCGCAGCTCGACGGCCTGACGAACGGCTTCCACCCCGGACAGCTCATCATCGTCGCCGCCCGCCCTGCGCTGGGCAAGTCGACGCTCGCGCTCGACCTGTGCCGCGCCGCCGCGATCAAGCACGACCAGACCGCCGCGTTCTTCTCGCTCGAGATGGGCCGCGCCGAGATCGCCATGCGTCTGCTCTCCGCCGAGACCAGCGTGCCGCTGCAGAACATGCGCAAGGGCACCGTGGACTCCCGCGACTGGACCACCATCGCGCAGACCCGCGGTCGCATCAACGACGCCCCGTTCTTCATCGACGACTCCCCCAACATGACGCTCGTCGAGATCCGCGCCAAGTGCCGTCGACTCAAGCAGCAGCACAACCTGAAGCTCGTGGTCATCGACTACCTGCAGCTGATGACCTCGGGCAAGAAGGTCGAGAGCCGCCAGCAAGAGGTCTCCGAGTTCTCGCGTGCCCTGAAGCTGATGGCCAAGGAGCTCCAGGTGCCCGTCATCGCCCTGTCACAGCTGAACCGTGGGCCCGAGCAGCGTGCCGACAAGAAGCCCGCGATCTCCGACCTGCGTGAGTCCGGCTCCATCGAGCAGGACGCCGACATGGTCATCCTGCTGCACCGGGAGTCGGCGTACGAGAAGGACAACCCACGTCAGGGTGAGGCGGACCTGATCGTGGCGAAGCACCGTAACGGGCCGACGGACACCATCACCGTGGCGTTCCACGGGATGTTCTCGCGGTTCGTCGACATGCCGCAGTAGGCGCCTGTCGTCGCGCACACATGTGAAGTGAAAGACAAGTCGTCGTTTTGAAGCGCAAGTTGTCGCGATTGAAAGCCAACTTGTCGCGACCCGCGGCGCTGGACACGCTCGCGAACCTCCCGGGCTGATTCGGCTCAACTTGACGCCGGGTCGAGGGCCCGCCCGCTTCTGGTATGCCAAGCAACGTGTCCAACTGCCACCGAACAGGTATCGGTCACGGCGGTGAACACGTTGTACTCAGGGGCGACATTGATGTTCCGTCGCCTAACAGCACCGTGGGCACCATCAGGTCCAAGGGAGGCGAGGCGGGCGGCAGACCAGCCCGGCTCACGGCGGCCGACCGTCCGGGCGCGCCTTCCGCGTTGGCTCGGGCTGGGTGAGTGGCCGCGGAGTGTCCGCAGCTAGCGTCGAGACCAAACCGTAGATGACTGTTTGGAGCACTTTTCTAAAGTTTCGATGTATGATTGTTGACGACGACGACCCTCGACTCCCGGGAGCAGGACAATGAGCAGCACCGATTACCGGCCGACTTACTGGATGCTCGAGGCGTTCGGCGCTGACAGCGCGGACGTTGCCGCGGGGCTCGCTCGCGCCGCGGCGTCGGCTCAGGCAGATGGGCATGACGCGAAGACCAGTAGCCGCCTGCGCACCAATGAAGCGTACGGCGCGACCACGTGGATCTCGCTCGCGCATCACGTAGCGGCGGAGCTCGAAGACCTTGGCGCGGAGGTCGTTCGGCCCGCGGGTGGCCGTTACCGTGTCGCCGTCCTCAACACGACGCTGGTGTTGGCGGCCAAGCTCCCGGCGAGCACCAACGGGATCGACGACTTCAAGATCACGTCCGCGATTCGCCAGCGCATCCTGCGGCTCTCGCCGGTCGAGGTGGACACTCCTCTGAACTTCGGGGACGACTACGACCTCCTCGACGCGGGCGGAGAGGTCGTCAATGACTCGGAGTTCGGTACGGCCACTCGTGCAGTTCTCGTTGTCGTCGAGGGCTCCGACCGCAGCGGCGTCGAACGGATCCACATCGGAGACGTGCGCGTCAGTGACGACGGAACGGTGCTCTGGGTGCACCGCGAGCAACTCCCGACGGCGGTCGAAGTCGCGGCCGACCTGGGACTTGTGGCCCTCGATCTCGAGCAGCCAATGGATTCCTTCTCGGCCGGCGATGCGCCGGAGGTGTCGCTTGGGCTCGTCGAAGGCGAGGACACTGGTACCGATGAATCTTGATCGAGCATTCGGTACTGCCGGACGGGTGTCCCTCTCGCTAGAGAAGGTCGCCGAGGCCTTCGACGGTGATCGGCTCCGGCAAGCACGTCAGCTTGCCCTGAAGACGAAGCAGGACGTTGCGGCAGCTATAGGTGTCTCCGCCGCCGCGGTGGGTCAGTACGAATCGAATGTCATGGCACCGCGCCCTGAACTCGTGGGCGCACTCGCCTCCGCTCTCGACGTTCTACCCGAGTTTTTCTCTGCTGGACGCCCGCAGTCCAAGCTTGAGTCCGGAGACGCGTTCTTCCGCAGCCTTCGGTCAACGACGGCTCGTCAGCGAGCGAAGGCGACGTCTTACACGGAGCAGGTGTGGGAGCTCGTCAACGTCATCGAGCGGCATGTTCGCCTGCCCGAGGTCAGCCTGCCTCGTCTTGACTCTGAGGCCAGGCAACCGTTCGATCCGGTGATGACGGCCCGAGCTGTTCGTCAGTTTTGGGGGTTGGGCGGTACGCCCGTCCGTCATCTCGTACGACTGCTCGAGAGCAAAGGCATCGTCGCAGTGCTCGTGCCGATGGTGGAGGAAGAGGTGGCTCGCATCGATGCGTTCTCGACTCTCGCGTTCGATCGGCCGCTCATGGTGCTCTCGGTCGACAAAGTGGATGACGTGTTCCGGCACCGTTTCACTGCTGCGCACGAACTCGGTCACCTGCTCATGCATGGGGAGTACAGCGCGGGAGACCCTGCCCTAGAGCGGCAAGCAGACCGTTTTGCTGCTGAATTCCTCATGCCGACCAACGTCGTCCGACACGAACTTCCGAGCAGGTTCGACATGCGAAAGCTTGCTCAGCTCAGTGAGCACTGGGGAGTGTCGGTTCAAGCGCTGGTTTACCGCAGCAAGGAGCTCGGACTGATCTCGGACTCTGCTGCGCGGCGTGCGTACATCAAGCTCCACGAGCTCGCCGGGACCCCAGCGGTTACTTCGCGACCTGTACGTCAGTATCCGGGCGAGGTGCCCGGGATGCTTGCTCAAGCAGTTGAGCTCGCGAGCAGAAGCAACGTGACGATCGCATCTATCGCGGCCGAGCTCGCATGGAAGCCGTCACGGGTGCGTCGTCTCCTCGGCGAAGTCGACTCTCGTCCAACGCTGACGCTCGTCTAGACGGAGTCGACCGTGATCGAGTTCAGGCCCGCCGTCCGTCCGGTCAGCGGGCCTGCACCAGTTCCTGCAGTACCAGCAACCCCAGGGGGCGAAGGGCAAGTGCCCCGCCGCTCGGCCCACCACTCGCAGAGAACGTCGGGCGTGACTGAGGGCTATCGCGTCGGCGCGGTGATGAGGCCGGCAAGGGTGTCGAGGGCACCAGGGATGAGTGAGAAGTAGGCCCAGGTGCCGCGCTTTTCGCGGTGCAGGATCCCGGCGTCGACGAGGACCTTGAGGTGGTGCGACACGGTCGGCTGGGACAGGCCGAGCGGTTCCTGCAGGTCACACACGCAGGCCTCGGCGCCGTCGTGTGCGGCGACCATCGAGATCAGCCGGAGCCGTGCCGGGTCGGCGATCGCTTTGAGCGACTTCGCGAGGACCTCGGCGGATGCCTGGTCCATCGCCTCGGTGGTGACGGGCGAGCAGCACGCCGTGACGTCCTGGATGGGAAGCAGCTCGATCGTCATGGGCTCATCCTCCCACGTGCTTCGACACGCGTCTATATTTGCGTTCATCGATATCGACGTGCTTCGATGTGGACGCCGGGTTCCGGCTCCCGCTCGATCCGTGAAGGACCAGCTTGATGACTCACCTCCTCGCCGTCGGTGGCAGTGACGCCGGCATCGCCGCAGCGCTCCGCGCCCGTGAACTCGACCCGTCGACCGATGTGACGGTGGTGCTCGCGGACGAGTTCCCGAACTTCTCCATCTGCGGCATCCCGTACTGGGTCTCCGGGGACGTCGCCGCGGAAGCGTCGCTCGCGCACCGCACCCGCGCGGACCTCGAAGCCGCTGGCATGACCGTCCGCTCCTCCACCTGGGCTTCCGCGGTCGACGTCGACCGCCGCCGGCTCACCGTCACCGGCCCTGCCGGAGTCGAGGAGATCGACTACGACGAGCTGCTGATCGGTACCGGCGCCGAGCCGGTGCGCCCGGCAGGGGTGCCGTTCGGGGAACCGGGCATTCACCTGCTGCACTCGATGACGGATGCCGAGCAGGTCGTCGCTGCCCTCGAGCTGCTGCCGGCGGGGAGCCGTGTGGCGGTCGTCGGTGCCGGCTACATCGGCCTCGAGATGACCGAAGGGCTCGTCGCGCGCGGGTTCGACACGACGCTGATCCAGCGTGGCCCGGAAGTGCTCTCAACCCTCGACCCGGAACTCGGGTCCCTCGTCACCGCCGAGGTCCGCCGCCATGGCGCAACCGTCCTGACCGGTTCCACCGTCACGGGCATCACCCCGGGCGGCAACCGGCAGTGGCGCGTCGCCACCAGCTCCGCCTCCGGTGACGCGGAGGGCACGTTCGCGCTCGTCGTGGTCTGTGTCGGCGTCCATCCCGTCACGGACCTCGCGGTCGCCGCTGGGGCACGGCTCGGTCAGGCCGGCGCGATCGTCGTCGACGCGAGCATGCGGACCGGGGTACCGCACGTGTGGGCTGCCGGTGACTGCGTCGTGACGCACCACCGCCTCCTCGGCACCACCTGGTTGCCGCTCGGGACGACAGCGCACAAGCAGGGCCGCGTCGCCGGGGAGAACATGCTCGGCGGCTCGAAGACGTTCGCCGGGTCGGTGGGGACGCAGGTGGTGAAGGTGTTCGACCTCGTCGCCGCCCGCACCGGCCTCCGCCAGCACGAGACCGGCCCACTGGACGTGTCGCCGCTCACGCGGGTGACAGTGGCGGATGACCACAAGCGGTACTACCCGGGTGCCGTCCCGTTGACGATCAGCGTCACCGGCGATCAGCCAACCGGCCGGCTCCTCGGTGCGCAGATCGTCGGGCAGCGCACGGCGGAGATCAGCAAGCGCATCGACACGTTCGCCACCGCCCTCCACGCCGGCCTCTCGGTCGATGACGTGATCGATCTCGACCTCAGCTACACGCCGCCGCTCGGGTCCCCGTGGGACGCCGTCCAGGTCGCCGCGCAGGGGTGGGAACGCGCCGCCGCCGCGGCGAACCAGGCTGCAGTGAATCAGGCCGCGGTGACGGCCTGATGGTGCTGGCGGTGGTCGCGGCAGCGATCTTCGTCGCGACGCTCGTGGTGGTGATCTGGCAGCCCAAGGGATTCCCGATCGGCTACACCGCGCTCATCGGCGCCGTCATCGCCCTCGCCACCACCGTCGTCGGCCTCTCCGACATCCCGACCGTGGTCGGGATCGTGTGGAACGCGACCCTGACGTTCGTCGCGGTGGTGCTGATCTCGTTGATCCTCGACGAGGCCGGGTTCTTCGAGTGGGCGGCCCTGCACGTTGCCCGCTGGGGCCGCGGTAACGGACGGCTGCTGTTCGTGCTCATCGTCGGCCTCGGTGCCGTCATCGCGGCGGTGTTCGCCAACGACGGTGCTGCGCTGATCCTCACCCCGATCGTCGTCGGGATGCTCCGGGCACTGAACATGCCGCAGAAGGCGGCGCTCGGGTTCATCCTCGCCACGGGGTTCATCGCCGACACCGGCAGCCTGCCGCTGGTGGTGTCGAACCTGGTCAACATCGTCTCCGCCGACTACTTCCACCTCGGCTTCGCCGAGTACGCCGCCGTCATGATCCCGGTCGGCATCGTCTCCGTCCTGGCCTCCCTCGGCATGCTGCTGGCCTACTTTGGTAGGAGCATCCCGAAGCGGTACGACGTCCTCGCCCTCACCAGCCCCGCCGCCGCGGTCACGGATCGTGCGACGTTCCGCGCTGGCTGGGTCGTCCTGGCGCTGCTGCTGGTCGGCTACTTCGCCGCCGATCCGATCGGCGTCCCGCTTGCGGCCGTCGCCGGCGTCGGGGCGGTCGTGATCGTCCTCGTCGCGGCTCGGCAGCCCGCGTTCCTCTTCGCCCGTGACGAGGCCGCGCCGGTCCTCGTCAGCACCGGCGGTACCGCCACCGTCAACGCTGGCGGTAATCGTGGCGCCGGGATGCCGTCGGGGCGGGTGATTCCGGTGTGGAAGACGATCCGGGAGGCGCCGTGGCAGATCGTGCTGTTCTCCATCGGCATGTACCTCGTCGTCTACGGCCTCCAGAACCAGGGCCTCACCGACCACCTCGCCAAGCTCTTCGACGTGTTCGGCGACCACGGGGTCCTCGTCACCGCGCTCGGCGTCGGGTTCACCATCGCGATCCTCGCGTCCCTGATGAACAACATGCCCACCGTCCTCATCGCCGCCCTCGCCATCGGCGGCGCCGGCGCGACCGGGCTCACGCACGAGGTAATGGTCTACGCCAACGTCATCGGCTCCGACCTCGGCCCGAAGATCACCCCCATCGGCTCCCTCGCGACGCTGCTGTGGTTGCACGTGCTGGAGAAGAAGGGCATCCACATCGGGTGGGGGCAGTACTTCCGCACCGGCATCGTCCTCACCATCCCCGTCCTCGCCGTCACCCTCGCCGCCCTCGCCGGCTGGCTCACCCTCATCCACTGACCCCGGAAAGACACACACCCATGAGCGACAAGCCCACGATCCTGTTCGTCTGCGTCCACAACGCCGGACGCTCCCAGATGGCCGCCGGCTACGCCCAGGCCCTCGGCGGCGACCGCGTCGAGGTCCTCTCCGCCGGCTCCGAGCCGAAGAACCAGATCAACCCGATCGCGATCCAGGCGATGGCCGAAGACGGCATCGACATCGCCGGCAACCAGCCGAAGATCCTCACCACCGACGCCGTCCGCGACTCCGACGCCGTCATCACCATGGGCTGCGGCGACGCGTGCCCGGTCTTCCCCGGCAAGCGGTAAGAGGACTGGGAACTCACCGACCCCGCCGGCCGCAGCATCGAGGACGTCCGCCCCATCCGCGACGACATCAAGCACCGCGTCCAGACGCTCCTCGCCGAGCTGCTGCCTACCGAAGCAACCGCGTAACGACCAGGAAGCCGCAGACCATGACGATCACCCTCACCGTCCCACCACGCACCGACGCGGACCGCCTCACCGGACTCCCCGTCGCCGTCATCGGCGCCGGCCCCGTCGGACTCGCCGCCGCCGCGCACCTCCTCGAGCGCGGCCTCGACGTCGTCGTCTACGAAGCCGGCCCGACCGTCGGGACCAGCGTCCGCGCGTGGGGACACACGCGCCTGTTCTCCCCGTGGCAGTACGTCATCGACCCCGCCGCGCAGCGTCTCCTGGAAGCCACCGGCTGGGAAGCACCGCGTGCGTCGTCTCTGCCCACCGGCCAGGACCTCGTCGACACGTACCTGGCACCCCTGGCAGCCACCCCGCAGCTCGCACCGGTGATCCAGTACGGCATCCGCGTGGAGGCGGTGTCACGGCAGGGAATGGACCGCACCCGCTCCACCGGCCGCGACGACACCCCGTTCCTGCTTCGCCTCCACACCGCCGACGGCGTCACTGACGTGACCGCGCGTGCGGTCATCGACACTTCCGGCACCTACACCTCCCCGAACCCCCTCACTGCCGCCGGGCTCACACCCGCCGCGGACCTCGGCGACCGGGTCGTCCACGCACTTCCCGACGTCCTCGGCGCCGACCGTGCCCGGTTCACGGGGAAGCGGGTCGTCGTCGTCGGTGCCGGCCACTCCGCGGCGAACACGCTCATCAAGCTCGCCAGCCTTGCGAAGACCGCGCCGGGTACCGACGTGCTATGGGCTGTCCGGAACGCCGGCACGGCCCGGCTCGGCGCGGACGCCGCTGACGGGCTCGCCGCTCGCGGGCAGCTCGGCTCCACCGTCCACGGGCTTGTCGAGTCCGGTCAGGTGCAGCAGATCGCCTCGTTCGAGATCGACGATGTCCGACTCGACGGCGACCAGGTCACCGTCACCGGCCGCCGTGCCGGAGAGCCCTTCGCGGTGACGGTGGACGTGATCGTGAACGCGACCGGGTTCCGGCCCGACCTCGACATGCTTCGCGAGATCCGCCTCGGCCTCGACGACATCGTCGAAGCACCCCGAGCCCTCGCACCGCTCATCGACCCGAACCTGCACTCCTGCGGGTCCGTGCCCCCGCACGGCGTCGCTGAGCTTGCGCACCCGGAGCCGAACTTCTTCATCGCCGGCATGAAGTCCTACGGCCGCGCCCCCACGTTCCTGCTCCTCACCGGCTACGAGCAAGTCCGCTCCATCGCCGCCGAACTCGCCGGCGACCACACCGCAGCCCGACAGCTCGAACTCGTCCTCCCCGAAACGGGCGTCTGCTCCACCGACATCGGAGGCAGCTCCTGCTGCACCACCCCAGCCGCCACCGCCACTCCGGACGTTGAGGACGCGACCTGCTGCACTCCGCCAGAGCCGACTACTGACAGCACCTCCTGCTGCACCAACTGACCAGACCTGCATCCATGACCACGAAGCCCACTGTCCTGTTCATCTGCAAGCACAACGCCGGCCGCTCCCAACTCGGCGCCGCCCTCCTCGAACTCGCCGCACCTGACCGGTACACGGCCACCTCCGCCGGCATCGCACCGGCCGGCGAGGTGAACCCATCGATCGCCGCGACCGTGCGCGAGCTCGGCCTCGACATCACCGGACGCGTACCCCGGCGCGTGACGGCCGACCTGCTCGAGCAGGCGGACATCGTCGTCCTCATGAAACCCGGCCTCGAACTCCCCGCAGAACCACGCGGGACAGTCCTCGAGTGGTCGTTCCCCGACCCCGCCTCCTGGTCACCGGCAGACGTGCGACCGATGCGGGACGCCGTCACAGAACGCATCGAACGAGAGCTCCTCAACCCGTAGTGACCATGCCGTCCGGATAGGGAGCGAAGCCAGAAGCACGACTCAGACCGAAGCTGCCTACTGTTGTATATCGCCAATGCCCGATGCATCTTGCTGTGGCGGGAGGGGGAAGTCATGCCAGAGGATCCAGAAGGGCAGGCGTTCAAGGACGCGCGAGCGCAGGTGCGCTGGATGATAGAGCAGCAGAACCGGCAGCCCAACGTCTTCACGGGGGTGAAAGACCGGGATCTGATCACGCTGATGGATCGGTTCGCGGGATCGCTCGAGTTCCACTCGATGTTGGTCGCCGGGCAGTTGATGGCCGAGGTGAGCCGTCGCCAGATGTGGGACGCGGTCCTGGAGCGACGGACCGCGATGCTGTCTCGTATGCACCCCGCAGAGGATGTTTCGACGCTGCGGGACAAGGCTCGGGCGTCGCTCGATCACTTCCGGAACGAGCACTTTCCGGTTGATCCCGACGTTTTCGGGGAGGACGGGTCAGATGCGGAGCGGGACTGGAACGGGTACATCCAGTTCTGACGTCTACATTCGTGAGGTCCTGCCGCCCCATTAGGTCGGGGATATTGCGAGTGGGGCTGAGCAGGTCTTCGGTGCAGGATCTATCTCAAGCGCCGGGTCTCGAGTAGTTCTAGCAACGGCTGCACCCCGCGGCCCGCGGTGAGCCATTCGACAGGCGTCGCCGGTTCGCCGTGGATGCGCGTGTACGGGTGCGTTGTCGTCATGAAGCCGAGGATCGACGTCGGGTGCATGTCGTCGTCGAAGGCTCCGGCCAACGTCGATAGGTGGTCCAGCACGGGGTGGTTCGGGTCGTCGGTGAACTGCCATGCCGGGAACCGAAGCTCGTCGTCGCATACGAACGCGAACAGGTCGCCGAACGCGAGCTGGGTGAGGACCCGTGCGCTGCCGGCATCCAGCCAGTCGGCCGCCTCCTCCAGGGTGAGGGAGGCGCTCATTGCGCGCTGCCAAGAGCGGCGTTCGGCTGCTGCGAGCTCTCCGCGTGCGACTGCAGCCTTCGCTGCTTCGTACCGCTCCCGGGTGCCGAACGCGGACTCGATGAGTGCGTCTTCCTCGTCAGGTGTGAGCTCTCGGTGGGTTCGACGACGCGGCGGGTTGTGGCGCGGCCCGAAGTCTCGACCGTCGGCGTGAACACCGATCAGTCGCGTGAAGGCGCCGTCTTGCCGCGGCGGGGCAAGCTTGCGGTCCCGGGCAACCAACACAGCATCGTCCGCATCCGCGAAGTCGATGGCGGCGGTGCTGCGGACGCTGTCGGGCAGGTCGTCACCCGTCAGGGCGGCGAGAGCAACACGTGCGCGTGCGCGTGCGATCTGTACTCGTGACGTCATCGGGCACTCCCCTCGTGTTCGAGTTGTTGGTCCTCCACAAGCGCCGCCAGGAGGGATGGGTGAGTGGAGGGCGATTGTGAGACGCGAATCGGCGCTCGAGGTGTTCCTACTGCCAGCTCGCGGCTTCGAGATGGTCGAGGACGACCTGGACGTCGCCGCCGATCGTCAGCCACTCGACTGGTGTGAAGGACTCATCGGTTCCCTCGATCTCGAGGTCCGCGTTGTACATGAAGCCGAGGATCGTGGACGGGTGCTTCTGCTCGCCCCACGCCGGCGTGAGTCGCGCGAGGCCGGGCAGGACAGGTATCGCTGGGTCATCGGTGAATTGCCACGCCGGGTACCGCAACTCACCGTCCCAAACGAAGGCGGTCACTTCCCCCACAAGGAGGAGCGCATGCAGCTCAACGTTGCTGACGCCCAACCACTCCGCGGCTTCGTCGGCTGTCAGCGAGGCGATGAGGCCCTCGAGTTCCGTGCGGCGTTCGATCTCCTCCAGCTCGCCGCGAGCGACTGCCGCCTTCGACTCCTCGTACTCGGCGCGGGTCATGCTGCCGGAGCCGATGAGGAAGTCCTCGTCCTCGGGCGTCGCTTGGCGTCCGCGTGGTCCGCTCTGAGGTTCCTCGATTCGTCCGTAGTCGCGGCCATGAGCGATGACACCGACCATGGACCCGAAGCTCAGTTTGGGGATGGTCACGACACTCACTCCCTCTGATGAATCATCTCTGCGCGTTAAGGAGGGCCAGCCGAGGCGTCGGACCGGCGGGCAGTTGGAGTGAGGAACCGGAACGGGCTGCAACGAGCGGGGCACTCGCCGCCGGGACCACGATCCGATTGCCACAGAGTCCCCCGAGATCCGCTCGTTTACGAGCAGAAACGGGCGAATCTACGGCATAGTCAGGTCCGAGAACGATGGGATCGATACACGACCTCGCTACTGGGAGGGTGGTTACACTTGAGCTTCGAACGCAGGCATGCTGAAGATCGGGCTGGCTTCGGCCGCCCGTGCTTCGGACGTGAGGAGTCTGCCAGGGCTCCACTGTCCACGCTGCGTTCAGTTTTCGTCGCTGCCTGTCGAGCAGCGACGTGCTCAATCCGTTCCTCGGTTCCGTCCCGGGATGTTCGCACGCCCTCTGGCGTGTGACAACTCGGGCTCGTCTCACGGACCGAAGGAACCAGCGCAGTGTCAGACCTGAACCGCAAACCCGCCGGACGGCCTCGGCGGAAAGTTGCCGACCCCGAGGAAGCAGCTCGCATCCTTGCGGCGTTGAGGCAAGAGCACCTTGCGCAGATCCGAGGTGCCGAACGTCGCCGTCGACTCGCCTTGGAGGCAGCGGAGCTCGGCGTGACGGCTTCGAACATTGCGGAGGCAATCGGGTCCAAGCAGACAACGGTCTCCCTATGGATTCGGAGGGCTCGCGACGAACGCGGCCCCTCGGCACCATCTCAGCAGAAGGACGGCTGACTTTCCAGCATCTATTGCTGTGAACCTGCCGTTGTGCCTACGCTGATCCCATCGGCGACGAGGCGGGTGATGGCGATGAGCGACGTGTTGGACGCTTGGGCGGACGAGTACTGGCCGGACGCGGTGACAGGACTGCAACTCGGCGGCGAGGACCTCGAACAGGTCCTCGCCCGACACGCAGGCTTCGAGCGGCACCGCCACGGTTCTCGAGCACGACTGGCGCGCTCGATCCGCGGGGTGCGCCATCTTGACTTCCCCGACACGGCGGGCTTGCGCAGCCCACGACTGGTGTTCAGCGCGGATGGCTACGCCACCTACCCTCGGGACCTTGAATCAGTCCGATGGAGCGACTTCACCGAGGCTCACCCGCTGCGCGACTTCTCCCGTCGACCCGGGCAGAAGAACAAGCCGATCGCGTTCTACAGCACGACCGTTCGCGACCTGGTTAACTGCGAATCCCGACTCGAGCGTTCCTTCGTCCTCGTCGCCGACTACGACCCACGGGTCGTGCACATCGGCGCGCAGTCGGTCGCGATCCAATTCCCGCCAGGCGACGAGCTCCGCCGCCACACCGTGGACTTCGTCGTTCTGGCACTCGGTCGGGTACCTGTCGCTGTTGACGTGAAGACGCCCTCCGAGGCGGCCAGGCCGGAGGCGATTGCTCGACACGAGCGTGTCCGCAAGATCCTGAATCGCGCAGGGATAGGACACGTCGTGTGGACCGGCCGCGACCGTACGGTGATCGAGAACCTTGCCTTTCTCGCGTCGTCGAAGGTGCCTATGGCCGTCGCCACTACGGTCCGGGCTCGCGCTGTCCAGCACAGCCGCGGAGGCATTGCCGCCGGTCAGCTCGCCACGGAGATCGCGCCGTGGATCGGTGACTGGCCAGCCAGCAGTGGTCGCACAGCGCAGCCCCGATCGATCGCCCTCGTCGTCGTTCGGAGTCTGATCTGGGACCGGCACCTGACAACGGACCTTACGATTCCGTTCACGCAAACGAGCCGAGTGTTCGCAGCATGAACCAGTGGGTGCGGTGGCTCCGCGACGACCGACAGATCACCTGGCAGGGGCAGGAAGCGAAAATCCTTCGCATGGGGACGACCGTGCAGCTCGAGGACCTCAACGGCGAGCGGCTGCCGGACGTCCCTGTCTGCGATTTTGCTCTCGCTGTCCGAAACACACACCTGCCGGCGTCGGACCGGCCGCGGTCCTTCGCCGTCGAGAAGAAGATGACCTCGAGGGCGTTGAAGCGGTTCGAGAAGGACAAGGCGATGCTCTTGCTGCTGCAGACTGGGCTTAAGCCTTCAGATCCGGTCAACACTGTTCCTCAGCCCGCGCTGAACCCGAAGTTCCACACGTTGGCGGAGCGCACCACAACGCTCGCGAAGATGCGGGCTCGTAAGCCGAGGAAGAACGGCCGGCAGAAGAAGCACCGAGTGGAATGGTTGTCGGAACGGCGCCGCCTCGAGCGCCTCCTCAAGCGGTACCGCGAAGGCGGATCGCAGGCACTCATCGATCCCCGATACATCGCGCCTCGGAAGATTCAGACCGGTGAGGCGCTCCTCGACGAGCTCACAACCTTCCTCAACGATCGTCGCGTGAAGTCGACGACGACCGTGTCGGCGAAGATCGTGCTCTTCCGCAAGCACTGTCGCAAGAACGGCATCTTCCCCGACTTGCCAACCGACCGCACCATCCGCAGCCGCATTAACCTCCTGATGGCTCGTCGGGAAGAGTTCCGCGGATCTGCGTCGGCCAGGATCTCCGCCGGAAAGCGGCCCGACCCGGCGGAGTTCCAGCGTTTGACGAGCCGTGCCGGGGAACTCGTTCTGTTCGACACCACCACCGTGAACGTGTGGGTCATCGACCCTGTCACGCGCGAGACCTATCGGCCAGAGTTGACCATCGCGCTGGATCACTACACCCGCGCGATCGTTGGTATGAGCGTGACCAAGACGACCTCCGCCTTCGGCGTCGTCCTCTGCCTCGCCGATGTCCTCCGGCCGAAGACGACCGAACTCGTGGCCGAATGGACAGAATCTGGCGAACAGCCCGCGCTCCAGACGTTCATCGGCGTCCCCGCCGGAATCGCCTGGTTCCCCGGATTCCATCCGGAAGCCGTCGGCGTCGACAACGGCATGCCCTTCCGAGCAACGGCCACATCAGGCGAGATGGCCCGCATCGGAACCTCCCTCGAGCCGCAGCGCGCGCTGACGCCGACGGACAAGGCGCAGGTCGAGCGAGTGTTCCGGACAATCAAGGACCTCTTCGAGTCAATGCTCTCGGCCTTCACGGGCGGATCCGTGCATGAGAAAGGCGAAGATCCCCGTGCCGAAGCGGTGTGGACAGGCGAGGAGTACGAGCGCCGCATGCGCCAGTTCATCGACCTCTACAACCACCGCCTGCACGCCGGACTCCGGCACGAGCGCGACCCCTACGTCGACCTCAGCCCCTACGTGATGTGGGCGCTCTCCCTCGAAGAAACGGGCATGCTGCCAGACGTCACCGCCGCGCACGAGTGGATTCGCTTCCTCCCGTCCGTGCAGGCGACCATCTCTGCCAGCTCACTCACCGCGAGAAAACTCAAGTACAGAAGCGCCCACCTTCGCGAGATCCAGCGCGACGGCCGCGCACTCGACGGCAACAAGATCAGGGTCTACTACGACCCATCCGACCTGCGCCGGACCTACTGCTTCGACGGCGACGGCATGCTGCACTCCCTGCGCTGGGACAAGCTCACCGCGCACACGCCGAGATTCGGTGAGACCGCATCGAACTGGATCGATACAGCGCTCCTCGAGAAACCGCCGACCCAGGCACAATTCACTGAACGCCTGCTCGACCTCCTCGACGAGATCGACTCCGACACCCCTGAAGCCGTCGCGGTCCGGCGGAAGAGCATCGGGGAGCGCATCGTCGGAAGTCAGACGGACAAGCTCCGCAACGAAGACCTCGAACCCATCATCGACGACCGCGTCGAACCGCTCAACACCGAGCAAGATCCACCCGCCGAAAGCATCCCAGTAGTTGAGCCTGCTCCTGTCGCTGAGCCGGAGCCCGTCGGGTCGACCCTTGCGCCCGTGACGCCACTCCACCCGCGGCAGCGCCTTCGTCGAGCAGAGTCGAGAACGAACGGATGGTGAGCGGCAACGCAGAAACCACGGCAGCCGACGAGGACGAGCACCTCCAACGGCTGAGCGAGGCGGACCGAGCCTTCATAGATGAAACCGAGAACCCGTCGACGCCGGACCCAGGCCTCCGCACAATGCAGCAGATGGCCTCAATGACTCCAGACGATCGCATGCTCTACCAGTACGAACGGGCACAGTGGCACGCGAGTATGCCGTTCCTCTACACGGCGACAGCGACACCGGTGATGAACTCACTGACCGTGAGCGCCCTGACGGCGACGAACAAGCCGATCCACCAGCGCGGCGTTCCCGTCGTCTCAGGCCCTCCTGGTGTTGGGAAGTCCTTCATCGTTCGGCAGTTCACAGCCAACGAACTCCGACGTCTCGCTCGACTCGACCACATACGAGGCGTTCAGCCAAGCCCATCTCGCGATTTCGACGTCATCGAGCGCTCTGCGCTCTACATCGTGCTGGAGGACGGCGTGGACGTGCGAGGCATGTACTTCACGATTCTTCGCGAGCTTGGGTGGCCAGCAGAACGCCGAGAGCCGTCCGTTCAGGTGCAGCGTGCGCTGAGTGCTTGCCGAACACGCCTGTTGGTGCTCGACGAGATCCACAACGTCAAGTTCGATGGCCAGACCGGTCGCCACGTGCATCTTGCGCTCAAATGGTTGACGAACATCGGAACGCGCGTCGTCCTCTGCGGGAACGACATCGGCTGGATGCTCACCGACCCGCCGAAACGGCCGATCGAATCTTCTCGTCGAGGATCAAAGGGCCGATGGATACCGATTCCGGTCCGGCCAATGGGTCATCAGTCGACGCTCGAGCGGGAGGCGTGGAGCGACCTGCTGGTCGAGTACGAAGACCGTTTACGGTTGCCCGGTCAACCGCGCCGCGCAGGCTGGCTGTCGGCAGAGCTTGCGGACTATCTCTGGGTGTCGACCCTCGGATACATGAACAGTCTCGCCACGCTCATCGACTCGGCAGCCGCCGCGGTTGCATGGGACGGCACCGAGCACATCACCCGCGCCGTCCTCGACGAGATCCTCCTCGAAGAACACGTGCAATCTGGACGACCCGCGCGTCTGGCGCTCTTCGACCGCAACAAATACGACTTCAATGTCGGTACCGATGCCTAACCGATCACGGCCACTCTGCCAGCCGACCGTACTGGCGGTCAGACCGCGGGTGTACCGCGGGGAATGGCTGCAATCGGCCATCACCCGATGGGCATGGTCCATCTTCGGAGTTTCGCGCGGCACCCTTCTGGATGCATTCGGGCTCTCTGACCTGAGCGAACACGAGATACGTCAGTTGGGCCAGCACGCCAGCGAGGACGTGCTCGAGAACATCGAAGAATCGATCGGGCTGCCCGTGGATCTACTGCGCCGGATGACCATGGAAGGTGCCATGACCGGGGGTCCCGAGATCTCGAGGACTGGGGTGCCCTCGATCGCATCTCGGTACCTATGGGCGCGGCGCACTGGCACGCGCTACTGTCCGGACTGCCTGCTCGAGCGGCCTGGGGTGTTTTACGCCGCGTGGCGTCTGAACTGGACCTTCGCGTGTATGCGCCACGAGCGGATCCTCCTCGACGCTTGTCCGGAGTGCTTGCTGCCGCTCTCTGAATCGACGGCTCGAAGCCGATACTTGGGGGACCCGAACCGGTGCCGAGCCAACGTCGGCGGAGGCCTTCCCGTCACCCGGTGTGGCGCGGACCTGACGGCCGCATGGGACGAATCACCGCTGCCCAATCACAGCTTTGTCCTCCTCACCCAAGCGCAGATCACGAGAGCCATCGATCGCGCGGACGGCGGCGGCTTGTTTCACACGCTTCGGGGGAACGTGTCTGCCCTCCGTGCCGCTGGCGAACTCGACGTCGTCGCAACGCTGAGCGGCCTACCAGCGCGGGAGCTCGCCGGCCTGGTCGAGGCTGAAAGGCGTGTCGGAGCGAGCGCACCGAACAGCGCATATGCCACCGCGGCGCTGGTGACCGCAGCTTTCATGCTGACCAGGGTCAACGATGTGAGCATCGGGTCGTGGATCCGACGGGTGACTTTCTCCCGATCGCCCGCACCAGTGCCCCGCGGCGCCGGCTACGGGCCCGGAAGTCCTCGCGAACTGCTCACCCGATGGGGCCAACCCGACGGAGCGATGCGGGAAAAGATCCTCGCCGCACACGACCAGGACTTCACCATCTCGCAGCGCCTCGTCTATGGCTCCGCTTTGTCGTCGGTGCGCAAGAGCGTTGAGTCGTCCAACCTTGCAGACGGCCGACCTTGGGTTCGAGTGCAGCACGTACCCGAGCTTCTGTGGACGGAATGGGCGACACCATTGGATGCCGGCGGACCAGTGACAGAGTGGGCGCTTCGATCGGCACTGAGTGCTGCGCTACGAACGGTCGACACCGGAGAGCAGCTTCCGGAATACGTCGACCGTGCTCGGACCGCGGATGCACGGTCAGAAGAGCGGGTCCGCCGCCTCACGCGGCTCCTCCGACCGAAAATGATCGGCGCACCTCGCGACGCCGATCGGCTCGTGCGAGGGATCACCGAGCTCGCGATGCTCCTTCATGCGCATCCCTCACCCATCGACTACGCAAAACGCACTCAGTTGCCTTGGGCTCGGATCCTCCCGAAGACGCACTGGGTGGATATTTGTGACGCCGCAGCACACAACCCAGGCGGCGAGGTCCGACTCCGCAACGCACGGCGCTACCTCTTCAAGCGAGCGACGCAAGCTAGCCCCGGTGCTCTACCAACCGAACTCGCAATCGGACGGCATAGGCAGGACGCCGCTGAGTACTCCAGCTTCCGTGCGGCAGTCACGCTCGAATTGCAGCAAGGCCTCGACTCATACTTGCTCGGGATTTTGCGGTCATCGGGCATCGAAGAGCCAAGCGTCTGGGCACCCTCGCGGGCGCTCGCTCGAACTACCGCGTCGGGAAGGGAGCTGGACGACATCGACTGGCTTCGTCTTCACACACTTCGTGCCGAAGGCTGCACCGAAGCCCGCCTCGCCAAGGAACTCAACAGGAGTATTCGACACTGCCTCTGGGCCGGCGACGCGAGACCGCACCCAAGTGCGGCAAACGTCGAGCGAGTCGATTGGACGCAGGCGTTCGCACATCATGTCGCGGGGTGACAGAAGAAGCAGCGCCCATGGACGGCGGACCTGAGCGGGCGTCCTCGTGTGCCTTTGGCCGTGTTCTGAGTTCTTTGCCGCTAGATTCTGGTGGGGGGCAAAATGGCCGACAAGACTGACGAGGAACCGCGCACCTCAACAGAGCGCCGCGGATCGAAATGGCGAGCCAGCCAGATACTGACGTCTGCGAACGGCACGGACCCTCAGCCGATGGGTCCGGCCGCAGTGATTGATACCTGGCCAACGAACTTCCCCCTGGTCGAGGAGAGCCCAGACCGCCCGGGACTTCGCACACCCCAGGTCGGTGCGGTCCACGCACTCCTCGGGTACTGGACCACCGACCCTCACGTCCCCGCCACTATCGTCATGCCGACCGGCACGGGAAAGACCGACACGATGGTGACCGCCATGGTCGCTACTCGCACCGAGCGTCTTCTGGTTGTCGTCCCCTCCGACGCGCTCCGCGACCAACTCGCCGCAAAGTTCGCAACACTCGGCGTACTCCCGTCGCTCGACCTCGTCCCTGAATCCTCCGCGATGCCCGTCGTTGGGAAGCTCTTCGGCCGACTCGATGACGTCGCGGACGCGGACACCCTTGCCGACACGTGCAACGTCGTGATCTCCACGCCAAACGCTCTGACGAACACTTCCGCTGAGGTGCGCTCCGCGTTCCTGTCGCGGTTCACGCACCTCTTCATTGACGAAGCACATCACGTGTCCGCCCGCACATGGCGAACCATCCGTGACGGATTCGTTCCAAAGCCTGTTGTTCAGTTCACGGCCACGCCCCATCGCACTGACGGACAGCACCTCGGCGGAAGCCTTATCTACGCGTTCCCGCTTCGCGAAGCGCAGCGACAGGGTTACTTCTCGAAGATCCGGTTCGCATCCGTCCTCGAGCTTGTCAACCCCGACGTTGCGGTCGCCAAGCGTGCGATCGCCGCGCTTCGAGCAGACCTCGCAGCCGGCCTCGATCATCTCGTCATGGCGCGAGCGAACACAGTCAATCGCGCCCAGGCGATTCTCGCGATCTACGGGGCCGAAGCAGCCGACCTTGGCCCTGTCCTAGTGCACAGTGGCACGAAGAAAGCCGACGCGGATACGGCGCTGGCGAATCTGGCGTCCCGTGAGTCGAGAATCCTGATCTGCGTCGACATGTTCGGCGAAGGGTTCGATCTCCCTCAGCTGAAGATCGCGGCGATGCACGACCAACACCGTAGCCTCGGCATCACCCTCCAGTTCGTTGGCCGCTTCGCGCGGAGCGGTGGCGCAACGATGGGGTCGGCGACCGTGGTTGCCGCACGAAGCGAAGTACGGCACAACGACGCGCTCCGTCGCCTGTACGCGGAAGACGCCGATTGGAACCTCATCATCGAGGACCTCACCGCTCGAGCGGTGGAGGAACAGCAAGAGATCGACGAATTCACGAAGGCTTTCGGCAGCCTCCCCGACGCGATCTCAATCCACTCGATCACTCCGGCGCTGAGCACGGTCATCTACAAACCGACCACCCTGACCTGGCACCCTCAGGGTGCGAGCGAATTCGTACCACCAGACAGGTTGGTCACCTACCCGATTCCAACGAACGAGCGCGACCACGTGCTCTGGTACGTCACCGCCTCACGAAGCGAACCGCGCTGGGGCATGGTCGACAACGTCGACGCAATCGAGTACAACCTCTTCATCGTGTATTGGGACGAGAAGCACGGCCTGCTCTACATCCACAGCTCCGACAACAGCTCCGTTCACGAGAAACTGGCTGCTGCCGTCACTGACCAACATGGCATCGCCCCACTCAGCGGAGAGGACGTCTTCCGCGTCTTCCACGAAGTACAGCGCCTTACCCCGAACAACGTCGGACTCCTTGACACACGGAACCGCAGCCGCCGCTACACGAGTCATCACGGGAGCGATGTCACGGAAGCCTTCCCCGCGGTGGAGGCTCAAACCAAAACGCAGACGCACATCGCGGGAACCGGGTTCCTGAACGGCACGCAGTACTCCATCGCAGCATCCTTGAAAGGTCGAGTGTGGAGCCACCGGACCGCGAACGGGCTGAAGCAGTGGACGGAGTGGTGCGACGTGGTGGGGCCGAAGATCATCGACCCCACCATCAGTGTTGATGAGATCATGAGCGGGTTCATCCGCCCAGTGACCGTGGACGCGTGGCCGGCTGATCGCATCGTTCTCGACCTGGAACTCAGCGCGGCGCTCGGCGACGTTCTCGAGCCAGCCGACGTGACCGTACATGGCGTTTCAGTTCAGTTCGCGGATGTATCGCTCGTCGTGGGCGAGCGGACGGCTCCGTCAGATCTTTCGTTCACGGTTCAATCGCCACTTTGGAGTGTGCAGTACGTGATGCGTCTCACGGCATCCGGACTGACCGTCCACCCCGCAGATCCTGCCCGGGAAGTCGGGATCGTTCGAACGCGGAAGACCCAGCCGCTCTCAGAACTTGCGAACCGATTCGGCATCCGTGTGTTGCTCGACAAGGACGCAGTCATCGAGCCTCCCGGCCTCCTCCTCCAGCCCAATCGAGAAGTGCCGCCGTTCGCGGCAAATCGACTCACGCCACTCGATTGGGACGGCGTCAACATCCGGAAGGAGTCGTGGGGCCAAGATCGCGACCCGAACACCGTCCAAGGGCGAGCAATGGAGGTTGTTCTGGAGGGCACGTGGGACGTGGTGCTCGATGATGATGGATCCGGTGAGGTCGCGGACATCGTTGCCCTTCGCGAGGTCGATGGGGTACTCGTCATTCAGCTGACGCACTGTAAGTTTTCGAGCGAGGATCAGCCCGGTGCTAGGCTGGTCGACCTCTATGAACTTTCTGGCCAAGCGCAGCGATCCGCTGGCTGGCGGAGAAATACTGAGCGGATGATGCAGCGGCTGATTCGCCGAGAACGAACGCGCGCTGCGTCGAACCGCACGGGGTTCGTGCTCGGAACCATCGAGGACCTTCAGCGACTCTATGAAAGGTCCGAGGCGCTCCGCCCTCGCCTCGACATCGTGATAGCTCAACCTGGTCTCAGTAAGAAGCTCGTCAAGCACAACCAGCTCGAACTCCTCGCCAGCGTCGATATGTACCTCAGCGAAACGGCGCTCTCGAAGCTGACCGTGATCTGCAGTGAGTAGTCCAGTGCCGCAGGAGGCTTGGACCGAGATAGCCAGATTGGGTCTCCCGCAGGCTGCGCGAAGGGCTTATGCTATCGAAGTGACGGATCCCCAAAGGCGAAGAGGAAAGACCAACAATCAGGCGGCGCTTGACGACCATAAGCTGCGTTTTCGTCGGTCCAGCGTCGCTGCAAGCCAGTTTCTTGACTACCTCGGAGCAAGTGAGGTTGGGGTCTGGCGGGTCGAACCGGACAGCAACCCCTCCCGCTGGTGGCTGAATGTAACATTGCCACAGCATCAGCAAAATATCTTTGATCTGCAGCGAGAGATCAAGGTGCTTTTCACCGATTACGAACGTGTAGAGCCTCGAACTCTTGCAGTTATACATGAGCGCGTTCGGAGGGACATCCGAGTAGAATCGGACCTTGCAATACTTGTTAGCAATGACGCAGGTGCAAGAGACAAGGCTCGACGACGCGCCGGTGAGATGGCAATCATCGCGGTTGAACCTAATGCCTTTGTCGGCGATAATCCGCCAAAACTGCATGAGCTGATAGCCGAAGCAATTGCGACCGTTGATCATTACGATGTAACAACGGCCATCCGGGACCCCAGCGGATTCTACGGACGCACGGCGGAGGTGGAGTCAATTGCTGCGGATTTGAAGAGGGCCGTCTCTGTCGGAGTTTTCGGTTTGCGGAAGGCGGGAAAAACTTCTCTTCTGAACGCTGTTACCACGCTCCGCAACAACGAAGGCGGGCACGTAACTATCCACATTGACGTAAGTGAGATTGTTACCGCCGAGCAGTTCCGCTCGGCGGTGCTGGAGAAACTCTGGTTCGCAGTTCGAGACCTTTCCTCGCCTGCGCAATTCTCCCCACGTCTGCGGACGTTAACGCGGTCAGGAACTCGGAAGACCGAAGTTCTAGATTCAGCACCTCTCTGGGTGCAGGACATTCGCGAAATACTTGGCGAAGTTGATTTCCCTGCCGCTTTGGTCGTGGATGAGATCGATCAGGCGTTCCCGCTGAGATCAAACTTGGAGCCTGACGAAGCGCGTGCGTTGTACACCGCGCTGGTGCAGCTACGTAGCCTTCTGCAGGAGCAAGAATCATTAGTCCTGCTATGCGCCGGCGTCGACCCGGCGCTATTCGAGCGACCACTTTTCGATGGTCGAGACAACTTGCTATACAAGCTAGTACGTCTCCTATGGCTCGCACCGATGCCTCGCGAGGAGATGGCGGCGATGGTTCGCTCTCTCGGACGGCGTATGGGTGTGCGCATCCGTGACCACAAAACCATAGATTCCCTGTTTGCGCAGTTCGGGGGCCATCCCCTGCTCACTCGGAAAGCGTGTTCCATAGCGGCTAAAGCTCGAACGGCGGAATCGCTTCCGTTCCATCTTACAACTGAGATTCTGAACCGTGCGATCGAAACGCGGGCGTATAGTGGACCGCGGGAGGAAGCCGCTGATGTACTGAAATCATTCACGGAGTGGTTCCCAGATGAATCCGCATTACTACATCTCTACTTTTCCAAGGATGTAGATGAGGCCGAGGGTGGTCGCGAAATCCTCCAGGAAGAGCCGGACGCGCTGGCTCATGCGATTGCCTATGGATTGTGTTTCTCGGATTATAGTGCGCGGATTTCAGCTGCTATTTCCGCACTCGATAGAACAAACTGATGACCAGGTCGACCAGTGCTTGGATCGAAGAAGTCGCCTATAAGCTTGTGGGAGGACAGCGATTCATACTTCGACTTCCGCCACGGGTAGGAAAGACTTACCTGATTCGCGAGCTCGCGGAATTTATCGGCTCGAGTGCCATATATGTTGACGGCAATGCCTTCACTGATATGACTCACAAGGCCGAGCGCGAAGCCCTGGCGAGCCGGATTGAGGAAGCGGTAAAAGGGCCAGGCGGAGCACAAGTGCTCTTTGATTCCTATGACACGGCGGTATCCCGGCCAGGCGGAGCGCGCTTACAAAACTGGTTGAGCCGTCGTTTCATTGATGGTGACAATGCGCAGGACATTGGGGCAATGTTTACCGCGCGATGCTCAACTCAGGTCGAGAGGCCGGGCGCCGGAAGTCCGCTCCTCTCTCGGGTCTCACCGATCGATCCGCCAAAGCTCGGTATTAGCCGGAGTGCAGACGTAGCGCCGGAAGTACAAGAATGGTTCGGCGATTCTTCGCTCTTCGCGGACCAAGCAATCAGTGCCGATAGTTTCTCGCCTACTACGGTCGCGGATCGCTGTGAGCAAGATCGGTCCTACTTACAAGACGTTCGCGAAGCCGCAACTGAAGTGCTCCGACGGCAGCGGATCGATGAGCAGTTCGATTCAGTAGGTGCTCGAAGCGCCGCGAGCGGTCTTTTCACAAGTGAGGGGCCCACCTTGCTCTTCAAGCGGTTGGAAGCATCCTTGCAACCGCCGCCGTCTATCGACCCAAGATGGCCGAGTGTCCTTTCTGGAAGCGTGCAGAAATTTGTAGAGATGGTCGCAGGCGCTCAGACGATCACGTGGTGCGACCGCTATATGTATAGGGACATTCAGCCCCTTCGAAACTTCTTGCAAGCAGTGGTAACAACTGTTGGGTGCCAAGTTCGCTTGCTTGGTGCTCCCGCCGTAGGGGATCGCGTGATCTCTCGGGCTGAGATGCTTCGGTTGAACCTCATACCTGGCGTTGAAGCGCGTTTCATCACGTCGGCCGACCATTACGATCTGCATGACAGGCACGTCTTCGTTGGCTCGGGAGGGTTCGTTGTTCCGCAGGTGCACGTGATTGTCGGTGAGCAAAGGCCGGGGAGTGCGGTGGCTGCGGCTGTTTCGAGGTTCGGCGTGAATTACGATGTGGTCTGGGAGCGGTCAATTCAGCCCTAGTATGGGGCAGCTCCGATTGGGTCTGGCAGATTATCGGCGCCGAGGGACATGGGTATGCCGCTTCGGAGATTCGATGCGCGAGGAAGGCATCGTCGTCGTTTCAAAAGCCGCGGCGAACCCCGTTCAAAGGGGGCGAGAGCACCCCGGGCCACCCACTAAGATGAGGTGCAGACGGTGCCCCCCCCGGAAGCGCGCGAGCGCGACGGTGTTTGTCCCTGTCTCGACCCGCAGTAGGAGGTACGCCGACGCCGCGCGAGTACGCCCCTTCGGCGGCACTCACGTGTTTGCGACAACTTAACTTTCAGGACGCTGCGACGATATGCCCTTCCATCTCTGATCAGTCGCTGACGGACACGACAGTTTGCCTTTCTCTCGACAACACAATTTGTCTCCTTCGCGCACAACTTGTCGCCGTTCAGCGCGGGCGGGGTCACCCTGGTCATCCGCGCGAGCCCTAGGCCTGTCAACTCGCGCGAAGCGTCCGTATGACGCACCTTCACTGCGAGGGACCGCGGACCACCTATGTGAGACGGAGTCTCGCGGCAGCCAGCGCGAGGATGGGGATCTCAGCGATGCAGCGACTTCGGTCGCGGGAACTGACTCCGCGTTCGGTGCGAGCAGCTGAGTCCGGCAGCCGATCGGCTATTGAGGCGCAAGGCTGCGCCTGTAGTAGACAAGCGACTCGTCACGGTCGATCTCAAGGAACCCGTTCTTGATTAGGACCCGTTGCGACTCGATGTTCTCGAGGTCGGTGTCGGCGACGGCGAAGCGAGCCCCCCACGACGACGCACTCTCGAGCGCCAACCGAACCGCTTCGGTTGCAAGACCTACCCCTCGTGCCGACGGGACGAGACCGTAACCGAACTCCACCTGGTCCGTCGTATCTGGCGGACCGAAGAAGCCGAAGCCTCCGACTGCTCTCCCATCCTCAGTTCGCCGGAGCAGGTACATCGTGAACGGTGTGTTCGTCGGTTCTGCAGCCGCGAGGGATTTCAGCGGGTTGAGCTCATCGTCCAAGGGATACTCACGGTGCCAGTCGTCCCCAGGCAGCTCCTCCCGCTCGATGATTCGCCGAGCGAGGTCGGGAGAGATCGGCTCCAGCGATAGACGAGCACTTCGAAGAATCATCTGCCGATCATCCCATCGCGTCCGTTTGGTGATCAGTCACCGAACCTGACTCTTGAGAGGATGACGGGGTGCGCACTTCTCCGTGGCCCGCTCAGAGCGGGGCTCTCCTCCTCCGCGATCCTCGGCCCGAGGACGCAGACCAGCTCGTCGCCCTGCGGAACAACCCGGTCGTCAACCGGTTCATGCTCCGCACTCATGTCAATCCGGACGCCTACGCCCAAGAGTGGGCCAGCATTCCCGACAGCGACACCGACTTCTCCTGCATCGCGGAGCTGGACGGCCAGCTCGCCGGGCTGGGCTTCCTCGACGTCGTAGACGGCCTGGGACAGCCGGGGATGCCGCTGGCGACGCAAGGCGTCATCGGTTACATGCTGCAACCCGACCTCGCCGGACAGGGACTGGGAACAGACCTGGCACGCGGTCTCCTGACCGCGGCGTTCGACGTGCTCCGGCTCAGACGCGTCACCGCGAGCTGTAACGCTGACAACATAGCCTCCGCCCGCGTACTCGAGAAGAACGGCATGCGACGTGAGCAGCACGGCGTCGAGGACTCCTGGCACGCTGACTTGGGCTGGGTCGACGGCTACCAGTACGCCATGCTCGATCGCGAGTGGACCGCCGCTCGGACCGTCCGATAGCCGATCCGCTATCGGACACCAGCCGGCCGGTCGACAGGTCGTCCTTTGAATGGGCTGTACGAGCGGACTCTGATGTGTGGTCGACTGGGCGCAAACCAGGGGGCACCATGCAACAACCACGTAGGCGAATCGCTTTGCGCGCCGTCCTCCTGGCAGCGATCCCGCTGGTGCTCATGTCCGCGATCGGTGCTTTCCTCCTCCACGACGGACAGGCCGAGGACGGTCGCAGCACCTTCACGGTCGGCGTAATCATTGCAGCTGTGTCCGCGTCGTCCGTCATCTACCAGGTGGACCGTTGGTCCCTCATGCGGCAGTCGCTCACGCACCTCACCATGATGCTCGTCACCGTCCTCCCCGCGCTGCTGCTCAGCGGCTGGTTCCCGGTGGACACGGTCGGCGGCGTGCTCCTCGTCGTCGCGGTGTTCGCGCTCGTGGGCTTGGTCCTCTGGTCGTCGCTGTTCCTCATCATGCGCTTTGTCGAGCGCCGCCAGGCCGCGCGCGTGCAGTAGCCCTCTCTGACTGGCGGCTCGGCATACGTTCGACTCGTCATCGCGCGGCGTCGTCCGGACCGGGATCGGCTACCGGACGCAACACACCACGTGTGCGTGGGCGCTCGGGCCTGTCAGTCGTCGGGCCGATCGCGCGCTCGCCGCGCCAGAGAACTGAGCCCCACGGCAGCGAGGACCGGGCCGAGAAGCGCGATCGGAAGCGGCGTTGACAACGCGATCAGCGTGAGGGCCATGATGCTCGCGCCCACGAGCAATGCCAGGATCGCGAAAGCTGGTTGCATGTACCGCTCCTTCGGTCGGATGAAGACGACGGCCGAGACGTTGCCGACTGCCCCGTTCTCGACAGCATGGTAGGAGGATGCCGCGCGCTTCGTTGTGGTTCTTCTTGCAACTGTCTGCGTTCAGCCACGCCAACGCCGCGCCGGAGTCGGCCTGGTTGCCGGAGCCCTTCTCCTTGTCCTCAACGTTCCAGATGGGCGCGTTCGCACCGAAATTGGCGTCGTGCAACGACCCGAGCTTGGTCGACTTGCCACTGGTGTCGTCCGTCGCCATGTCGAGGTGTTGCAGCTTCGCGCACTTGTTGATGTCGAACTCCAGGGTCGCGACGTCTCCCGGATCGGTCTGCCCAGCGAAGTAGTTCGCGAACTTCCAGTGGCCTCCGAACTCCCACCCGTACAGAGTGTTGACCTTGACGACCCAGACCTTGTAGACGTCTGTCGGGAGCGAGGAGAGCGTCGTCGTCGCCTGTCCGCGATGAGCCGCAGCCGCGTCTGCAGCGTCCTTCTGACGCTGCGCTGTGGTGCCGTCGACGAGCTTCGGCTGGCCTTCGAACCGTACCTGGATGTGAGTGTCGAACAGGCGCAGCGCTTCGGCATCTTGGGCAGCCAAGCGGCAGGGGCCGGGGGCAAGAACCCTTGAAGCGCTCGAATCTCACGATCTGGTGACAGACCTGTCCGAGCGCCTCCCCGAAGGAGCGGCGACCGGAACCAGTCAGCCCGCGCTCGGGCTCGTCGATAGGGCGAACGCGAGTGCGGGTACCGCGCGGAGCGCTGACGGCGCCGAGATCGGAGGTCTCACGACACCGGTTCGGCCGGCGATCATCCGATGTCCACGCGACTGCGTGCGACCGCCAAACCCTGCTCTGCTGAGGCGAGGAGCACCGGGTCTGCTGTTCGTCGGAGTTCGACGGCTTGCTGGAAGTCCTCGATCGCGCGTCTTATTTCGCCGTTCGCGAGGAGGGCTTTCCCCCGGTGTTGCCGCATCACGGCCTCGCGTGCCGTGCCCAAGCTCTCTGCGACAAGGACGTCGTACTCCCCCACAGCAAGAGCGGTGTCCCCGAGATCGCGACGGCAATCGGCAGCAAGCGCCCGCACTCGGGGCGTCTGCTGGAGCGATTCGAGGCCGTGAAGAGCAGCGCGGGCGTTCCCGGTCCACAGCAGTTCGATCGTCTCGGCAAGTGGATCCCCAGCGAGGCCGGCTCGGAAGGCGTCCAGGTCGGTGACGGCGGGGCGGAGGTCGGCAGCTCTGATGATCCAACCGGGTCCACCGTCGACGTCGCTCACCATGCAACGAGGGTAGGTGCCTGTCGTGGCTGCCGGCCGGACTGTTCGCGACCGGACACATCGTGGTGATGCGCCGGGTGGCGGCGACCGGGACAGCTCCTTCGGTACGAAGACGGTCTTGGATGCGGCAGCAGACCGAGGAGAATTGGCTCATGTTCGACTGGCAGACGGGACCAACGGGTGATCCGACACCGTAGGCGCTTGACTCTGGTGGGTGCGTTGATCTCGTCCGCTGCGCTTCTGATGACTGCGTGCGCCGATCACGGTCCGCATACTCCGGCGAGCATGGACTCTTCGTTGACCCCAGAACAGTCACACGACAACGTCATGGACATCTTCCAGGCGGTGAAGTCCGTCGTGGGTGAGGGGGGCTGGGACGAGGGAACCGAGTTCGAGTGGAACGACTGTTCGTCCAATGGCGAAGACGGAGCGCAATTCACGCTCACAGCCATCCGCAAGCACCCGCTGCTTGCCACTCCAGCCGTCGTGACCGGGCGAGTTGCTGCAGCGTTGAAGACGTCGGTCGGGTTGGACGGTGCCCCTGTCGAGCACGATGACACGCTCAAGCCCGCACGAACCGTGATCGCCTACCCGAACGGTTACAACGGCGGCACTTCTGCCGATGGGTTCGGTGTCGAATTCCAGTCCGGCACGGACTTCGCCAGCCTTCTCGTCTACGGGCACTGCGTGCCAGGGAAGCCCCCGAAGTTGGGAACTCCGCTCAACCCGCGCCCTTCCGACGCTCCGTAGCCGCTGCGAGCCGGGCCGTCGCTCCGCTCCTGAGCCTGATCGCTCACGAGACGGGCAACTGGCTCGTCGCTCGCCGTGTCAGCGGCACGCCCAATCGGTCCCGAAGGCTTCGTGCACGCGCCGGAGTGCTTCGGGGTTGCCCCACTCGTCGATCTCCGAGCAGTCGGCGGAGGAGCGCGCTGCGACGAGACCCCAGTTGCCGACGCTCTGCCACGAGTACCGGGTGTCGGAACTCGAGCCCGAGGATGCGCCGCCGCCACCTTGCTGCTCCGGAAGCTGCAGCTGCTCACCGTCGGGGAAGACCAGCACCTGACCCAGCGGGTCACAAGTCGGCAGGCGCGTCGTGTCCAGCTGCTCGACCGAGACCGGCGCTGCGGTGGTGCAGGGCGACAAGGTGGCTTCCCCCGCAGAGAGCGTCAGGAAGTCGTCGTCCCGATCGTGCTGGGCACAGCCGACGAGTGCGACTGCAGCCACTGCGAGGATCGCGGGTACGGTCAGGAACTGAGGGATCACCACCTCAGTCTTGTCCTCGCCCGGCTTCTCGGGTTCACTGCGCTCATGGGTCTCGTCGAAGCAACAGCGTCGTGTGTCGAGTCAGTTCCGGAATGCAACGACACGATGAGCGCATCCACCGACCTGCTGTCGGCGGCGTGGCTCGCATCGGCAGTGGTCGTCGCGGTGCTCGTGGTCTTCGTCGTGATCGTCCTGCGGCGTCGTCGCCGACGGTAGGGCTCTCGCCTCTGGCCCACTGGACACCTCGACGTGTTAGGTTGTGCACAACCTAATGGAGCACATCGTGAAACTGACCAGCTCGATCGATCTCGTCACCGGCGTCCTGCTCGCCGGGCACGGCATCGTCATGGTTCGCCGCACTCCGCTGCGCGCCCGAGCCCAGCAGATGCAGCGCCGGGGCTTCGAGCCGGGCGTCCCGCACGCACTCGGCATCCCGGCGCTGCAGGTCCTGTCCGGGCTCGGAGTCGCTGCCGCAGCGGTTCGCCGTGCGCCCAGGCGCGACCTGGTCGGCACCGGCGCCGCCATCGCGGCGACCGCCCTGGGCGGGACCCGGCTCGCGATCGACCTCGAAGACCAGTCGGTGACGACCACGACCGGTGCTGCCGCGGCACTCACGTTCGCCGGTGGGCTTCGACTCCTCACCTCGACCCGCGGCCGTCCGGTCGCCCGGATCCTCACGCTCGGTGCCGCCGCTGCCGCGATCACGTTCGAGGCCGCACGCCGACGCCGAGTCCTCCGCAGCCGCTGACCTCGTCCTCCCACTCCACCGAACCCCACCCCGATCGTGAAAGGCACCACTCCGATGGCAACCCGCACCCCCGCAGTCCGCTCAACGCTCCCCCGGACCATCGTCCGCATCCTGTTCGGCGCGATGCTCACGTGGGCTGGCATCAGCCACCTGACCGTGGCGCGCGAGGAGTTCCAGGCGCAGGTGCCGAAGTTCGTGCCGCTGCCGACGGACGTCACGGTGATCGCGTCCGGCGTGGTGGAGATCTCGCTCGGCGCTGCGCTGATGCTCCTGGCGCGGCGACAGGTGACCGTGGGGTGGGTCGTCGCGGTGTTCTTCCTGGCGGTCTTCCCGGGCAACATCGCGCAGTGGATGCACCACCGCGACGGCTTCGGTCTGGACACTGACACCAAGCGCTTCGTCCGCCTGCTGTTCCAGCCCGTGCTCATCGCGATCTCGCTCTGGTCCACGAACGCCCTGCGCAAGCGCCGCTGAACAACGCCGCACTCGCGCCGCGCGGACGATGGGTGCAGAATCGGCCCCATGAGCGGGGACGACGAGGACCAGCCGCGCGTGGTCGCGGTCAGCAAGGACGGCGAGCACCGGTTCAGCAAACCGTTGGTCGACGCGGTGACCCTGGTCGCCGGGTGGGGCATCGAGGGGGATGCTCACGCCGGTACGACCGTGCAGCACCGCTCCCGGGTCGCGCGTGACCCGTCGCAGCCGAACCTGCGACAGGTCCACCTGCTCCACGCCGAGCTGTTCGACGAGGTCGCCGAGGCCGGGTTCAGCGTCGAGCCGGGCCAGATGGGCGAGAACGTCACGACGAGCGGCATCGACCTGCTCGGGCTGCCGGAGGGCACGGTGCTGCACCTCGGCGGCGACGCCTCGGTCCGGGTCACCGGCCTGCGGAACCCCTGCCAGCAGATCAACGGCTTCGAACCGGGGCTGCTCCGCGCGGTGCTCGGACGAGCCGAGGACGGCACCGTCGAGCGCAAGGGTGGTGTGATGAGCGTCGTGCTCACCGGTGGCACGGTCCGACCGGGCGATCGCATCCGGGTGGAGCTGCCCACCGGCGAGCGACGAGCACTCGAGCCGGTCTGATGCCCCAGCCCTCGCGACGCGTCCTGGTGCTCGGTGGAACCGGCTGGCTCGGACGGACGATCGTCGACGAGCTGTTGATCGAGGGTGCCGACGTCACGTGCCTCGCCCGGGGCACCACCGGCAGCGTTCCCGAGGGAGCGCGCTTCGTGCAGGCGGATCGGTCCCTGCCCGGCGCCTACGAACCGGCCACCGGCACCTGGGACGAGGTCATCGAGCTCGCTCACGCCCCCGAGTTCGTCGCACCGGCGCTCGACGCCCTCGCCGACCGGGCCGCCCACTGGACGCTGGTGTCCACGGTCTCCGTCTACGCGCAGAACGACGAACCGGGCGCCGATGAGTCCGCCCGGCTGGTGGAGCCGGAGGACCCGTCCGCCTACGCCGACGCGAAGGTCCTCGCCGAGCGCACCACGCGGCTCAGGCTCGGGTCGCGGCTGCTCATCGCACGCCCGGGGTTGATCGTCGGCCCGGGTGACCCCAGCGACCGGTTCGGCTACTGGCCGGCACGCCTCGATCGCGGCGGGCCCGTGCTGGTGCCGACGACGGCGGAGCGCTTCGTGCAGGTGATCGACGTCGCGGACCTCGCCTCCTGGCTCGTCCGGGCGGGGCGCGACGGGTCCGTCGGCACGGTCAACGCCGTCGGGGCACCGGTGTCGATGCACGACTTCCTGCGGTGCGTGGCCGAGGTCACCGGGTTCGACGACGAACTCGTCGCGGTGGAGGACGACGTCCTGCTTGCACACGACGTGGCCTACTGGGCGGGCCCCCGATCACTCCCCCTGTGGATCCCGGTGTCGGACGCGGGGTTCGCGCAGCGCTCCGCAGTGGCGTTCACCGACGCCGGCGGGGTGACCAGACCCCTCCGGGACACCGTCGTGCGGGTGCTCGAGGACGAGCGTGCCCGCGGGACGGATCGGGAACGCCGTGCTGGCCTCACCTCGACCGAGGAACGGGCGGTCCTCGCCAGGTAGACCCTCGGTCCCCACCAGGAAGGTCAGGACGCAGCGGCAGCCTGCTCGTACAGACTCGTCGCCAGGTCGTTGAGCACCTCGTGCAGTTCACCCTTGTGCGCCCCGTCGACGGCCCGGAGCATCGCCGCGTACCGCTCCTGGTAGTCCGACACGACGACATGGCCCGGGGGCAGCAGCCGCAGCAGTGATCCTCGGCGATCGGCCGGGTTCGGTGCGCGCTCGAGGAGCCCGGCGGCGCTCATCCGGTCGATCATGTTCGTCACCGCACCGGAGGTCAGCCCCAGGTACCCGGCGACCTCGGTCGGCGTGGAGTACCCGGTGTCGCTGATGAGCACCATGGCCCGGAGCGCGTTCTCGTGCACGCCCGCGCGAGCACTCAGCTGACTCACCAGGCTCGCGTTCGCGCGCACCACAGCGGTGAACGCGGTCATGAGCTCGGCTGCGCTGTCACCGCTTCGTGCTGCTGTCACGACGGTCTTCCTCCGGGTCGGGTGATGGGGGGACAAGGGCCGTCCCCCGCACTGGGGTAAGTATACGAGTCGCACACATGCTCAATCACTGACTATCTTAACCATTGAAGCAAAACAGCCCGAATGTCTTGCTCCCCCCCGACCACTGAGCATCACCGAACGAAGAGGTACCCCGTGTCCACCAAGCTCCGCACCTCCGCACTGAAGCGGATCCGCTTCGCCCCCGTGGCCCTCCTCGCAGGCATCTTCGCCGCCGTCCTGCTCTCCCTCTCGCTCACCGGCACCCTGTCAGGATTCGCCGCGAGCATCACGAACAGCAGCAACACCGCCGCCAGCGGCACGCTGATCATGCAGGAGCAGAACGCCGGCGCGACCGTCACCTGCCTCAGCACCGACGGCGGCTCGGTCTCGACGAACTCGGCGACCTGCTCGACGATCAACAAGTTCGGCGGCAGCACGACGATGACCCCGGGCAACACGGTCAACACCGCGATCTCGATCAAGAACACCGGCACCGCGAACGCCAGCACCTTCACGCTGAACCCGGGCGCCACGTGCACCCAGTCGGCAAACGGTTCGGCCAACGGCACCGCGACCGACCTGTGCGCCAAGATGAACCTCGTCGTCACCTCTGGCTCGACCACCGTGTTCAGCGGCACCCTCGCCAGCTTCAAGGGTGCGGCCGCGTCGGCCATCACGATGCCGCAGGCCCCGGCCGCCGGTGCGAGTGTCCCGTTCAACTTCGCGGTGACCCTGGACTCCTCGGCCGGCAACACCTACCAGGGCCTCGCCGCCTCGGTCCCGATGACCTGGACGTTCACGGCCTGATCCGGCCCGATCCGGTCCCCATCACCACTCCCCAGACCGGCGACGCTCGGCCGACCCCCCCTCCGGTCGAGCGTCGCCATTCCCTGAACCCTCGGAGCAGCACCCATGAGCCAGACCGCAGCGATGCCGCTCAGCGGCATGCTCGACCGCTCGGTCCTGCGCGGCCGTCCGGTCACCCGCTCCGAGACCGTCCTGGCGTGGTCGGTCGCCGCGATCGCTGCACTCCTGCTCACCGCCGCCGTCCTGTTCCTCTCCGCCGGCGGCCGCTGGTTCGTCGTCGAGACCCCCTCGATGGGCGAGGCTGCCCCGGTCGGCACCCTCGTGCTCGACCTGCCGGTGGACGCCTCCACCCTGCGGGTCGGCGAGATCGTCTCGTTCGAGACCTCCGCCAACCCGGACGTCGTCTACACGCACCGCATCGTGTCGATCGACGCGGACGGTGGGCTCCACACCCGTGGTGACGTCAACGGCGCGATCGACCCGTGGACGCTCACCCAGGCGGACGTCATCGGCACCCCGGCGCTCCTGGTCCCGCACCTCGGGTGGCTGTTCCGGGCCGCCTCGGTCCTGCTCATCGGCACGCTGATCATCCTGACCCTGACCAGCGCGTTCACCGACCGGGTGACCCGTTCCTGCCTGCGGATCACCGGCGGCGCCCTCACGGCCGCGTACGCGGCCTTCGTGTTCAAGCCGTTCGTCAACGTGACGACGATCACGAACACGTCGAGCCCGAACGGGGTCGAGGCGACCGTGGTCTCGTCCGGGATCTTCCCGGTCCGCATCGACGCCCACGGCGGCAACAGCGTCCACCTGGTCGACGGCGAGGTCGGGCGCGTCGTCATCCACGAGCTCACGGAGCACGGGAACTACCAGCTCATGTCGAACATCGACCTCGACCCCCTGGGTTGGGTCGCCTTGATCGCCGTGTGCTTGGTGCCGCTCGTGGCCTGCCTGGCGGTCGGCCGTGTCGAGGCGGTGCGTCCCTCGTGATCCTCGGTCGCCTGCGCGACGGCCGCGTCGTCGCTGTCCTGCTCGTGGTCGCCCTGGCTGTCGTCGTCCTGCTCAACCAGTTCGCGCCGACCCGCTCGGCCTTCAGCGCACGTGTGACGAACAGCACGAACACCGCGGCGACCGCGCCGTACTTCACGTGCACGGGTGCGGTCGGCGCCGACACCGCGAACGCGCTGTTCGCCTACCGCCTGACCGAGGCCTCGGGGTCGAGGACCGCGACCGACTGGTCGGGTCGCGGCTCCAACGGCACCTACCAGGGCACCATGACCGCGACCACGCCGAGTCCGAACGCCTGCCCACGTGACAGCGGCAGCGCCTACGCGCTGAACGGTTCCACGAGCTACGTCTCGACCCCCCGCTCGGTCGCGAACCCGACGACCTTCAGCGAGGAGGTCTGGTTCCGCACGACCGTCGCGGGCGGCATGCTCATCGGCTTCGGGAGCAGCCAGACCGGCGCGTCGAGCCAGCACGACCGGAAGCTCTACGTGACCACCACGGGGCAGCTCGCCTTCGGTACCTACACCGGCAGCGCCACGCAGGTGCTCACGTCGCCGAGGTCGTACACCGACGGCAGCTGGCACCACGTGGTGACGACGATGTCGCCGACCAACGGCATGCGCCTGTCCGTCGACGGCAAGCTCGTCGCGTCGAACGCGGCCTTCACGACCGCCGAGAACTTCACCGGGTACTTCCGCATCGGCTACGACGTCGTCAGCGGCTGGCCGGGTGCTTCCAGCAACCCGTACTTCACCGGGTCCATGCGGTACGCCGCCGTCTACAGCACCGAACTGACGGCCAGCCAGATCGCCGCGCACGCGGCCGCAGGTTCCTGACGCACTGACTGCCGGCCTGGAGGCGCATCGCGGCGCCGCCACGGGCCTCCAGTCCGTCCCCTGGGCACGTCGACGACGTGGGCCGGGTTGGCGGACCGGGCCCACCAACCCCCAGATTCGGCGCGACGAATCCCGCTGATCAGGCCTTTTCGTGCCCCGGACCGTGCCAGGATCGTCAGGTCCTGAGACGTCGGCGTCTCCGTCCGACCCTCTCGAAAGGCGCCGTTCCCATGTCGTTCTGGGCCCTCTTCCTCATCGCGCTCGGCGTCTCCGCAGACGCCTTCGCCGTCGCCCTCGGCAAGGGCCTGCACATGAAGCGCTTCGACGTGCGGCACGCGATCGTGATCGCGCTGACGTTCGGGGTGTTCCAGGCGGTGATGCCCCTGATCGGCTGGCTGCTCGGGTCCGCGTTCGCGCAGTACATCGCGGCCTTCGACCACTGGGTCGCGTTCGGGCTGCTCGCGCTGATCGGCGGGAAGATGCTGTGGGAGGCGTTCTCGAAGCACGAGGACACCGAGCAGGACACCGATCGGCTGCCGGTCCGGGAGCTCCTCGTGCTCGCGGTCGCGACCAGCATCGACGCCCTGGCGGTCGGGGTCACCCTGGCGTTCCTGCCCGTGTCGATCGGCGGCGCGGTGCTGCTCATCGGGATCACCACCGCGGTGCTGTCGTTCGTCGGGGTCCTGGTCGGTCGCCGTGTCGGTGCCCGCTTCGGCAAGCCGGCGGAGATCGCGGGTGGTGTCGTGCTGATCCTGATCGGCCTGAACATCGTGCTGGAGCACACCGGCGTCATCGGCTGAGGCCGCGTCTCCGGAACCGACCCCGGACACACCGGAGGCCCGTGGCGAGCTGCCACGGGCCTCCGGTCTGGTGCTGGTGCGCGTCAGTAGCCGGTGGTGCTGCCTGCCGGGGCGTTCGCGACGGCTGTGATCACGAGGATGATCCACAGGATGCCGAACACGACCGACAGGGCGCTGATGATGACGCCAGCGAGGGCCAGGCCGCGGCCGCGCTCCCCGGTCTTCTTGATCTGCGAGAGGGCGATGATCGACACGACCAGGCCGGCGATGTTCACCACGAAGGCCAGGACGAACCCGACGATCGCCATGACGTTGAAGCGGTCGGACGACGGCTGCATGGGCGCACCGTACGGCTGTGGTCCGCCGCCTGCGTAGGGGTTCGGGTTCTGCTGGTTGAACTGGGGCGTGCCGTCACTCATGGCGCCGCGTCCTCTCTGGTCAGGGATTGTCGACACAGGAAACGTACAGGACCAGCGGGCTGATCGGGGGGTGGGATCATCGGAACATGGGATGGCTCCGCCGACACGTGCTGCACGGCGGCCGGTACGACGAGCGTGATCGACGTGACCAGCTCCGGCGGTACGTCGCCCGGGGCGACCGCCTCGTCGCGTTCCTCACCGGTCACGGCGATCCGTCCGCCGCGCGGGTGCGGGCTCGCGTGGACCACGCGCGGGAGCTGCTCGAGCACGGATGGTCCCGTGACGACCTGCTGACGGTCGCCGCCCCGGTGTGGGCACCGTGGCCGAGCAGCGAGGGGCGTGATGCGGGGGCGCCTGCTCCGGAGTACGCCGACCGGGCGGACGGGTTGATCGCGGACCTGAACGCCGTGGCACTCGAGCTGCGGGCCGTCGCCGAGGTCTGACGGTGCACTGACCGGCAGCACGACACCCGTCAGATGTCGAGCACCCCGTCCACCGCGTCCGACCGGTCGGCGATGTGCCCGGTGGCGATCTCCTCCTCCAGGTGCACCGTGACGTACGTCCAGTCCTCCACGTGCCCGGCGTCGTCGAACACCCGGTAGCGCCGGCGGAGCCGCAGGTACGGCACGGCGCGGTGCTCGAACGACACCACGAGCTCGGTCGCCGGCCACTCCCCCTCGATGGTGGCGTCGACCGCCCGGTAGTCGCTCGCCGACCGGCGGGGCTCGGGGTGGTCGCGGGTCCACAGGATGCCGGGCTGGTCGAGGGCTTCGAACACGGCCACGAGGTCCGCGACCGCGCGCTCCCGTGCGGCAGCGTCCAGGTCGTGCAGCGGCCAGTGCGCGCCCTCGACGTCGGTCAGGTCGAACCGCTCCGTCCACGGCGCGAGGGCTGCTTCCAGACGCTCCTGTTCGTCCTCCCACGACGTCTCGTCCTCGTCGCTCGCGGCACGGGAGGGCAGGTCATCGGTGGTGACGGTGACGGGGAGGCCGCCGCTCACGTCGAGGTCGACCTCCCGGGACACGTAGACGATGCTTCGGAACACGGACGCGTCGGGGTCCCGTCGCGGACCGGTCGGTGCGTACCGGATGGTGAGCACCGAGCCCGTGCGGCGGACGTCCTCGACCAGGTGGTCGACGGCGATCGTCGTCCGGCTGCCGTCGTTGCGGACGAGCACCAGTTCAGTCGGCGGGGTCGGCAGGGGCGGAGCGGGTTCCGCCTGCGGTTCAGGCGGCGGGACGAAGCCGCCCTCGACGCCGCCGAAGCTGACGCTCCAGTACCGGGGCCCATCGTCGTCATCGTCGTCCAGCAGCTCGGGGTCGTCGTCCTCCGGCTCCTCGCCGGCAGCGAGCGTCGCCGCCCACTGCTCCGGCGACGGCCAGAACGGCTCGGACGGCGCCCACGGCAGGGTCTCCGGGTCGACGCCGTCGAGCGGGTCGTCCGAGTCCCCGTCGTCGTCCTCGACCGCCTCGTCGTCCTCCGGATCCTCGGAGTCCTCGTCCTCACCCATCCACATCGACGCGTCACGCGGGTCGCCGATCCACAGCCCCTCGACGTCCGCCCCGAGCACGCGTCGATCCCCGAGGTCGACCGCGCACGTCACCCCGGCCGGCGTGACGTGCACGGCCGTCCGCGACTCTGTGTCGAGGTCGCCTTCAGCGTCCTCGCGCGACAGGTAGACCACCCAGGCGCCCCCGTCGGTCGCGAGGACCCCGACCTCGTCGACCGCACCGTCCGGCAACGGGGCGTCCGGCCACGTCACCCACCGCACGTCGTCGCCCGTGACGACCGCCGCGACCGGTCGCGTGGCGTCCGGCACGATCGTCGCGTCACCGACGCCGACGGCGTCGACGGGCTCGAGGAAGCTGCTCATGCAGCGACCGTACCGCGGGCCTGTGGCCAGCCCGTGAACCAGACAGGAGGCCCGTGGCGGGCCCGCACCGTGCCTCCCGTCCGACCGTTGCCCGTCCACCTGCCGGACCCGCCGCAGCGGCCGGGCGCATGATGGGCGGATGGCACGCATCCTCGTCACCGGATCCACCGACGGCCTCGGGCGGGGGACCGCCGACTCGCTGCTCCGCAGCGGACACGACGTCGTCGTCCACGCGCGCAACACGGCCCGCGCCGAGGCGGTCGCCGACCTGGTGGAGCGCGGCGCCGAACTCGTCGTCGCCGACCTGGCGGACCGCGACGCCGTGATCGCCACCGCTCGCCAGCTCGACGCCGGCACCCCGCTCGACGCCGTCGTGCACAACGCCGGCGTGATCTCGGGCCGTTCCCTGGTGCCCGTCAACGTCGTGGCGCCCTACCTGTTCACCGCGTTGCTGCGCTCGCCGGAGCGGCACGTGTACCTGAGCAGCGGGATGCACCGGGGCGGCCGTCCGCGCCTGGATACCATCGACTGGACCGGCGCGTCGGAGACGAACTCGTACTCCGACACGAAGCTGTTCGTGACGGCACTCGCCGCCGAGGTGCCGCTCCGACGCCCGGGCGTGCTGAGCAACGCCGTCGACCCGGGCTGGGTGGCGACCAAGATGGGCGGGGCCGGCGCTCCCGACGACTTCGAGCTGGGACACCGCACGCAGGAGACGCTCGCGACCGACCCGGACCAAACCGTGACAGGTGGTTACTGGTTCCACGGAGAGCGGCAGGAACCGCACCCGGCGGTCGCCGACCAGCGGTTCCGCACCGAACTGCGCGACGCGCTCGCCGAGGCCACCGGCATCACGCTCTGAGTCGCTGACGGAACCGCCGCGACCGGTCGGGTGCTCCTGCGAAGGCGTTCGTCGCGCCCGGACGAGGATGGCGTCGACACGACGAACGGAGGACCCGGTGACCCTCGGCCTGCACAACGGATCGAGCGGGTGGCAGCGCGTGCGACGGCACGGCCTGCTCCTCGCGAACGTCGCCGTCTTCGTCGTGTGCTTCGTCGGCATGGTGTTCTCCGGGTGGCGGGTGTCCGTGGCGGACGCGATGCAGCACGGCGAGGCGGCCGTGTCGCTCTGGGGCTTCCTGACCAGCGGCGACTTCGCCGAGGCCACGTTCGAGAACTGGGAGAGCGAGTTCCTGCAGATGGGCGCGTACATCGTGTTCACGGTGTTCCTGTTCCAGAAGGGGTCGAGCGAGTCCGAGCCCCTGGACGAACAGAGCCCGCAGGACGATGACCCCCGGGAGCACGCCGACGACCCGAAGGCGCCGTGGCCGATGCGCCGGGGCGGGATCGTGCTCGTGCTGTACGAGAACTCCCTGCTGATCCTGTTCGCGGTGCTGTTCCTCGGCAGTGTCGGCCGACTTCGACCGCGTGGCTGCGACGGCCGTCGGGGTGCTCGTCGCCCAGCTCGAGGAGGGTGCCCCGGCGACACCCGGGGTGCTGCGCTCGCGCCACGCGCTGGTGGTGCGGGCGTCGTCAGCGACCCGTTCGGGACGGGAGGCCCGTGGCGGACCCGCCACGGGCCTCCCGTCCGTCCTGGGGTGGTGTCTCAGGCCGCGACCGGCTCCGCAGGTCGGTCACGCAGTGCCGGGCAGTGCTCGGCGGTGGGGTGCTCGGTGATCGCGATGACCTGCTCGAGGCGCCCGCGGACCGCCTCGAGCTCGGCCAGCTGCGCGGTGATCCGGTCCCGCTCCGCGAGGAGGAGCGCGAACGACTCTGGCGTCGACTCCCCGCGGTCGACGCACGGCAAGAGCTGCACGATCGTGCGGCTCGCGAGCCCGGCGGCGAACAGTTGCTGCACGAGCTGGACCCGCTCCACGGCTGCGTCCGTGTAGATCCGCTGCCCGCTCGCGGTGCGCGACGCGGTGAGCAGTCCCTGCTCCTCGTAGTACCGCAGCGAGCGGACGCTGACGCCGGTCGCGGCTGCGAGGTCACCGATGCGCATGTCGACTCCGATCCGGGCTTGCCCCTGACATGGATGTGAGGTCTTAGCGTAGCCGAGCCACTGCGGGAGACACCCGCGCGGCAGGAGGAGACACCATGGACATCGCTGGATCGGTCGCACTCGTCACGGGCTCGAACCGGGGCATCGGACGCCGCTTCGCGCTGCAGCTGCTGGAGCGCGGCGCCACCAAGGTCTACGCGACCGCACGTCGACCCGAGCGCGTGGACATCGAGGGCGTCGTGGCGCTGCCGCTCGACATCACCGACCAGGCATCGGTCGAGGCGGCGGCCGCCGCCGCGGGCGACGTCACCCTGCTCGTGAACAACGCCGGCATCTCGACGACGGGCTCGTTGCTCACCGACGACCTCACCGATGCGCGCCGCGAGATGGACACGCACTACTGGGGGAACCTCGCGATGATCCGGGCGTTCGCGCCGGTGATCGAGCGGAACGGTGGCGGCGGCATCGTGAACGTCCTGTCCGCACTGTCCTGGTTCGTCTACCCGGGATCCGGCGCGTACGCGGCGGCGAAGGCCGCCGAGTGGAACCTGACGAACGCCGTCCGGTTGGAGCTCGCAGGCAAGGGGATCAGCGTGCAGGGGCTGCACCTCGGGGCGGCGGACACCGACATGATGGACGGCTACGAGGGGCCGAAGGTCGACCCGGCCGACGTGGCGCGGGCCGCGCTGGACGGCGTCGAGCGCGGTGCGGCCGAGGTCGTCGTCGACGACTGGAGCCGGATGGTGAAGGCATCGCTCGCCGATGCACCGGAGCGCTTCTACGCGCAGTTCGCCTGAGGGTCGCCCCTGACTGGGGGCATGTCCCCGCAGCGCAGTCCTGGACCCGGCGCTGGGTCATCAGCGACCATGGACCCGGATCAGGAACGGGGGGCACGTCGCCCGCCGCTGGAAGGGAACCATGCGTCCTGTCAGGAACGCACTCAGCACCGGGGCGATCGTCGCGATCCTCGCCGGGCTCACCATCACCGCAGCACCCGCCCAGGCGGCGACCCCGGGGACCGGCGCGAGCTGCGCCCCGGGGACCCTGTCGGTGCAGACGCTCGAGAGCGGCTGCACCGCGACGTCCGGCACGGTCGTCACGCCCGACGGCCGCACCTTCGCGCTCCCCGCACCGGGTGAGAGCGTGATGGCGAGCAGCACCTCGGCGCCGGGCGCGCCCGAGCTCGCCGACGTCCTCATCGCGAACAACGGCTCCGCCGGTGTCGCCGTCCGCGTCGACGAGGCCTGGACCGGTTCGGCCCCCGCCGTCCAGCAGGAACGTGCGCAGAGCCAGGCCGCGACCGCGCAGGAGCCCGCCGCGACGACCGCTGCGACCACGAAGTGCACGAGCACGGCGTGGAAGGCGTCCGGCTACAGCTGGGCGAGCACGGTCAAGTGGTACTACAACCAGACCGGCCAGAAGTCGACCTACGCCAAGGACGCCCTGCGCAAGGGCGCGAACGCGTGGAACGGCACCATCTCGGCCTGCGACCGCACGGTGACGTCGACGGCGAAGAACGACTACCTGCGCCTCGCGACCCAGAAGCCGAACCTCACCGACCAGGGCGGCTGCTCGCGCAACAACGGGTACAACGTGATGGGCTGGGGCAAGCTCCCCACCGGCACCCTCGGGGTCACGTGCGTCTGGTTCGACGGCAACGGCAACGCCCGTGAGGCCGACCAGCGCTACGCCACCGGCTTCAAGTGGAGCTCGACGGCCACCTGCTCGGGCGCCCGCTTCGACACCCAGGTCGTCGCGACGCACGAGTGGGGCCACCTGTACGGGCTCGACCACGTCGCCACCGGTACCGGTCAGGTCATGGAGCCGTCCGGCGGCTACTGCGAGCTCGGCGGCCGCACGCTCGGCCGTGGCGACATGACGGGCATCTCGACGCTCTACTGAGCTCGATGCGCTCCTGGGACAACGACGGGGTCGCGGCGGAGAACCGCCGCGACCCCGTTCGTCTGTCTGTGGGGCTGGAGGTCTTGCTCAGACCGCGTCGGCGCGCAGGAACTCCGCCACCGGGGTCGACCCCTCGTTGAACCGGAAGGTGTTGCCGGCCGTGCCCGGGTTCTCGACCGCGTCCGCGACCACGTGCGCCACGTCACCGCGCGGCACCTGGCTCGACGTGCCGTCCCAGTCGACGGACCCGGTCGGCTCGTCATCGGTCAGGGTGCTCGGGGCGACGATCGTCCACTGCAACCCGGAGTCGCGGAGCACGGCGTCGGCGATCATCTTGGACTGCGCGTAGGCGAAGAAGTCCTGGTCCTGCGGGACCCCGTGGTCGAGCTGCGAGCCGGAGAACGACACCATCACGTAGCGGTCGACCCCGGCCTGCTTCGCCCCCTGGATCGAGAGCACCGCGGCGTCGCGGTCGATGGCCCAGGTGCGGTCGACGGAACCGCCACCGGCACCGGCCGACCACACCACCGCGTCGTGCCCGCGCACGAGCTCGGCGAAGTCGTTCAGGGACTGCTGCTGGATGTCCGCGACGTGCGGTTCGCCGCCGTGCGCCCGGATCTCGTCGGACTGGTCGGCGTTCCGGATGACGGAGGTGACGGTGTGCCCGCGCTCGGACAGGATGCGGGTGGCGAGGAGTGCGACCTTGCCGTGGCCGCCGAAGACGATGACGTTGCTCATGGCCCGGACGCTACTCGGGGCGGCTCCGTGCCCGGGGAACGCGGGACGTCCGCTCGTCGCTCGTCGCTCGTCGCTCGTCGCCCGTCGCCCGTCGCCTGCGATGCTCGGAACACCCGGGGGCACCGTGCGTACCGTCGGGGGCAACACGACAGGAGTCACGATGAGCAAGCAGCACGAGCAGCACACCCTGGTCCGCACCCTGGTCCTCGGCATCATGAGCGGCGGCCGGAGCGCCACCCCGCTCGCCGTCCTCGCACTGAACCACGACCGGTCCTCGCTGAAGGGGTCGTGGCAGCAGTGGAAGGTCTTCAGCACCCCGCTCGGCCGTGGGCTGCTCGTGGCGTCCGCGGTCGGTGAGCTCATCGGCGACAAGCTACCGAAGACCCCGAATCGCATCGCCCCCTCTGCGCTGCTCGGTCGCGTCGCGTCCGGTGCCCTCGCCGGTGCGGCCCTCGGCACCACCGGCAAGCGCGACCTGCGCATCGAGGGCGCGATCCTCGGTGGCGTCGGCGCCCTCGTCGGCAGCTTCGTCGGCTGGGGCGTGCGCAAGCTCGTCGGGAGCACGGGACTTCCCGACCCGGTCGTCGCGCTCGCCGAGGACGCCGCGGTCGTCGCGGGCTCGGTGAAGGTCATCACCGCCGACTGAGGGGCGGGAGCGGCGGTCAGGACGTGCCGCTCAGGTCCGTGGGGTGGTCGCGATCTGTCGGTCGCCGGGTCGGTGGCCGACAGTTCGTGACCGGTCGGCATTCGCCTCCCGACGTGTCGTGACCGGCCGACCGACCGGCCGACGGACCGACGGACCGACGGACGGGAGGCGCGGTGCCAGGCCGCCACGGGCCTCCCGGCGGGCAGGTGCGAGCGGTCAGGACGTGCCGCTCAGGTCCGCGGGGTGGTCGCGAAGTGTCGGTCGGCGGGTCGGCGGCCGACAGTTCGTGACCGGTCGGCGTTCGCCTCGCGACGTGTCGTGACCCGCCGACCGACGGCCCGACCGACAGGCCGACAGCGGTAGGCACGGTGCCCGATCGCCACACCCGACCGTTCCTGCTCACGATCCGCAGGCCGCGGCCTACGGTGGCCCCATGCACATCGTCGTCATCGGAGCCACCGGCCACATCGGCTCGTTCCTCGTCCCCCGTCTCGTCCGCTCGGGTCACCGGGTCGTCGCCGTCACCCGCGGCACGAGCACCCCGTACGCCGACGCCCCGGAGTGGCAGCAGGTCGAGCGGATCACCGCCGACCGCGAGCAGGAGGACCGCGACGGCACCTTCGGCAGCCGCATCGCCGCGCTCGGTGCCGACGCCGTCGTCGACCTCGTCTGCTTCACCGAGTCCTCCGCCGCAGCGATGGTCGACGCGCTTCGTGGCACCGGCACGCACCTGGTGCACTGCGGCTCGATCTGGCGCGCGGGTGTCTCGCACGTGCTGCCGATCACCGAGCGGAACGCGACCCAGCCGTTCGGCGACTACGGCGTCCAGAAGGACGCCATCGCCCGGATGCTCAAGGAAGAAACTGCATCAGACGGTTTGGTCACGACGTCGCTGCACCCCGGGCACATCAGCGGGCCGGGCTGGACGCCGATCGGTCCGCTCGGCAACCTCGACACGTCGGTGCTGACGAAGCTGTCCGCCGGCGAACCGCTCGAGGTCCCCGGGCTCGGTGCCGAGACGATGGCCCACGTGCACGCCGACGACGTCGCGCAGGCGTTCCAGCTGGCGGTCGAACACCGCGACGCTGCGGCCGGCGAGGACTTCTTCATCACGGCCCCGACGGCGCTCACCGCGCGCGGGTACGCCCACCTGGCAGCGTCCTGGTTCGGCCAGGAGGCCCGGCTCGACTCCGTCACGTGGGACTGGTTCCGCGAGACCACGGCTCCGGAGCACGCTGACGCCAGCTGGGAGCACCTGTCCCGCAGCCAGGTCTTCAGCACCGAGAAGGCGAACCGGCTGCTCGGCTACGGCCCGGCGTTCACCGCCGAGGAGACCGTGCTCGACGCCGTGCGCTGGCTCGTCGACCACGGGGAGCTCGAGGTCGCGAACCCCCTGGTCCGCTGAGCACCGTGGTCACACCCGCTCCGGCTCGACCACGAGCCCGCGATTCCGGTGCACGACCCAGACCGTCGCGGCGAACCCGGTCAGCACCGCGGCACCGATCGTGACCGCCGTCCAGCCCCCGGCGTTCCACAGCACCGACGCCAGCGCGGAGCCGATCGCGCCGCCGATGAAGTTCGAGGTGACGAAGGCCGTGTTGAGCCGACTCCGCGCGGCCGGGTCGACCGAGAAGAGCCGGGTCTGGTTGAGCACGTTCGCGGCCTGCACGGCGACGTCGAGCAGCAGCACGGCGAGCAGCACCACGACGATCGAGTGCGCACCGATCCCGGCGACGACCAGGGAGACGAGCAGGAGCACGATCGCTCCCCCGGTGACGGGTACCGACAGCCCCCGGTCGTGCAGTCGCCCGACCCGCTGCGCCGCCACGGCACCCGCGAGCCCCACCAGGCCGACCAGCCCGATGCTGCTGGTGGAGAAGTCGTAGGGGTCGCTGCTGAGCAGGAACGTCAGGGCGGTCCAGAACATCGTGAACACGGCGAAGACCGACGAGCTGATCACGAGCGTGACCTGCACGGTCCGGTGGGTCCCGATGGCACGGAACACCGACAGGATGAGCTGCGGGTACCGCACCCCGCCGCGGGCTTCGAGCTCCGGGATGGCGCGCCGCAGCAGCAGGGCGAGGACCACCGCGACGACAGCGGCGAGCACGTAGATCGCACGCCACCCGAACGCGTCCGCGACCAGGCCGCTGATCGTCCGCGACACCAGGATGCCGGTGAGCACCCCGGACGCGATCGTGCCGACCACGCGTCCGCGCTGCGCGGGGTCGGCGAGGTCCCCGGCCAGCGGGATGAGGAGCTGCCCGGCGACCGTGGTCAGCCCGACCAGCGCCAGGGCGACCAGGAGCGTCGCGAAGGTCGGAGCGATCGCGGCGAGCAGCAGCGCGACGGCGGAGGCGACGAGCACCCAGGGGATGAGGCGTCGGCGGTCGAGGACGTCCCCGAGCGGCACGACGAGCAGGATGCCGAGGGCGTAGCCGACCTGGGTCAGCGTGACGAGCAGTCCGGCGAGCGACGCCGAGGTGCTGAGCGACGATGCGATGTCGTCGAGCAGCGGCTGCGACCAGTACAGGTTGCCGACCGCCGCTCCCCCGGCGACGGCGAACAGCAGTGTCCGGCCCGTCGACATCGAGTGCTCCGTGCTCATGCTCCGGGTGCTCCGAGCGAGGCGTTCCGCAGGGTCTCGTCCACGAAGTCGGCGTGGTTCCGGGTGAACTCGGGGTCGGTGTCGACGAACGGCATGACCTCGACGCTAGGGCCGACCGCGGGGCCGTGACAGGTGCTGTCTTCCCCCCTCAGCCGTCACCGCCGCCGGAACAGCTCCCCCAGGTGCCACGGCCCGGGCGCGAGCCGCACCGCTGCCTCGGCTCGGACCCGTTCCTCGAGTTCGCGGTCGCGGGTGAGTTCGTGGATCTCCTGCTCGGCACGCCACCGGAACCGCAGTCGACCGAGGAACCCGGTCGTCGGAGCCTGGACGACGGTCTCGACGGACTCGGTCTCGTTCACGCGTCCTCCCCGGCAGCAGCAGCGGCGGCAGCGCCAGCAGCACCAGCGGAGATGGTGTCCGTCGACACGGCCGTCGCGCTCGTCGCAGCGAGGTTCGCCAGCAGCTGCAGCCGTTCCTCGGAGGACGACCCGGGCTCGGTGCCGTACACGACCATGGTCAGTCCGGAGTCGGTGACGAGCTCCATCGTCTCGTAGGTCATGTCGATGTCGCCGACGTCCGGGTGGTGCACCCGCTTCACGCCGCTCCGGTGCCGCATCACGTCGTGCGCGGCCCAGCGTCGCCGGAACTCGTCGCTGCGGGTGGAGAGCTCCCCGATCAGGTCCGTCAGCCCCTTGTCGTACGGCGAGCGGGCCGCCTCGGCGCGCAGCGCGGCGACCACGTCCCCGGCGACCGAGTCCCAGTCGCGCCAGAACTGCTGCCCCCGCGGGTCGAGGAACGCGAAGCGCGCGGTGTTCGGGGTACCGGAGGGCGAGAGGAACAGCGGCGAGTACACCGCTCGGGCGAGGCTGTTGCCGGCCAGGAAGTCGAAGCGTCCGTTGCGGACCCAGGCGGGCGCGCTGATCGAGTCGAGCACCCGCTGCACGTTCGGCCGCACCTTCGACGTCGGGGTCGTCCGGCGCGAGGCCCCCGAGGCGTTCTGCAGGCGGGCCAGGTCGAACAGGTGCGCGTGCTCGGCGTCGTCGAGACGGAGCGCGCGGGACAGCGCTTCGAGGACGCCCTCGGACACACCGGTCAGGTTCCCGCGCTCGAGGCGGACGTAGTAGTCGACGCTCATCCCCGCGATCAGTGCGAGCTCTTCACGACGCAGTCCCTTGACGCGGCGGACCCCGCCGAAGTCGGGCAGCCCGACCTGCTGCGGCGTGACGCGCTCGCGGCGTGTGCGCAGGAAGTCACGCACTTCGCTCCTGGTGTCCATGCGTCCACGGTACGGCCGGCAGGGTGGCGGAAGCAGGGGCTGCTGGTACCCGTCAGGTGGCGCCCGGCGGTCTGACGCGACCACGAGCGGCCTGGAGGCGCGGTGCGGGCCGCGCTCGGCCGTGCGGTGGTCGCCACCTCCGCGTCAGGCGACCTGGTGCGAGCGAAGGGCCACAAGCCTCCCGTTCACGTGCGCGTGAACGGGACGGAGACGATCCGGTCGTCCCCGCTCGACGGCGTCCCGCGGCCGTCGGTGTTGTTCGTGACGAACCAGAGCGTGTCCGACGGCCCCTCGAGCACCGTCCGGATGCGGCCGAAGTCACCCGCGAAGTACTCGGTCGCGGTGCCGGGCTCGTCGGCGGGGACCGCCCGGAGCACCTCGCCCCGCAGGTTCGCGACGAACACGGTGTCGTCGACGACGGCGAGGCCGCTCGGGGACGCCTCGTCGGTGGACCACTGCTGCACAGGGTCGACGAAGCCCTGGTCCTGGCCGCCGGTGCCCTCGACCTCGGGCCAGCCGTAGTTCGACCCGGGTTCGATGACGTTGAGCTCGTCGTGTGTGTTCTCGCCGAACTCCGACGCGAACATCGTGCCGTCCGACGACCACCCCATGCCCTGCACGTTGCGGTGTCCGAGGCTCCACACCGGTGACCCGTCGATCGGGTTGTCGGCGGGGACGTCGCCGTCCGGGGTGAGCCGCAGGATCTTGCCCGCGAGCGAGTCCTCGTCCTGCGCGTCCGTGCTCGCACCGGCGTCCCCGACGCTCGCGTAGAGCATGTCGTCCGGGCCGAACGCGATCCGGCCGCCGTCGTGGAACGAGTTCTTCGGCAGGCCGTCGATGATCGTCGTCGCCTCGCCGAGCCCCCACGACCCGGTGTCCCCGGTCAGCTCGTACCGCTGGATCCGGTTGCCGTCGTCGGCCGTGGAGTACACGAACAGGTCGTCGTCGTGCAGTGCGAGCCCGAGCAGTCCTCCCTCGCCGCCGTGGCTGACACCGTCGACGGTGCCGACCTGGCGGGTGGTGCCGTCGGACCGCAGCTCGAGCACCCGGGCCGAGTCGCGCTCGCTGACCAGCGCGTCGCCGTCGTCACCGGTCAGGACCACCGACCAGGGGGCCTCCAGGCCGGTGACCACGTCGGTGGTGTCACCGTCGAGCGCCACCTGCCCGGCCGACAGGTCGGCGGGTGCGGTCGCGCGCGCCGACGGCGAGCCGCCGCGATCGGACCCGTCCTGCTCCGTTCCGTCGCTGCTCGTGCAGGCGGTGAGGGCCAGCGCCGCGACGGCGGCGAGGCCGGCCACCGACCAGAGGCGGCGGCTGCGGGGCGTTCCGGCGGGTGTGTCCACGATGATCCTCCCGGGGTCGTTGGTCGATCACACACGCTGCGTTCGGGAAACCCCTGAGGGGGTCTGTCGGCACCTCCCGACGGTGCGCACGGCGGCCTACCGTCGTCGGCATGCAGATCGAACCGAAGCAGCCGACCGTCAAGAACCCGCCCGAGCAGTTCACCGGCGACGTGTACCTCGACGCCATCGCCTCGCCGAAGGAGCCCGGTCAGACGATGACCGTCGCCAAGGTCCGGTTCCTGCCCGGCGCCCGCACCGCCTGGCACTCGCACGCCAAGGGGCAGACCCTGCACGTCACCGAGGGCGTCGCGCGGATGGGCACCCGGGACGGACACGTCATCGAGGTGCAGGCTGGACAGACCGTCACCACGCCGGCCGGCGAGGAACACTGGCACGGCGCGACCCCCACCGACTACATGGAACACCTCGCGATGCTCGAGGCCGCCGACGACCCGGCGACGACCACCACCTGGCTCGAGCACGTGAGCGACGAGGAGTACACCGCATGACCACCATCGCCATCGTCGGGGCCGGCAAGGGCCTCGGCCTCGCCGTCGCCGAGCGCTTCGCCCGCGAGGGCTTCGCCGTCGCCCTGATCTCCCGCAACCAGGACCGCCTGGACGGCCTCGCCGCGGAGCTGCGTGAGCGCGGCCACACCGCAGCCGGGTTCGCCGCGAACGTCCGTGACGGGGACTCCCTGCGCACCGCACTCGAGCGCGCCACCGAGCAGCTCGGCCCCATCGAGGTGCTGCAGTACAGCCCGCTCCCCGCCAAGGAGTACATGCGCCCCGTGCTCGAGACCACGGCGGACGACCTGGTCGGCCCGATCGAGTTCTCGGTCTACGGCTCGGTCAACGCCGTCCGCCAGGTGCTGCCCGGCATGCGCGCGATCGGCCACGGCACGATCCTGTTCGTGAACGGCGGCAGCGCGGTCCGACCGGGCGCCCGCGTCACCGGCACGTCCGTCGCCTTCGCGGCCGAGAGCGCCTACGCGCAGCTGCTGCACGACGCCGTCCGCGACGAGGACGTCCACGTCGGGCAGCTCATCATCCCGTTCGGCATCGACGACGGGCAGCCCGAGCACTCCGGGGAGTCCATCGCCGACCGCCTGTGGGCGATCCACACGGAGCGCGGCGACTTCCGCGCCTACGCGGAGGCGCTGCCCGAGCTCCCGTGAGCGGCATCGAGTGAGCAGAACGCGACGGGTCCGGAGACTCGACCCGTCGCCTTCTGCTCACTCCCTGACGGACTGGAGGCCCGTGGCGACGCCGCCACGGGCCTCCAGTCCGAGCAGCCGCTGGCGGTGGAGCTCACCGAGCAGCACGGTGCCGATCCCGAAGGCGTCGGCCACTTCGTGAGCAGAAGACGTCGAGTCCGAGCAGCCGACTCGACATCTTCTGCTCACCAAGCGAAGCCTCACGCAGCACGCGCGTCAGTGCGCCCGTCGCACCGCCACCCGCCGCCGACCCCGCGACGTCAGCCACGCCCCGGCCGTCACCACGAGGGGCAGGCCGATCGCGAGCAGCGCCAGCACCGGCCAGTCCGGCACGAACGGCATGTGGTTCACCCCGACCGGACTCTCGGTGAACCGCAGGGTCAGGGCGCGGATCGGCAGGAGGCCGAGCAGCGTGCCGATCACCGAGCCGACCGTGGCCAGGATCGCCGCCTGCCAGGTCGACACCCCACGGCGCAGACGCGGAGCGGCACCGATGGCGTCGAGCACCTCGTCGTCCCGACGCCCGTCGGACCGTGCGAGTCCGATCGCCACCGCCGTCGCACCGATGGTCACGGCCGCGGCGAGTGCGAGGACGATCGCCCGGATGAGCGCCTCGTTGTCGGTGGGACCGGCTTCGTACGTGAACGTCGGGCCGCTCCACCGTGCACGGTCGTCGCCGCCGAAGCTCTGCCACGCCGAGCTCAGCTCGTCCGCCTGGGCAGGGTCGAGGTCGTGCGGCAACGTCGTGACGAGCATGCCGTCGACCACGGGGACGCCGTACTGCTCGGCAGTGGCCTTCGTCATGAAGACGCCGACCTGGATCCGCGGGGTCTGCACGTCGAGCACCGCGGGGATCGAGACGCTGGCCGCCGGTCGGGTGCGCTCGGTGATGGGCTCGCTGTCCCACGTCCGGTCGTGGAACGTGTCGATGCGGACCGCGCCGTCGTGGGCGTACTCGGGCCAGAGCGACACGGCCCGACCGCCCTCGAGTGCGCTCCGGACGGCTGCGGACGGCTGGTGTCCGGTGAGCACGGCGTAGTCGTCGACGGTGCCCGTCCAGATGTGCGGCATCGACGCGCTCGCCGTGTCCAGGTAGTACGAGCAGCTCGTCGTGTCGTTCGCCGGGCAGTCGTACGCGCTCCAGCGGTGCGGGATCGTGACGGTCGAGGGGGTGTCGCCCGGCTGCTCCTGCGTGACACCGAGCACCCGGATGCGGTCCTGGTCGAAGACCCCGGACACCACCTTCGCGGCGTGGGCGGTCAGCTCCGCGTCGTGGCGACCGGTACTGCCGCCGTCCTTCGTCTCGGTCAGCACCTCGGACGTCGCCACCCCGACCGCCGTCGTGTACTCGTACCCGCGGACGTACTGGGCGTGGCTCGACGCACTCCACGTGATGACGACCGAGGCCACGAACACCACGCTCATCACGCTGGCGAGCACCGGCACCGTGCGGACCGGGTTGCGGCGGGCGTCGCGGGCGGCCAGTCGCGCAGACAGACCGGCCCGCGAGGTGAGCCGGGTGACCAGGGCGAGCAGCCACGGTGAGCAGATGGCGATGCCGAGCTGCATCAGGCACGGCCCGAGCGCGACACCGGCACCGACCACCCAGGCCCAGTGGTCGTCCTGCACGGGACGGTCGTTGAGCATGAGCACCCCGACGCCGCAGACCATCGTCGTCAGGGCCCCGAGGACCACGAGCAGCGGCCCCCAGATGCGCCGACGTCGGCGGGCCGGACGGCTGACGGGCACCGGACGGAGCGAACCCCGCAGGGCTGCGAGCACGTTGATCCGGGTGGCCGACCGTGCGGCGACGAGCGCGGAGACGAGCCCGGCGAGCACTCCCGCGGCGGCGATGGACAGCAGCAGGAGCGGCGGCACGTGCAACCCGGGGAACGACACCACGTTGCCGTTGTCGATGAGTCGGTAGGCGAGCACGCCGATCCCGGTGCCCACGGCCACGCCGAGGACCGCGCCGACGAGCCCGAGCACCAGGCCGGACCCGGCGACGATCGTGCGGACGAACCGTCTGTCACCGCCGACGCTCGTGACGATGGCGTACGAGCGGGTGTCCGCCCGGGTGCCGACCAGGAACGCCGCACCGGCGAGCAGGGCGACCTCGAACATCGCGAAGACGCCGAGCAGTGCCATCGCGCCGAGGTACCAGCCGATCGTCGAGCTCATCTGACCGCCGGGGAGCCGGGCGTCCGGCGGGTCGAGCACGACCGGACGCGACTGCACGACGATGCCGTGCGCGTTGAGCTGCCGGATCTCCGACCAGGTCGGGGCGTCCGACGGCAGGTACACGGTGACGTCGGTCAGCCCGACGTCGTCGGTGGTGTCGGTCGTCGAGAGCGTCGTGCCCCAGGGCAGGAAGATGCCCTGCGATCCCGGGTCGGTGCCCAGGTCGGTCATGGTGCCGGTGATCGTGAAGCGCTTGGTGACGGGGTCGGTCAGGTCCACCGTGTCACCGATCCGCGCCCCGAGGCGGTCGAGCGTGGCCGGCGTGACCATGAGCTCACTGCGTGTGGTCGGCCGGGAACCCTCGAGCACGTGCCAGTGACCGTCGAGCGACGGGTCCCAGACGCTGCCCTCGACGGCGGTCAGCCCGACCGGACCCTTCGGCCCCTGGAGCACGACGGGCGTGCTGCCGACCGGGATCGACAGCGCACCGTCGGGCACGTGTGCCAGGACGTTCGCGAACGGGGAGTCCTGGTCCGACTTCGTGACCGGGCTGTTCCGCTTCGAGTCGGTGAACTCCCACTGCACCGGGTCCTGCACCATGCCGGGCAGGTCCGGGCCGGACACCCGCATCTGCGCCGATGCGTGCCCGAGGTCGTGGTCGAGCCGCTCGGTGGCGGTGGCCTGCGTCGACTGCACCACGACGGCGACGGCCGCGAACCCCGCGGTGGGGATCCCGATGAGCGCGATGATCAGTGCCGCGCGGCCTGCCTTCGCGAACGCCAGCCGACGCCCCAGACGGAGCGCCGGTCGGAGGGCGAACGGCGTCCGGGCGGTCCCGGAACGCCGGCCCCGGCTCACGACGCGGTCCGGTCCGTCAGCGCGGTCTCGACGCCCGAGTACACGGTCTCGTCGACGACACGTCCGTCGCGCAGGAACACGATCCGGTCCGCCCAGGCCGCGTGCCGGGCGTCGTGGGTCACCAGGAGGGCGCCGGCTCCAGCGTCGACGTGTCGACGGAGCATGCGGAGCACGACCTCGCCGGTCTGCGAGTCGAGGGCGCCGGTCGGTTCGTCGGCGAGCACGAGTCGACGTTCACCGACCACGCCGCGGGCGATCGCGACGCGCTGCTGCTGCCCGCCGGACAGGTCGTCCGGGTAGGCGTCGGCACGGTGCGACAGCTCGACGTTGTCCAGCGCGAGTTCCGCGGCGCGGCGGGCCTGCGAGGCCTTCCACCCGTCCAGTTCGAGCGGCAGCGCCACGTTCTCGACCGCGGTCAACGAGGGGATCAGGTTGAAGTCCTGGAACACGAACCCGATCAGCCGGCGCCGCAGCGCTGCGAGTTCCCTGGCGGGACGGTCGGAGACGAACGCGCCGTCGATCAGGACCTCGCCGCTCGTCGGCGGCAGCAGGGTGCCGGCGCAGGCGAGCAACGTCGACTTGCCCGACCCCGAGGTGCCCATCACGGCCACCATCTCGCCGCGCTCGACCCGCAGGTCGATGCCGGCCAGGGCGGTGACGGCCTTGGCGCCGGAGCCGTAGTGCACGCTCACGGCGTCGAGCTGCAGGAGCGGTGCGGCGGTCACCGTGCGCTCCGGGGAGCGGCAGCGGAAGCGGAGGCGTCGGCACTGGCCGGTGCCGCCGGGTGCTCGTCCGGCCGGTACCGCGCGACACTCGACTCCACGTGGTCGAGCCAGCGCACCTCTGCCTCGGCCTGGAACACCATCGACTCGAGCACGAGCGACCACGCCAGGTCCGACGACGGGTCGGTCGTCCGCTTCAGCCGCGTCAGGTCCTGCAGGTTCCGGATCGCGGCACCACGCTGCACCTGCACCAGCCGGGCGACGTCGACCCCGGGCACGGTCACGGCGAGGGCGAACTTGATCGCCAGCTCGTCGCGGCCGCGCTTCGCCGGCACGGGCTCGCTGAACCAGCGGGCCACCTCCGCCCGCCCCGCGTCGGTCGCCGTGTAGACGACGTGGCCGTCGTCGTCGGCGTCGCCGCGGGCGACCAGGCCGTCGCGTTCCAGGCGGTCCAGGGTCGTGTAGACCTGGCCGATGTTCAGTGGCCAGCTCCCGCCGGTGCGGTGCTCGAACTCCCCCCGGAGCTGGTACCCGTAGCCGGGTCCCCCCACCAGCAGCGCGAGTACGCCCATCCGAACGCTCATGACACTTCCCCTGTCCCGGGCCACCGTGGCCATACCGAGTATGCACATACCCGGTATGCGCACGCAAGCGCGGATCTGGACAGGGCGAAAAACGGACGGGAGGCGCGGTGCCAGCTGGCACCGCGCCTCCCGTCCGTCGGCTGGTCGCGTTCGCGACCCGCGTTCGCGTCCGAAGGGTCAGTGACCCAGCTTCGCCAGCTCCTCGAACTCGTCGTCGGTCAGCTCGACCGTGGCACCCGCCAGGTTGTCCTCGAGGTGCGCGACGCTCGACGTGCCGGGGATCGGCAGCATCACCGGGGAGCGCTTGAGCAGCCACGCGAGCGCGAGCTGCGCCGGGGTGGCGCCCTTGCGCTCGGCGATCTCGGTGAGCGGCGAGTCCTCGCCTGTCAGGCCACCCGTGGCCAGGGGGAACCACGGGATGAAGCCGATGCCCTGCTGCTCGGACCAGTCGAGCAGCTCCTCGGCGTCACGCTTCTGCAGGTTGTAGAGGTTCTGCACGGAGACGATCGTGGCGATCTGCTGTGCGGCCTTGACCTCGTCGACGGAGACCTCGGACAGGCCGATGTGGCGGATCTTGCCCTCGTCCTGCAGCTTCTTCAGCTCGCCGACCTGGTCCTCGAGCGGGACCTTCGGGTCGATGCGGTGCAGCTGGAACAGGTCGATGCGCTCCAGGCCCAGGCGGCGGAGGCTCATCTCCGCCTCTTGCCGCAGGTACTCGGGGCGGCCGACGGGCGGCCAGACGTTCGGGCCGGTGCGGGTCAGGCCGGCCTTCGTCGCGATGACGACGTCGTCGCCGTAGGGGTGCAGGGCCTCCTTGAGGAGCTCCTCGGCGACGTAGGGGCCGTACGAGTCGGCGGTGTCGAAGAAGTTCACGCCGAGCTCGACGGCGCGCTTGAGGACGCGGATCGCCTCGTCGTGGTCCTTCGGCGGTCCCCAGACGCCGGGGCCGGTGAGCTGCATGGTGCCGTAGCCGAGCCGGTTGACCTCGAGGTCGCCGCCGATGCGGAAGGTGCCGGAGGACGCGGCCGGACGGTTCGTGGTGTCAGTGCCTGTGGTCATGTCCCCGGTCTACGCCCGGTGCGTTGCCGGTCCCTGAGTCGGTGTCCCCCGACCGCTTGCCGTGTTCGCAGAGTCCACGGACGGGTTCGTGCGCACCGTGGCGTTCGGAGCGGTGGTGCTGCCGTTCAGGCCGCGCTGCTGCTGATCCGGGTCGCGCTCGCCCAGTCGTGCACCCAGTCGGGCAGGGTGAGGTCGCGGTCCGCGCCACCCGCAGCCTCGAGCAGGTCCGCGGTCGGCACGGTCCCGCCGGCACGCCGCAGGAACCGGGCCTGCACCACGGCGCGGGCCATCACGGCACCCTGTCGCACGAACGTCTGCTCCAGGTACACGGCACGGTCGTCGACCCCGAGCACGTGGGTGCGGAGCTCGAACCGCTGCCCGAGCGTCAGCGACCGCTTGTACGTGATCGTCTGCGCCGACACGACGGGGTACCAGCCACGTTCGGACAGCACCGCCCAGTACCCGGAGCGGAGCATCAGGTCGAGCCGACCCAGGTCGAGCATCGACAGGTACTTGCCGTTGTTGACGTGCCGCAGCGGGTCGAGGTCGGTGGGAGCGACCCGGAACGGCGTCCGCACCTCGTCCCAGAGCGAGGCCCGGCGGCGTCCACCGACCCGAGCGCGCAACCGGGTGCGCAGCTGCAGCAGGAGCAGTCGGAAGTACAGGTTCACGGGACGATCACACCAGTGGACCGCGTGCTCGTGCCAGCACCTTGGAGGAACCTCACCAAGCGCGCGGGCGACCGGTGACCCGGAACGCCTGGTCCCGACAAGCGGCGCGAACGGCGGCGCGCAGCCCAACTCGGCCGGTTCAGCCGGGGATGCCGCCGCCGGCGCCGGTGATGCCGGGGTGCGCTGACTTGGCGAGCCCCTCGGTCCTGGAGTGCGCCGCATCGGCTTCGGCCGCGGCGCGTGCGCTGTCACGCGGATCCGACAGGTCTTCGATCGATTCGAGCGCCCGCCGACGACGACGGTTCTGCACCTCGAGCACGGTCAGCAGGGCGCCGATGACGACGACCACGGCGATGACGATCCACATGACGACCACGACACTCCCCCGAACCCGGGGCCCCTGCCCCGTCCCTGGCAGCGTAGCGATGACGAGGCGGGTACAGCCAGTGCCTCCCGCCGTCCCGGGGACCGGGAGTAGACCTGCAGCATGCACACACGCAAGCTCGCAGACCTCGAGGTCGGACCCATCGGCCTCGGAACCATGGGCATGAGCGCCTTCTACACGGGCGCCGGCACCGACGACGACGAGTCGATCCGCACCATCCACCGCGCGATCGACCTCGGCGTCACCCTGTTCGACACCGCCGAGGCGTACGGCCCCTACACGAACGAGGAACTCCTGCGCCGCGCGCTCGAGGGCCGTCGCGACGACGTCGTCATCGCGACCAAGTTCGGCCTGTACCGCCACGAGGCCGGTGAGGAGACCCCGACGCAGCAGCGCGGTCTCTCCAGCCAGCCGGAGTCCGTGCGCGAGGCGCTCGAAGGCTCCCTCCGTCGCCTCGGTACGGACCACATCGACCTCTACTACCAGCACCGCGTCGACCCCGCCGTCCCGATCGAGGACGTCATCGGCCAGCTCGCCGGCTTCGTGCAGGAGGGCAAGATCCGGCACATCGGGCTGTCCGAAGCCGGAGCCGAGACCATCCGCAAGGCCCACGCCGTCCACCCGATCACCGCACTGCAGAGCGAGTACTCGCTGTGGACGCGGGACCCCGAGGGCGACGTGCTCGACACCCTGCGCGAGCTCGGCATCGGCCTGGTGCCGTACTCGCCGCTCGGCCGCGGGTTCCTGACGGGTGCCATCACGAAGCCGTCCGACCTGGACTCCGACGACTTCCGCCTGGCGAACCCGCGCTTCCAGCAGGAGGCGTTCGCGCAGAACATGCGCATCGTCGACGCCGTCAAGGACATCGCAACCGAGGCCGACGCCACTCCGGCGCAGGTGTCGCTCGCCTGGCTGCTGGCCCAGGGCGACGACATCGTCCCGATCCCCGGCACGAAGCGGGTCTCGCGCCTCGAGGAGAACGTCGGCGCAGCCGACCTGACCCTCACGACGGACCAGCTGTCGCGCCTGTCGGCGCTGCCGGTCCCGACCGGCGACCGCTACCCCGACATGTCGACCATCGGTCGCTAGACGCGACCGGTTGACGGACGGGAGGCCCGGTGCCAGCTGGCACCGGGCCTCCCGTCCGTCGTCAGTCGCGTTCGCGGACGCGAGACGCCGGCGTCAGCGCGTGACGCCCCCGAATCCGGCGGCGTCTCGCTGACTCGGCGGCGTCTTGCGAGCACGCCGGCGTCTCAGACCTCGGCGGCGAAGGACGCGGCCCGGACCTGCAGGTCCTCGATGCGCCGGAGCCGCGCTGCCTCGACGTCGTAGCCCTCGTAGGCGGGCGGCGGCAGCTTCCGGACGTTCCGCGAGCACTGGAAGTCCTGGCACACCAGGGTGCCGACGGTGTTGCCGTTGCGACCGGCCGGCCCGGACCGCTTGGCGCTGTAGAACGTGACGTCGTTCGGCAGCTTGACGTCCTGGCACCACGAGCACTGGGCGCGGGAGCGCGGCGAGGCCTCGGCCTGCCGGAACAGGATGCCGATCAGTTCGCCGTCCAGGGTCGGCACGACGGCGTACGCCCGCCGACCGATCTTCGGGTCGCGCCAGCCGAGGTAGTCGAGCGCGTCCCAGTCGAGCGTCTCGAAGCCGGCGGGCAGTGTGATGTCGGTCGTCTCCTTGCGGGAGGCGTTGACGAAGGACGTGCGGAGGGTCTTCTCCGTGACGGGGAGCATGGGTGATCGCTTTCGAGCAGGCCCGGGGTGTGCGGACGCACACCGCACCGGGCGGAGGAGGTCAGGGTTCGACGAGGACGGCCGCGCCCGAGGGCACGACCGGGGGCCTCACGCCCTGATGCCGGCGATACGGGCGCCGACCACCTCCTGGAAGCTCACCCGACCAGCCTACGACCGGGTGTCAAGCCCGCCCGCGGTCAGTTCGGCGTCGCCGTGACCAGGACGACGGAGCCCTCGTACGTCGGGCGGATCCGGAGCGACCCGTGCCGTCGGTCCCACTCCCCCGATTCCAGCGCGGTCCGGAGCGCAGCGACCGACCGCCGGACGGTGAACTCGTCGACCAGGTCCCATGCCGGGTCCGCGCGGCGCACGGCTGGGTCGAGCAGGCGTTCCGGGCGGGCGTAGTACGCCTCGGAGAACCCGTCGACGCACGTGAACGGGATCGGCAACGGGGTGCTCGTCACGGTGTCGTCGCCGAGCGCGTCGGTGATCCGGGGCAGTGCCGGGTGGCGACGGGCCTCGGCCGCCAGCACCTCGGGGGCGTACTCGGCGAGCCAGGAGCGCTCGATGCGGTCGGGGTCGAACGTCACGATCACGATCGGCCCTCGGGTCACCCGACGCACCTCGGCGAGCCCGCGCTCGAGGTCGGCCCACCCATGCAGCGAGAAGGTCGACACCGCGGCGTCGAAGGTCTCGTCGGCGAAGGGAAGGTCCTCGGCGGCCTGCACCGCGGTCACGTCGCGGTCGGTCGGCGCGTAGGACCCGGCGGCACCGGCGCCGGCACCGGCACCGACGTCGAGCACGGTCCGGGCGTCGCCGAGGGCCTTCGCGACCGCACGGGCGAACGCGGGTTCGGGCCGGCGGTGCTGCCGACGGTCCGCATCCCCTGCTGAGCCGTCCGTCGTCCTGGTCACGTCCCCACCCTACGAACCCGCGCTGCTATCTTCGGCAGATGCTCGCAGACAGTGGTCTCGGATTCGTCGTCGTCCTGTACGCCCTGTTCGTGCTGGCGCTCGCCGTGCTGGCCGTCGCCCTCATCGTGCTCGTGTTCGCCGCGATCCGCGTGCTGCGGCTGTCGGCGACGGAGCGTCAGCTGCGCATCGAGCGGATGCGCTCACCGGAGCTGTTCGACGGCGACGTCCCGCCCCAGGCCTGACGGTCCGATCGCGGCGCTGACGCACCTGCCCGTCGGCGGGCCGGGTCAGTCGACGGACTCGGACTCTGACTCCGACTCGCGGACGGCCGCGTACTGCTCGGCCCGTTCCGTCGCGGCCCAGCTGCCGAGCAGTGCGAGCGACCGCTCGGAGTCGCTGCCCGGTTCGGCCGAGTACGAGAACAGCGTCAGACCGGGGTCGGCGACCAGGTCGAGCGCCTCGTAGGACAGCCGGAGTTCCCCCACGATCGGGTGGTCGATGCGCTTCTTGCCGGTGCGCTGCATCCGGACGTCGTGTGCGGCCCACCAGCCGCGGAACTCCTCGCTCCGGGTGGAGAGCTCACCGACGAGCGTGATGAGCCCCGGCTCGCAGGGGTTCGACACCGCGGCGGTCCGGAGCACGGCCACGGCGTCCTTCGCGGTCTGTGCCCAGTCCGGGAAGAAGTCGCGGGCCGCCGGGTCGAGGAACGTGAAGCGCGCGGTGTTGACCGGGCGCCCGGGGCCGGCGAAGAGCGGTGCGTACAGGGCACGGCCGAGTTCGTTCGTCGCGACGACGTCCCCGCGCTCGTTCCGCACCCAGGCCGGGGCGCCGGTGATCGCGTCGAGCAGGCGCTGGACGCCCGGGCGGACGCGGGTCGGCACGTTCCGGTGCATGACCTTCGCGCCGGAGTTCGCCAGGCGCGTCAGGTCCCACAGGTGCGCACGCTCGTCCTCGTCGAGCTGCAGGGCGCTCGCCAGACCCTCGAGCACACTGTCCGAGACGCCCTTGAGCGAGCCGCGCTCGAGCCGCGTGTAGTAGTCGACGCTGACGCCGGCGAGCATGGCGACCTCGTGCCGACGCAGCCCGGGGACCCGCCGCACCCCGCCGCCGAACGACGGCATGCCGACCTGCTCGGGGGTGAGCCGCGCCCGCCTGGAGGACAGGAAGTCGCGGATCTCGTTGCGCACGTCGATACCCATGCGACGAGCGTACGTGCCCGGGCCGTGCGGCACGCGGGCGGGAGGGCCGTGGCGGGGTCGCCGGCCGTCGCCGACTGGTCACGACGCGTCGCGTGCTGCCCGCCGGGTGGTCGCGACCTGTCGGCTGGTGGCGCCGCAGGCGACGGCCTGTGACCGCTCGTCGGCGTCTGGCGGGGTGTTGTGACCACCCGGAGCGGACGGGAGGCGCGGGACGGCCCCGCCACGCGCCTCCCGTCCGCCGTCTGGTCGCCTTCCGTTGCGTGACCGGCCGTGCCCGACTGGTCACGAAACGTCGCGTGCTGCCCGCCGGGTGGTCGCGACCTGTCGGCTGGTGGCGCCGCAGGCGACGACCTGTGACCGCTCGCCGGCGCCCCGCGGGGTGTTACGACCGCCTGCCGCCACGGGCCTCCCGTCCGCCGTGGGGCCGCGATCAGGGCGCGGCGTCGGCCCCGATGCGCACGCGCGCAACCCGGTGACCGTCCATGGCGGTCACCTCGAGGCGATGGCCGCCGGCCACGACGACGTCGCCGACCTCGGGCACGCGGTCCAGCTGCACCTGCACGAGCCCGCCGACCGTCTCGTAGTCGCCGTCCGGCAGCACCGGTCCGCCGTCCGCTGCCAGGTCCTCGAGCACCGTGGCGCCGTCGACGCCGTCGTGCGCCAGCACGGACTCGTCGTGCTCGGCGGTGTCCCACTCGTCCCTGATCCGACCGACGAGGTCTTCGAGCAGCGCCTCGAGCGTGACCATGCCCGCGCTGCCGCCGTACTCGTCGACGACCAGGGCGATCTGGTGGCCGTCGGTGCGCATGTCCGCGATCGCACTCGACAGCGACTTCGTCTCGGGCAGGGCGAGCACCGGCCGGACGAGCGTGGCGACGGGGGCCGCGGGGTCGACCGGACGCAGCAGGTCACGGAGGTGCACGAAGCCCTGCACCTCGTCACGCCCGCCCGAGGTCACGAGGTACCGCGTGTGCCCGGCCGCGATGGCCTGGTCGGTGGCCTCGGCGACGGAGAGCCCGGTGTCGAGCGTCGACACGTCGTACCAGGGGCGCATCGACTCCCGCAGGATGCGGTCGCCGGCGTCCAGGGCGCTGCGGGCGATGCGGCGGCCCTGCTCGTCGACGCCGGTGTGCTCGTCGACCAGGACGCGGAGTTCCTCGGTGCTCATCGACTCGCTGCGGGCGTCCGGGTCGCCACCGAGCAGCCGCACGACGGTGTCGGTGGACTTCGAGAGCAGCCAGATCACCGGGCGCATGAGCACCGCGAAGCGCTCCAGGGTCGGGGCGACGGCCATCGAGAAGCCCTCGGCACGCTGCAGGGCGAGGCGTTTCGGCACGAGTTCGCCGAACACGAGCGACAGGTACGCGATGACCAGGGTCATGAGCACGAGGGCAACTGCCTCGGACGTGCCCCGCTCGAGCCCGAGTCCCTGGAAGAGCGGCGCGACGTCGGGCGCGATCGACGACGCTCCGTACGCGGCGGAGAAGAACCCGGCGACGGTCACACCGATCTGCACGGCGGACAGGAACCGGTTCGGGTCGCGGCCGAGCTCGGCGACCCGCACGCCCCGGGGGCCGCGGCGTTCGAGCTGCTGCAGCTGCGATTCACGCAGGGAGACGAGTGCGATCTCGGCGGCCGCGAAGACCCCGCCGACGACCACGAAGAGGATGACGAGCCCGAAGGCGATCCAGGTGTCGGCGCCCATCAGCGGGCAGCTTCCTCGGATCGACGACGGGCGGGCGGTCTGTGGGGATCGTCCATGCCTGTGAGTCTGCACAGGACGACTGGGACATCACCGTGCTGGTGCTCGACAACGGCTGTGGATCGTCGCGCGGCGACGGGGTGTGGTCGCTACAGGGTGAGCGAGCGACCGATGCGGGCCTCGAGCCACGCCTTCGGGTCGATCGGCGTGACCCCGTCCATCAGGACCTCGAGGTGCAGGTGCGCGCCGGTCGAGACGCCGGAGGACCCGACGAGTCCGATGAACTGTCCGGCCGCGACGGTGTCGCCGACCTTGAGCGGCGACGACCCGGGGATCATGTGGCCGTACAGCGTGGACACCTGACGGCCGTCGACCACGTGGTCGATGATGACCGCGTTGCCGTACGAGAAGTACGTGCCGGAGACCCGGACCTTGCCCGCGGCGACGGCACCGATCGGCGTCCCCATGCCCGGGGTGAAGTCGAGGCCCTGGTGCAGCGACGAGCACGCGCCGCACGGTGCCGAGCGGTAGCCGAAGCCGGAGCTCATCTGCACGGGGCCGGGGAACGGCGAGCGGACCGCGCCGCCGAACGACACGGCGCCACCGGCGGTGCCGGAGGACCCTGCCGTCTTCGTCGTGACGGTCGACCCGCCGCCGACGGTGAACCCGTCGCGGTCGGAGCCGGCGGCCGCGACCGCCTGGGTCACGGCGTAGTCCTGGGTGCGCACGATCGGCGCGATGGTCGAGGTGGCCATCGAGGTGCCGGCGCTGGCGTGTGCGGGCATCGCCGACGCGGCGAACATCGCGATGGCGGCGGCGGCGCTGGTGAGCGTGATGCGTCCGGCGCGGGCCGACCGGGAGGCCCTGGGTGCGGTCGCCGTGCGGGTTGCCCGGGGTGCGGGGCGGCGGACCACGCGCTGGATGCGGCCGTCGACGTGCTCGGTGGTGGCGCGCGCGGCTGCGGCGCGGCGGCCGGTCGGCTCGGTGGTGGCGAGGACGAGGGGCTTCGCTGGCTTGGCGGCCTGCGCGACCTGCGCGACCTTGGCCGGCTTCGCGACCTTCGCCACCGGAGCCGCCTTGCTGCGACGCTGCGGTCCGCGGGCGGCTGCGCGCTCGGCTTCGAGGGCGGCGCGACGGGACAGGTGCACCACCGGGGTCGCCGGGTGCTGTTCGGGTTCGGGTGCAGTCGTCATGGCCGCCAACCATTCTGCACGACTCTGTCGCTTTGTACAGGCCCTTCCGTGATCTTTTCGTTACCGAGTCGGCTGGGAGGGGCCTGATCACCCTGTGCTGCCGCGTCCCCCGGGCCGCCCCGATCAGTACGGTCGAGGGAAAGCGACGGAAGGACCCGCACCATGGCCCGAACGCCGCGCGAGCGGTACGGAACGGTCGACCTGTCGTCGGCCGACGTCGTGCTGGCCGGTACCCAGGAACTCCTGCCCGTGCTCCGGGCCGCGGCCGTGCGCGCCGGCATCGACGCCGCACGGATGCGGGTCATCGGGGTCGACGACCTGCCGGACCCCGAGGAGACCTGGGATGCCGCGCTCGCCGTCATCGCGATCCGTCGCCCCGGTGACGACCCCGCGTTCCACCGGGCCCAGGCGGCGGCCGAGCTCATCGCGCCGCTGCTCGCGCCGCACGCCGTGCGCATCGTCGTCACGGTGTCCGGGGTGACCCGCCTCGCACCGAATCTCGAGCGCACCCTGACGTCCGAGGTCCTGCACCAGATCGACGCGGCCTCGGCGTCGTCCGGGTTCCGACGCCCCTTCCGGCCCCTGCGCATGCGGCTCGGCCTCGCCGGGCTCCGTGCCGCGGGCGTCCGGGTGTTCCGCGTCTCGCTCGGCGACTGACGCGCTCACGCCCCACTCTGGGGGGCGATGTATCTTGATGTCGAGACATCCCGCGCCACGAGTACCGTGGACGTACCGACGGTCGAACAAGGGAGTACCCGCCAGCATGGCCAAGATCATCTACACCCTCACGGACGAGGCGCCGTTCCTCGCCACCCACTCCTTCCTCCCGGTCATCCAGGCCTTCGCCGGCACCGCGGGTGTCGACGTCGAGACCCGCGACATCTCGCTCGCCGGCCGGATCATCGCCCAGTTCCCGGAGCGGCTCACCGACGAGCAGCGCCTGGACGACGCCCTCGCCGAGCTCGGCGACCTGGCGAAGACCCCCGAGGCGAACATCATCAAGCTGCCGAACATCTCGGCGTCGATCCCCCAGCTCAAGGTCGCGATCAAGGAACTGCAGTCGCAGGGCTACGACCTGCCCGACTACCCGGACGAGGCCACGACCGACGAGCAGCGCGACGTCCGCGCCCGCTACGGCCGCGTCCAGGGCAGTGCCGTCAACCCGGTGCTGCGCGAGGGCAACTCCGACCGCCGCGCACCCCTGTCGGTCAAGAACTACGCCCGCAAGCACCCGCACCGCATGGGCGCCTGGTCGCGTGACTCGAAGACGAACGTCACCACCATGGGCGTCGACGACTTCCGGTCGAACGAGAAGTCCTGGATCGCCCCCGCCGACGACGTCCTGACGATCACCTTCGTGGCCGAGGACGGCACCGAGCAGGTCCTCAAGCAGTCGATCCCCGTGCTGCAGGGCGAGGTCGTCGACGGCACCGTGCTGCACGTCGCCGCCCTCGAGTCGTTCCTGCGGAAGCAGATCGAGCGTGCCGCGGCCGAGGACGTCCTGTTCTCCGTGCACCTCAAGGCCACCATGATGAAGATCTCCGACCCGATCATCTTCGGGCACGTCATCAAGGCGTTCTTCCCGTCGGTGTTCGAGCGCTACGGCGCCGACCTCGCCGCCGCCGGCCTCACCCCGAACGACGGCCTCGGCTCGATCCTCGCCGGCCTCGGTGCGCTGCCGAACGGCGCCGAGATCGAGCGCGCCTTCAAGCAGGGCATCGCCGACGGCCCCGAGCTCGCCATGGTCGACTCGGACAAGGGCATCACGAACCTGCACGTGCCGAGCGACGTCATCGTCGACGCCTCGATGCCCGCGATGATCCGCACCTCGGGGCACATGTGGGGTCCGGACGGCGACGAGCACGACACCCTCGCCGTCATCCCCGACTCGAGCTACGCCGGCATCTACCAGGCCGTGCTCGACGACTGCCGCGCCCACGGCGCCTTCGACCCGTCGACGATGGGCTCCGTGCCCAACGTCGGGCTGATGGCGCAGAAGGCCGAGGAGTACGGCTCGCACGACAAGACCTTCGAGCTCCCCGGCGCCGGTGTCGTCCGCGTCACGACCGCCTCGGGCGACGTCGTCATCGAGCACGACGTCGAGCCCGGTGACATCTGGCGCGCCTGCCAGACCAAGGACGTCGCCATCCGCGACTGGGTGAAGCTCGCCGTCACCCGTGCCCGTGCCTCCTCGACGCCGGCCGTGTTCTGGCTCGACGAGACCCGCGCGCACGACGCCAACCTGATCGGGCTCGTCCGGAAGTACCTCGGCGAGCACGACACCGACGGCCTGCAGATCGAGATCCTCGCGCCCGAGGACGCCATGCGCTTCTCGCTCGAGCGGATCCGCCGCGGCGAGGACACCATCTCGGTCACCGGCAACGTCCTGCGCGACTACCTGACCGACCTGTTCCCGATCATGGAGCTCGGCACCTCGGCGAAGATGCTCTCCGTCGTCCCGCTGCTCGGCGGCGGCGGCCTGTTCGAGACCGGTGCCGGTGGTTCCGCGCCGAAGCACGTGCAGCAGCTCGTGCAGCAGAACTACCTGCGCTGGGACAGCCTGGGCGAGTTCCTGGCCCTGGCGGTCAGCCTCGAGCACCTGGCCGGTGTGACGGGCAACGAGCGGGCGAAGATCCTGGGCGAGACCCTCGACCGTGCCACCGGGACCTTCCTGGAGCAGGACAAGTCCCCTGGCCGCAAGCTCGGCTCGATCGACAACCGCGGCAGCCACTTCTACCTGGCGAAGTACTGGGCCGAAGAGCTCGCCGCGCAGACCCAGGACACCGAGCTCGCGGCGTCGTTCGCGGACCTCGCGGCGAAGCTCGGTGAGCAGGAGCGCACGATCGTCGAGGAGCTCGTCTCGGTGCAGGGCCACCCGGCAGACATCGGTGGCTACTACCGCCCCGACGACGCCAAGACGAGCGCGGTCATGCGCCCGTCCGCCACGCTGAACGCGGCGCTGGCAGCGCTCTAGCAACGCCCAGCCCACGGACGGGAGGCCCGGTGCCAGCTGGCACCGTCCCTCCAGGCTCGGCCGTCACCCCGCTGGCGCGGTGCGCCGGTACCGGCTGGTGGGGCCCACCTCCAGGCTCGGCCGTCACCCCGCTGGCGCGGTGCGCCGGTACCGGCTGGCGGGGCCCACCTCCCGTCCGCCCGTGGTCGCGACCACAGCCGCGTCGAGGGAGCAGAAGACGTCGGGTCCCGCTTGTGAACTGGACGTCTTCTGCTCACTCGTTGATCAGCCGGGGGGCGCTCGTCGCCTCAGCCGCGCGACGGCACGGGCGGGCCGACGGCCAGCAGCCCGGTGAAGACCAGGGCGACGGCCACGACCCCGATGCCGGCGGCCACCGCGGGACGACGCACGACGAAGAACAGCAGGCGGTCCCAGAAGCCCGAGTGGGCGTCCGGCGAGCGGCGCCACGACCCCTCGAGCATGCCGCGGCGGGCGACCGCGACCTCGAACGGCACGGTGGCGTACGGCACGACGGCACTGACCCAGCCGAGCACGAGCGCCCCGAACGACCACCGCTGGTTCACGGCGACGACCGTCGTGACCACCAGGTACGCCAGGAACACGAAGCCGTGCACGCCGCCGCCGATGCGGACGCCCCAGTCGCCGGCGTCCAGCCCGTACTTGAGCACCATCCCGGCGATGAGCAGGGTCCAGGTCACGAGTTCGGCCACCGCGGCGGCGCGGAACAGGGAGCGCGGAGTCATGCCGTCAATCGTGGCGGACCCGGTTGACAGACAGCAGAACGCCCCGGATCGTCCGACCCGGGGCGCGCTGCAGGTCTGCTCAGTGCTGTACGACCACCGTCTGACCGAGGCGGTTCACGCCCGTGCTCGCGTCCCACGTGCCGGTGTTCGCCGTCTGGATCGCGAACGCGGGGTCCGCCGCCACCGAGGCCTCCGGTGCGGGCAGGGCCAGTGCGACGCTCCAGCGCCCGTTCGGCACGTCGGCGAGGGACGCCCGGACGGTCACGGTCCGTCCCGGCTGCCAGGACGACGCGTCGGCGGCCACGGGCACGGTCACCCGGCGGTCGCCGTCGGTCAGGACGAGGTGCACCGGGCGGCTGTTGTACGGCGCCGCCCAGCCGTCGTTCCGGATCGACACCGCCACCGACGCCTTCGCGCCCGAGGTGGCGGTGCTCGAGGTCATGGTGAAGCGGTAGCCGAGCTTCTTCGCGGCGTCGGTCATGCCGTCCGTGCCCCAGGTCGCCAGGACGTCCTTGTTGTAGTCCAGGTTGAGGTAGCTGTAGTGGTACTTCGCCATCTCGGCCGAGGCGGACGGGTAGTCGGTCCGCGGCGTGTTCACGGCGCAGGTCTCACCGCCGACGGGGACGTACCGCGACTCCGCCGCCAGGTAGTCCTGGTCGAGGGACAGCGGGTTGCTCAGGAACGTGCCGAAGTCGTCCGCCGAGGCGAGGAAGCAGTCGTTGTGGTGCCCGATCCGCGACGCCGGGGAACCGTCGTGCGCCTGCTCCGGGGTGAGCGCCCCGGCCGTGCCGGACGGGGTGCGGAGCGCGTCCTGCTTCATCTGCATGGTGCGGACCTGGACCGATCGGCTGGACGGCAGGGCGGCGAGCTCGGCCTGCAGGACCTGGCGTCTGGCGTCCTTGTCGGCCTCGGTCAGCACCCCCGGGTTCGCCGGGTCGCTGGCGAAGTGGTCGGTGTAGTAGCCCTCGCCCCAGAGCCCGATGAAGCCCCCCTGCAGGGTCGGGATGACGTCGGCGTTCCGGCGGAGCGTCGGGGTGAGCTGCTCGATGTGCGCGAGCACGGTCGGCAGGTCGGCGTCCCCGTAGGGCGCCGAGTACGGGTACGAGCCGCCCTGGACGTACGCGAACCGGGTGATCACACCCACGCCGGCTGCACGTGCGGTGTCGTAGTCGTGCTGCACGAGCGCGAGCCAGGCCGGGCTGAGCTGCCGCTGCTGGACGAACGCCTCCATGTAGAACACCCGGACGACCTGCGTGACGCCCTCGGCCCGGTAGCCCCGGAGCGTTGCGGCGTCGAGCGGCGTGTACCCGGTGCCGTCGGCGCGGTAGTGCGTCTCGGTGGTGTGGTCGAACCCGCGCGAGGGGTTCGGGATGACCGCGTCGCTCGCCGTGTAGGTCACGGTCGAGGTGGTCGCGGTCCGCTGCTGGTGGTGACCGGTGGGCGATGCCCACGCGGTGGTCGGTACGGCGAGTGCGAGCACCGCCGCGAGCGCGACGGTGGTGATGGTTCGGTGCTGCATCGGACGAGCCCCTGTCCTCGGCGCGGACGGGGATCGGTACCCCCTGGTACCGCCGTCTGCGCGTTTGTGATCTGAAGCTAGGCGAAACGATCAGAAAACGCCAGTGTCTGCGCAATCCGATCACGGGTAGCGTTGGTCCCATGTCGCCGTCGACCGAGAACCGTCCCCTGAACATCGTCGTCTGGAACGAGAACGTGCACGAGACCCGCGGTGACGCGACGGTCGCCGGGCACTACCCCGACGGCATGCACACCGTGATCGCCGAGGCGCTCCGGCAGTCGCAGCCCGGGGCCGACGTCTCCACCGCCACCCTGCAGGAACCCGACCACGGCATCACCGCCGAACGACTGGCCACCACGGACGTGCTGTTCTGGTGGGGGCACGTCGCCCACGACGAGGTGCGCGACGCCGTCGTCGACCTGGTCGTCGACGCCGTGCACGCCGGCATGGGGCTGGTGGTGCTGCACTCCGGCCACTACTCCAAGCCGTTCAAGCGCCTGATGGGTACGACCTGCTCGCTGAAGTGGCGGAACGACGGCGAGCGTGAACTCGTCTGGACCGTCGCGCCCGAGCACCCGATCGCCGCCGGGGTCCCGCACCCGATCGTCATCGACCGGCAGGAGATGTACGGCGAGTACTTCGACATCCCGCGCCCCGACGAAGAGGTCTTCCTGTCGACCTTCGCGGGCGGCGAGGTCTTCCGCTCCGGCGTCGCGTACCGCCGTGGTCTCGGCCGGGTCTTCTACTTCTCGCCGGGCGACCAGGAGTACCCCGTGTACCACCACCCGGACATCCAGTGCGTGCTGTCGAACGCCGCCGCCTGGGCTGCACCGGTTTCCGAGCGCCGCGCGCTGACCGCCGACCCCCACCCGAGGGACTGGTTCCTGGCGGACGATGCGGGTAGACAGGCCGGGTGACCAACCATCTCGCCGATGCGGACCGCCGCACCGCGGTGATCGAGGCGCTCGCCATCTTGGGATCAGGACCCGAGGAGCGCTTCGACCGCATCACCCGCATGGCCCACGAGGCGTTCGACGTCCCGTTGACCTTCCTCAACCTCGTCCACCACGACCTCGTCACCACCCAGTCGACCTTCGGCTGGCACCAGGGCTCGAGCGTCCCCGCGAGCGAGCAGTTCTGCGCGACGACCGTCCTCTCCCGCGAACCGATGGTGATCCCGGATGCGTCGCTCGACGCCCGCTTCGCCGACACGGCCGCGGTGGCGGAGCACGGCATCCGGTTCTACGCCGGCGCACCACTGACCATGATCGACGGCACCCGGGTGGGCACGCTGTGCCTGATGGACGCGGTGCCGCGCACGTTCTCCCCCGAGGACGTCGCCCTGCTGCGTGACCTCGCCCGGTGGACCGAGCGGGAACTCGGCGTCGCCATCGACCTGGGACGGGTCCGTCGGGTGCTCGACGGGCTGGTGCCGGACCCGGTCGCGGTGCCGGGGTACGCCCTCGACGTCCTGGTCGCCCAGCACGACGGTGGCGGGGGTGACGTCGCCGACTGGCGCCTCGCCCCGGACGACGCCCTGCACGTCACCGTCGGCCGGGTGAGCGCCGCCGGACCGGCGTCCGGCCTGCTCGCCGCGGTGGTCCGCGGCGCCGTGGTGGCGCGGACCGGTGCCGAGGTGCAGGACACGATCGTCGGCCTGGAGGCCCAGGTCACCGCCGACCTGTCGGCCGCGGACGCCGTCGGCTCGCTCTTCCACCTGCGGCTCGACCCGACGTCGGGGCACGTCGACTTCGGCGACGCCGGCCACGGGCTCGCGGTGCTCGTCCCCGCGGACGGGCCCGCTCGGGTGCTGCGCCCGGTCGACCTGCCGCTCGGGTTGCAGCCGGTGTCGATCCCCCGGTCGTCCGGCTCGCTCGACCTGGCACCCGGCGACCGGTTGGCGATCTGCACGCAGGGTGTCCTGACGCTGGACGGGACCCGCCGCCTGGACGACCTCGCCGCGCTGGTGCGGTCCGCTCCGGACGGGGCGGGCGTGATCGAGCGGGTGCGCACGGCGGTCACCGTGGACGCCGAGGTCGACGTCACGCTGGTGGTGCTCACCCGACTCTGAGCGCGGAGCACGTCCGGGCGCCGAGCGTTGCCACGGGGGCGGTCAGGAGCGGAAGCGGTCCTGCCGGGGGCGTGGCGTGCCGGTCAGCGAGACCACGAGCAGGGTGGCGAGCAGGCCGAACCCGGCGAGCTCGATGCCCAGGCCGGCGAGCTGCCAGTAAGCACTGCCGACGGTCTGCGGCTGCGTGATCGACTCCGGCCACCACGACGCGATGAGCGGGAACGAGCCCGGGAACGGGTCGAGGCCGAACACCACCAGGCCGCCGAGCAGCAGCACGACCCCGAGGGCGGCCATGGCCCCACGGGACCGACCGAGCATGTGCACCACCAGGGCCGCTGCCATGCCGGCGAGCCCGACGACGGCGATCAGGAACGCGAGCACCACGATGGTCTGCGGCGCGAGCGCGACCCAGTCGAGCACCGCGATCGGCAGCAGCAGCCACCGGCCCGTCCGTGCCCAGCGCGCAGGGTTCCGCCATCCGTCCATGGCGACCGACCGTAGGGCACGCGGCCGAACGCCTGCCGAATGCGGCCAGGGCTCCCCGGCGATCGCGTGCGCTGACTACGATCGGACCCCATGGCGCAGGACCGACCGACCCGGCAGCAGCGGTCGCTCGCGACCCGCACCGCGATCATCGAGGGCGCGGCCGCGGAGTTCGACGAACGCGGGTACGTCGGAGCCTCGATGGACGGCATCGCCGAACGCATCGGGATGACCAAGGGTGCGCTGTACTTCCACTTCACGTCGAAGGCCGACATGGCGGGGGCCGTCGTCGCCGAGCAGCACGCGATCTCGCGCCGGTACGGCGAGGCCGCGGTGGCGCGGGGCACCACTCCGCTCGAGTCGATCATGTGGCTGTGCCAGGGGCTCGCCGTGCAGATGACCACCGAGGTCGTCGTGAGCGCCGGGGTGCGCCTGTCGACCGACGTGGCGGCGAGCGACGTGGACCGGCGGGACCCGTACACCGACTGGGCCGCGGTGGTCGCCGGGTTCGCGCGGCAGGCCGTCGGCGCGGGAGAGCTCGATCCGCGGTGGGACCCGGAGCTCGTCGGCCGGGTCGTCGTCCGTGCCTACACGGGCGTGCAGACCGTCTCGGACGTGATGACGCGGCGGGCCGACCTGTTCGCGGGCCTGCGGGAACTCTGGACGGTCCTGCTGGACGCGTTCGTCACCGAACGGCTGCGTCCGGAGATCCCGCGACTCGTCGCGCTCATCGCTCCGGAGTGACGCGGGTCCCCCCAGGGAAACACCCACGTCACCTCGCCTCTGAGACTACCGAGAAGCCGGTCGCGCCACCGGCCCCAGTTCGCGGGCATGTGTCCGGCGGCCCACTAGCCTGACGCGGTGCCCACACCCGCTGCCGAGGTCGACGTCGACGTCCCGCTCGTCCGCTCCCTGCTGCGTGACCAGCACCCCGACCTGGCCGGGCTGTCGCTCGAGGTCGTCGCGAACGGGTGGGACAACGTCGTCCTGCGTCTCGGTGACGACCTGGCCGTGCGGGTCCCCCGCCGGCAGCTGGCCGCACGCCTCGTCGAGCACGAACAGCGCTGGCTGCCGGACATCGCCGCCCGGGTCGGGTCGGTCGTCCCGGTGCCGGCTCCGGTGCGGACCGGCCGACCCGCCCTCGGGTACCCGTGGTCGTGGAGCATCGTGCCGTGGCTCCCCGGCACCCCGATCGGCGCACGCGCGGCCGGGGTCCCCGTGGCCGAGGCGCTCGCCGCGTTCGTCGGGCTCCTGCACGTGGCGGCCCTGGCCGGTGCCCCGGCGAACCCGTTCCGTGCGGTGCCGCTCGCGTCGCGGAGCGACGCGGTGCTGGCGCGACTCGATGGCCACGACGTGCACCGGGCCGGCGAGCTGGCCGCGCTCTGGCGGGCCGCAGCCGCGGCGCCGACGCACGCCGGGCCTCCTGTCTGGGTGCACGGCGACCTGCACCCCTTCAACCTGCTCGTCGACTCGTCATCCGCAGGCGTCGACCACCTGTCAGCCGTGATCGACTTCGGGGACGTCACCGCGGGCGATCCCGCCGTCGACCTCGCGACCGCCTGGTTGACGTTCGACCAGCCTGGGCGACGCGTGTTCCGTGCCCGCGTCGCAGCCTCGGACGCCACCTGGCAGCGCGCCCGCGGGTGGGTGGTGGCGCTCGCATCCGCCCTGGCGACCGCCGACGAACGCGCCTTCCGGAGCGTCGCCCGACGGAGCATCGACGCGGTGCTGGACGACTGAGTCTCCCCGGGGCTATCGTGACCGCACCATCCGTGCACAGTCGATCGGAGGGGCCGCCATGACCCTCGAGCTCCGCGTCCAGCACGACGTCGCCACCGACGCCTCCCCCGCCCCCGTCCGACGCGGTCTCCGCGGCCTGGTCGACCGACTCGCGGACCGCCGCGCCACCGCACGCGCGCGACGGGTCGACGACCGGGTGCGCGAACTCGGCGAACTCGTCCACCTGCTCTCCGACGCCCGCGCCGTCGTCGAGCGCGGCTGGGTGCAGCACGCCTGGTTCGCCTACCTCGACGAGCACGGCCACGAGCGGAAGGCCTCCAGCGCCGCCGCGATGGACGTGCAGGGCCGACCGCTCGTCGGCGCGTGCCTGGTCGGTGCGGTCGTGTCCGCAGCCGGTGGGCCGCTCGCGGTGCACGCACCGCGGGTCCAGCACGCGCTCGACGTCGTCTGGCACGCCCTGGCCCGCGACGAGGGCGAGCCCGTGCTGTGGTGCCCCGCGCCGGACATCCGGATGGGGCGCGTGCGCGACCTGACGAGCTGGAACGACGCCCCGGCACGCTCCGGTGCCGAGGTCGCGGGGCTGCTGCTGACGGCCGAACGGGTCGCGGTGCAGGAATCGACACGCCTGCAGGAGCTCCGGGTGGCACGATCGGGGGCATGAGCGACGTCGAAGCGGTCCCCGAGGTGCACCCCGCGAGCACCAGCACGCTGGCGGCCATCGGCAACGCGCTGCTGTCGGACGAGGGGTCCGCGCCGACCCCCGACCAGGCGGCTGCCGACGCCGCGGTGAAGCAGACGCTGCACCGGTACCTGCAGAAGCACCGAGCAGCACTGCTGGCCAAGCTCGACGGGCTGGCGGAGCGACAGGCACGCTGGCCGGTGACGCCGACGGGCACGAACGTCCTCGGGCTGGTGAAGCACGTCGCGGGCGTGCAGGCCGGCTACTTCGGCGAGGTGTTCGGGCGCCCGCTGCCGGACCCGCCCGCGTGGCTCGAGTCGGAGGACGGCGACGACATGTTCGCCCCGCTCGACGAGACGATGGCGGACGTCGTGGCCTTCCACCACCGGAGTGCCGCCCACGCCGACGCGACCATCGAGGCGCTCGACCTCACCGCGACGGGCACCGTGTCGTGGTGGCCTGAGGAGCACCGGCACGTCACGCTGCACCGGATCCTGGTGCACATGGCCTACGAGACCGCGCGGCACGCCGGGCACGCCGACATCGTGCGCGAGATGCTCGACGGCCTGGCCGGCGACGGCGACGGCAACCTGGCCGACAAGACGCCGGACGAATGGGTCCGGTGGCGCGAGCAGCTCGTCGACATCGCGGAGCGTGCCGGGTTGCGTGACCTGAGCGCATAGCCGGGCACCCAGCCCGATCGTTACCGTTCTCCCAGGCTTGCCCTGGTGTTCCCCCTCTGACCAGGGGTTGTCCTCATCGCAACTGCGAGGGAAACTGCCGCCTCGGCAGGGTTGCGTTGTACAACCGGTCCAGGTGCTGCGTAGCTTTGGCCGAGCTCGTGCCCCGATCTGTGGGCAGTTCAGCCGACCGGAAGGGGAGCGCCCACCCGTGTTCCAGTACGTCGTGGAGCGATGGAACCAGATCTGGTTCGCATCGTGGCAGCACTTCTCACTGGTCGTCCAGTGCGTCGTCCTCGCCACGGTCATCGCCGTGGTGCTCGCCACACTCGTCTACCGCAGCCCGCGCTTGACCGCGTTCGCGAACGGGGTGTCGGCCATCGGCCTCACCCTGCCGTCGTTTGCCGTCATCGGCCTGCTCATCGTCCCGCTCGGCTTCGGCGTCCTGCCGTCGGTCGTCACGGTCGTCTTCTTCGCCGCACTGCCGATCCTGCGCAACGCGGTCGTCGGTCTCGCCGAGATCCCGCCCACCGTCGTCGAGTCGGCGCGCGGCGTCGGCATGAGCCGGTTCCGCACCCTGCTGCAGATCGAACTGCCGATGGCGTGGCCGATCATCCTGAGCGGCGTCCGCGTCTCCGCACAGATGGTGATGGGCATCGCCGCCATCGCCGCCTACGCGCTCGGCCCCGGACTCGGCGGCTTCATCTTCTCCGGGCTGTCCCGCCTCGGCGGCGCCAACGCCCTGTCCTCCGTCGTGGTCGGGGTGGTCGGCGTCGTCCTGCTCGCCCTCGTCCTCGACCTGCTCCTCATCGGCCTCGGCCGCCTGACCATCTCGAGAGGTATCCGTGTCCAGCACTGACTCCGCCACCACCACCGCGCCCGACGGGGACGTCACCGGGCGCAGCATCCTGCTCGACGAGGTCACCAAGCGGTACCCCGGGCAGTCGAAGCCCGCCGTCGACGGCATCACGCTCGAGATCCCGGCTGGCAAGATCGTCATGCTCGTCGGCCCGTCCGGCTGCGGCAAGACGACGACGCTGAAGATGATCAACCGCCTGATCGAGCCCACCCAGGGCCGGATCGTCGTCGGCGACGACGACGTCACGGGCATCGACGGCGACGAGCTCCGCCGCCGCATGGGCTACGTGATCCAGGCCGGCGGCCTCTTCCCGCACATGACCGTCGCGGCGAACATCGCGATCGTGCCGAAGATGCTCGGCTGGTCGAAGGAGAAGATCGCGGCGCGCGTCGACGAGCTGCTCGACCTGGTCTCGCTCGACCCCGACACCTACCGGGACCGGTTCCCCCGCGAACTCTCCGGCGGCCAGCAGCAGCGCGTCGGCGTGGCCCGTGCGCTCGCCGCGGACCCGCCCGTCCTGCTCATGGACGAGCCGTTCGGTGCCGTCGACCCGATCACCCGCCAGCGCCTGCAGGACGAGCTCCTGCGCATCCAGGAGGAACTGCACAAGACGATCGTCATCGTCACGCACGACTTCGACGAGGCCGTGAAGCTCGGCGACTGGATCGTCATCTTCACCGAGGGTGCGCACATCGTGCAGTACGACACCCCGGAGCGGATCCTGGCGGAGCCGGCGAACGAGTTCGTCGAGAACTTCATCGGCTCCGGCGCCGGTCTGAAGCAGCTCACGCTGAACCGCGTGCGCGACGTCGAGGTCGAGTCGGCCGTGACGTGCTCGCCCGGCGAAGAGGTCAAGGCCGTGCTGCAGCGGATGAACGAGGCCGGTGGGCACCAGCACGCCGTCGTCGTCGACCACCGCCAGCGGCCGATCGGGTGGCCGTCGCGCCGCCAGCTCGAGCGCCTCGACCGCATCCCCGACGGCGTCGAGCCCGGCCTGCCCGTCGTGGGCGAGGCCGCGACCCTCAACGACGCGCTCGACACCATGCTCGTCTCGAGCGCGGGTGCCGCACTGGTCACCGGTCGTCGCGACGCGTTCCGCGGGGTCATCACCGTCGAGACCGTGATGGAGGCGATCACCCGCTCCCGCGCGACCGCCGCCGGCGACCAGGCCTACACGCCCGTCGGCACGAACACGAACCCGATCGAGACCATGCCGTCGTCGCCGGTGTCGGCGATGCCCACCGGAGAAGACCTGTGAGCGCAGTCGCCGTCGCCGGTCCCGCCACCGGTGCGAGCACCTCGTGGAAGGGCCTGCTGTTCCAGCCGATCGCGATCCTGGTCGTCCTGGCCGGCTTCGCGGTGTGGCTCGCGACGGCTGACCTGACCCCGACCGAGCGCACGACGCTCAACCCGGCGGACATCCTCTCGCTGACCGGCCAGCACCTCGTCCTGACCCTGCAGTCGACGGTGCTCGTGCTCGTGATCGGGATCCCGCTGGGCGTCCTGCTCACCCGCGGTGCGCTGCGCCGGGCGAGCCCGTACGTGCTCGCCGTCGCGAACTTCGGGCAGGCTGCACCGGCCGTCGGCCTCATCGTGCTGCTCGCCGCCTGGCTCGGCCTGAACACGCGGTCGGCCGTCATCGCGCTCGTCCTCTACGCGATCCTGCCGGTGCTCCGGAACACCATGATCGGCGTGCAGAGCGTCGACGCCCGACTGGTCGAGGCCGGTCGCGGCATGGGCATGAGCGCCTTCAGCGTGCTGATGCGCGTCGAACTGCCGCTCGCGGTGCCGGTCATGCTCTCCGGCATCCGGACCGCGCTCGTGCTGCTCGTCGGCACGGCGAGCCTGGCCACCTTCGTCGGTGCGGGCGGACTCGGTCTGCTCATCACCACGGGCGTGACCCTGTTCCTGCCGAAGGTGCTCGTCTCGGGTGCCCTGCTGGTCGCCCTGCTCGCCCTCTCCATCGACTGGCTCGGCCGCGTGGTCGAGACGGTCGCACGACCGAAGGGACTCCGATGACCCGCAGCACCCGCAGCACCCGCCGCACCCGCACCCGGGTCGGAGCCGCCGCGTTCGTCGCCGGTGCCACCGCCCTCGTCCTGACCGGCTGCGGCCTGCAGCCCGCCACCTCGTTCGTGCCCGAGGCCGGTGCCGGTTCCATCCAGCGCATCGACGACCTGCCGGCCGGCGCCCACATCACCGTGACGTCGAAGAACTTCACCGAGCAGCTCGTGCTCGGCAAGATCGCCGTGCTCGCCGCCAAGGCCGCCGGGTTCGACGTCACCGACGAGACGAACGTGCCCGGCAGTGTCGCGGTCCGTGAGCTGATGACCTCGCACGCGGCCGACTTCACGTACGAGTACACGGGCACCGCCTGGCTGACCTTCATGGGCCACGCGAAGGGGATCCCGGACAAGACCGAGCAGTGGACGGCGGTGAAGAAGGAGGACGCCGGCAACGGGCTGACCTGGCTCAACCCGGCGCCGATGAACAACACCTACGCCTTCGCCGTCCGTGACGAAGCGGTCAAGGAGCTCGGGAACGTCAAGACGCTCTCCGACATCACGAAGCTGCCGGTCGACCAGCGCACGTTCTGCGTCGAGTCGGAGTTCAACTCGCGTGCCGACGGCTTCAAGCCGATGCTCAAGAAGTACGGCTTGGAGCTCGGTGGCTCGGGGGCGAACGGCGTGCCGAGCAGCAACGTCAGCATCCTCGACACCGGCACGGTCTACACGGCCACCGACCGCGGCAAGTGCAACTTCGGTGAGGTGTTCACCACCGACGGCCGCATCAAGTCGCTCGGTCTGACGGTGCTCGAGGACGACAAGGGCTTCTTCCCGGCGTACAACGTCGCGCCCGTCATCGACTCGAAGACGCTCAAGGAGTACCCGCAGCTCGAGGGGATCTACGACCAGATCTCGCCGAAGCTCACCGACGCGGTGCTGCAGGAGCTGAACCGTCAGGTCGACGTCGAGGGGCGCGAGCCGGCCGATGTCGCCTTCGACTGGATGGTGAAGGAGGGCTTCATCACGAAGCCCTGACCGTTCTCGACGCATCCACGTCACGGACGGGAGGCACGGTGCCAGCTGGCCCCGTGCCTCCCCTGCGTTCGTGGTCGCGTCTCAGGCCCCGGCGATGCGCGCCGCCGTGTCGCGGATCGACGCGACCACCGCCGCCCGCACCTGTTCCGGGTCGGAGCCCTCGCGCCGAGCGGCACTGCGCAAGCCCGTCATGCACATGCCGAGGAGCATCTCGGCCGCCTGCGGGGTCGCGGCGTCCGGCCCCCAGGCCGGGTCGCGTTCGAGGATCGTGCGCACCGCGCCGGTCATCGCCTCGGCGACCGTGGTCATCCGCGCGACCTGCCGACGCATCAACTGCGGGAACCGCACGATGACGGCCTTGCGCTCGAGCCGCTCGTGCTCGTCGCCGAACGACGACCCGAACACCAGGAACGCCAGGTCGACGACCGCCTGCGCTGCCGGCTCCCCCGAGACGGCTGCCAGGTGTGCCTGGAGGGTGGCGGGTTCGAGGTCGAGTTCGGTGTGCCCGAGGACCGCGTCCTCCTTGCTCTCGAAGTAGTTGAAGAACGTCCGCGGGGACACGTCGGCGCGGGCGGCGACCTGCTCGATCGTGGTGCCGTCGACGCCCTGCTCGAGCGCCAGGGACCGAGCGGCCTCGGCGATGCGGTTGCGGGTCTCGATGCGCTTGCGGTCACGGAGACCGAGTTCTGACGGCGTCGCGGAGTCGGTCATGGCCCGACTGTAACCGGAACGTCACATGATCTACAGCAAACGCAAACTTGCAGTCGTGCACCGGACACTACGGTGAACCCATGACCACTCCCGTGCTCGAGGCCCGTGACCTCGCCAGGACCTACGGCCGCGGCGCGACGCGGTTCGACGCGCTCAAGGGGGTGTCGCTGGCGGTGCACCAGGGCGAGAGCCTGGCGATCGTCGGCAAGTCCGGCTCCGGCAAGTCGACGCTGATGCACCTGCTCGCACTGCTCGACAAGCCGTCGGCCGGACAGGTGCTGCTCGACGGCACCGACGCCGCGACGCTCGGTGCCCGCCAGGTCAACCGCACCCGGAACAGCACGTTCGGGTTCGTGTTCCAGCAGTTCTTCCTGACGCCGAAGACCTCGGTGCTCGACAACGTCGTGCTCCCGCTCAAGATCGCCGGCGTCTCCGCGGCCGAGCGGAAGCGACGGGGCATGGCGGCGCTCGACGCTCTCGGGCTGGCCGACAAGGCGAAGAACGACGCCAACGACCTGTCCGGCGGCCAGAAGCAGCGCGTGGTCATCGCCCGCGCGCTGGTCGGTGAGCCGAGCGTGATCTTCGCCGACGAGCCCACCGGCAACCTCGACACGAACACCGGACAGGTGGTCGAGGACATGCTGTTCGGGCTGCAGCGCGAGCGGGGGATCACGCTCGTCGTGGTCACGCACGACGAAGAACTCGCCGCGCGCTGCGACCGCAGCGTGAACGTCCGCGACGGCCTGATCGTCGGCGGACCCGACGACGCGGTCGACGCGTCCGCCACGCACGGAAGGCACTCCGCATGAACTTCCTCGACCTCCTGCGCACCGCGGTCTCGAACACCTTCCGCTCGAAGCTGCGCACGACCCTGACCGTCATCGCGATCTTCATCGGCGCCTTCACGATCACGCTCACCTCGGCGATCGGCACGGGCGTCAGCAACTACATCGACACCCAGGTCTCGTCGATCGGCGACACCGGTTCCCTGACCATCACGAAGGCGGTCGACACCAGCTCGACCGACAGCGGCCCGGCGAAGTACGATCCCGAGGCCTCTGGTCAGAGCGTCGACCGTGGCCCGGCGTCGTTCTCGTACCTGTCGCAGTCCGACGTCGACGCGATCGAGAAGACCGACGGCATCAAGAGCCTCCGCCCCGCGGTCGCTCTCGCGCCGAAGTACGCCGAGTACGGCGACCACGGCAAGTACGTCGTCTCGCTCACGGCCAACGCCGGCGAGCTCGACGCCGACCTGGCGAGCGGCAAGCAGCTCGACGACCAGACCGACGCCAACCAGGTGATGCTGCCGACCGACTACCTGAAGAACATGGGCCTCGGCAGCGCCTCCGCCGCCGTCGGCAAGGAACTCACGATCGCCGTCGACGACTACCAGGGCAAGGCGCACACGCTCACCGCCACGGTCGTGGGCGTGCAGAACGAGTCGCTGTTCGGCAGTGGGGCCGGGGCGAACGCCGCGCTGACCGACGCCATGCAGGCCGCGCAGGAGATCGGCAAGCCCGACTCGATCGCGACCTCCTACGCCAGCGCCACCGCGACGCTCGATCCGGGCGCCTCCGTCACCACGGTCAAGAAGTCCCTGGCCGACGACGGGTTCCTCGGCCAGACCATCCAGGACCAGCTCGGTCAGTTCCAGACCGTCATCAGCGGCATCGTCGGGGTCCTGAACGCCTTCGCCGTGATCGCGCTCATCGCCGCCGGCTTCGGCATCATCAACACCCTGCTCATGAGCGTGCAGGAGCGCACCCGCGAGATCGGCCTGATGAAGGCGATGGGCATGGGCGGCGGCAAGGTCTACACGCTGTTCTCGCTCGAGGCGGTCTTCATCGGGTTCCTCGGCAGCGCCATCGGCGCCGGGGTCGCGATCGCGCTCGGCACCGGGATCTCGAACGTCCTGGCCGGCACGCTCCTCAAGGACCTGCCGGGGCTGCAGATCATGCAGTTCGCGCCCGGGTCCGTCGCCACGATCATCCTCGTCGTGATGTTCATCGCGTTCCTGGCGGGCACCCTGCCGGCACGACGAGCCGCACGGCAGAACCCGATCGAGGCGCTCCGGTACGAGTGACAGGCAGGGCTGCCTAGTGTCGGAGCGGTGACGACGTTCGGACGCGACCTCGGTGACGGCTCCACGCTGACGCTGCGCGACCTGACGACGGTCGACCAGGTGCTCGCACTCGTGCACGCCAACACCGATCGTCTGCGGGCCGCCGAGCCCTGGGCGTGGGACCCGCAGACACGCGAGGCCATCGCCCTGCACACCGAGCGGCTGCTCGGGCAGTACGCGATGGACCGCTCGCTCCCCTGCGTCATCCGCCACGACGACCGCGTGGTCGGGGTGGCCTCGCTGACGTTCGACCCGTACCTGGGGCAGGCATCGCTCGGCTACTGGGTGGACGCCGGACAGGAGGGCCGTGGTGTCGCCCGGCGGGCCGCCACCGTGCTGATCGGGGTCGCCCGGGCCCGCGGCGTGGCCCGGGTGGAGATCCGGACGGCGGTCGACAACGTGCGGAGCCGGCGGCTCGCCGAGCGGCTCGGCTTCACCCACGAGGGCACCCTGCGTGGCGCCTTGCCGCTCGGCCCCGAGCGGGTCGACGTCGCCGTCTACGGCCTGCTCCTCTGACGTCCGCCGCCCTCGTGCAGACGGACCGACACCGGTCGCCGGTATCGTCGGAGCATGGCCTTGTTCGGACGACGCAACCACGACGTGCGCGATCGACCCATCAGCCAGGTCGAACTGAAGCGTGCGGTCGACGAGGGCTTCCTCATCGCGAAGGCCGCCGTCACCATCGCGGTGGCCAACCGCATCATCACGAACGCCTTGCGTGACCAGGGGTACTTCGACCACGCACTCATCGCCGAGGCCACGCGCGAGGAACTCCACCGCATGGCCGAGGAACAACGGGGTGACGCCGCACGGATGCGCGACATCCGTTCCACCTCGAGCAAGCAGAAGGGCCGTTCCCGCCACCAGCACGACTACCGGCGCGGCGACGACCTGAAGCTCCGGATGCGCGAGGCCACGTACGAGCAGCTCGCCGCCATGCTCGACAAACGCCGCGACGACCAGCACTTCGTCGACGGGATCGTCCTCGCAGCGCGGGCCCGTGCCTGGGACGACATCGGCACCACCGTCGTCGGACGCCTCGGCTGGGCACAGCGCCCGGCGGACGACTACGAGATCGGCCGCGACGACCGGTTGCAGCAGATGCTCGACGAGGACTTCGCCGAGTTGCTCGCCGAGCACCCCGTCGGGTCGACCCCGGTCGACGCCGACGAACCGGACGACGCCGACGGTGACCAGGATGAGTCCGACCCGGCCGACCCCGACACCTTGCGCACCTGACCGACACCACACGCAGTCACGAGTCCCTAGGCTCGGGGCATGGTGGATGCGGTGGTCGTCGGAGCGGGACCGAACGGACTCGCGGCGGCGGTGACCCTGGCCCGCGCCGGCCTGTCGGTCGAGGTCGTCGAACGGAACGACACGATCGGAGGCGGTGCCCGCACGGCTGAGCTCACCCTGCCCGGGTTCCTGCACGACGTCTGCTCCGCCGTGCACCCGATGGCCCTGCAGTCCGAGTTCTTCCGGCGCTTCCGCATGGAGGACCGCATCGAGCTCCGCCTGCCCGAGGTGCAGTACGGCCACCCGCTCGACCACGGTCGCGCCGGCATCGCGTACCAGGACCTCGACCGCACCGCCGCTGAACTCGGGGTGGACGGACCGGCCTTCCGGCAGCTGATGGCGCCGCTGGCGGAGAACGCCGACCAGGTCGCGGACTTCGCGACCGACGCGCTGCTGCACGTGCCGCGGCACCCCCTGACCGTCCTGCGGTTCGGGCTGCGGGCGCTCGAGCAGGGCACCGCCGCGTGGAACCTGCGCTTCCGCGGCGAGGCTGCCCCGGCGATGGTGTCCGGCGTCGCGGCGCACTCGATCCAGCACCTGCCGTCCCTGTCCACCGCGGCGGCGGCACTGTCGCTCGGCTCGTACGCGCACGCCCGCGGCTGGCCGGTGCCGATCGGCGGCAGCCAGGCGATCGTCGACGCGCTCGCCGCCGACCTCGTCGCGCACGGCGGTCGCATCGTCACCGGACACGAGGTCCGGTCGCTCGGTGACCTCACCCCGGCGAAGGTGGTGCTGTTCGACACGAGCGTGCCCGGCATGCTCCGGATCGCGGGCAAGCAGATCCCGACCCCGAAGCGCGGTGCACTGCGACGCTTCCGGTTCGGCAACGCGGCGGCGAAGGTCGACTTCGCGCTGTCCGACCCGGTGCCGTGGACCAACGAGTCGCTGCGGAAGGCGGGGACCGTGCACATCGGTGGCACCCGGCAGGAGATCGCGGCCGCCGAACGTGCCGTCGCGAACGGGCAGCACGCCGAGCGTCCGTACGTGCTCGGCGCGGAGCCCACGGTGGTGGACCCCACGCGCGCCCCGAAGGGCAAGCACGTCTTCTGGGCCTACGCGCACGTCCCCGCGGGCTCGGACGTCGACCCGACCGAGGCCGTCACCCGTCAGATCGAGCGCTTCGCGCCGGGGTTCCGCGACACGATCCTGTCGTCGAGCTCCCGCACCGCCGTGCAGATGGGCGAGTACAACCCGAACTACGTCGGTGGCGACATCGCCGCCGGTGCCGCGAGCTTCTGGCAGCTCGTCAAGCGCCCCGTCCTGTCGAGCGACCCGTGGCGGATGGGCGGCGGCATGTACCTGTGCTCCGAGTCCGCGGCACCCGGCCCCGGCGTGCACGGCATGGCCGGCTGGCACGCGGCGAAGAGCGCGCTCCGGCACACCTTCGGACTGCCGGAGGACGTCGACCTCACCCCGGAAGGCTGAACACCATGGCGAAGAACGTCCGCATCCTGCACTGCCGTCCCGAAGCCGTCTTCGACGTGCTCGGCGACGGGTGGCTCTACACGACCTGGGTGGTCGGGGCGTCGCGTATGCGCAAGGAGGAATCCGGGTGGCCGCAGGTCGGCACGCGGCTGCACCACTCGTTCGGCGCCTGGCCGATCGTCATCGACGACGTCACGACGTCGCTGGTCTGGGAGCCGCCACACCGCATGGTCATCCAGCCCAAGGGCTGGCCCATCGGCGAGGCCCGCGTCGAGCTCACGGTCGAACCGCACCGGCACGGCAGCAAGGTCACGATCACCGAGAACGCGGTGGCCGGGCCGGGGTCGCACGTGCCGGACTTCCTCATGCAGCCGCTCATCTGGATCCGCAACCGCGAGACGCTCCGCCGCCTCGAGTGGGTGGCCGTCGGGCGCGCGGCGAACGCCTGAGACGTCCCCACGAACGGACGGGAGGCCCGTGGCGGCGCCGCCACGTCCCTCCCGTCACGGCCGTCGTGCCGCTGGCGCGTCACGCCGGAACCGGCGGGTGGGGCCCACCTCCCGTCCGCCCTGTGGGTGCGTCGACTACTCGGCGCGCGAGAACTCGCTGGCCCGCGCCACCTGGTCGTCGGTCAGGGCGACGCCCGTGTACCGCTCGAACTGACGGGCTGCCTGCAGGGCGATGACCTCGGCGCCGGTGATGACGTGCTTGCCGGCGTCGCGGCCCGCCCGCACGAGCGGGGTCTCCGACGGGAACGCGACGACGTCGAAGACGGTGTGGGCAGCCTCGATCCGCTCCGGCGCGAAGGCGAGTGCGTCCTGCTGGTCGCCGCGCATGCCGAGCGGGGTGACGTTGACGACCAGGTCGGTCTCCCCCGCCTCACGCTCGTCGGCGACCCACTCGTAGCCGTACTGCGTCGCCAGGGCCGGGCCGGTCTGCTCGTTGCGGGCGACGACCGTCAACCGGTCGAAGCCGGCGCCTCGGAACGCCGCCGTGACGGCCTTGGCCATGCCGCCGGAGCCGCGGAGCAGCACACGCGAAGCCGGGTCGACCCGGTGCGACCCGAGCAGTGCGGCGATCGCCTCGTAGTCGGTGTTCGACGCGGTGAGCACGCCGTCGTCGTTCACGACCGTGTTGACCGACTGGATCGCGGCGGCGGAGTCCTCGATGTGGTCGACGAGCGGGATGATCGCCTCCTTGAAGGGCATCGACACCGAGCAGCCGCGGATGCCGAGCGCGCGGATGCCGGCGACGGCGCCGGGCAGATCCGTCGTGGTGAAGGCCTTGTACAGGAACTCGAGACCGAGCTCGTCGTACAGGAAGTTGTGGAAACGGGTGCCGATGTTGCTCGGTCGCGCGGCCAGCGACATGCAGACCTGCATGTCCTTGTTCAGGATGGGCATGCTCTCAGTCTCGCACTGTCGCACGCTCACACTCTCCTGCTCTTGCAAGGATGGAGCGGTCCAAGCAGGCCGGGTGCGGCGCTCCGGGGTACCGTCGGTCCCGATGACTGAGATCCCGGAGACCATGCGCGCTGTCCGCTTCGACGAGTGGGGTGACCGATCGGTCCTGCACGTCGCCGAGGTGCCCGTGCCCGACGTGACCGCCGGGCGGGTGCTCGTCCGCGTGCGCGCTGCCGGGATCAACCCCGGTGAGTCGGCGATCCGCCAGGGCGCGTTCGGCGGCGACCTGCCGTCCGGGCAGGGCACCGACTTCGCCGGCATCGTCGTCGCCGTCGGAGCCGAGGTCGACGGCGTCGACGAGGGCGAAGAGGTCATCGGCTGGTCGTGGGACCGCGCGAGCCAGGCCGAGTACGTCTCGGTGCCGGCCGTGCAGGTCGTCCAGAAGCCACGCCTGCTCGACTGGACAGTGGCGGGTGGCCTCGACGTCATCGCGACCACCGCGGCGGCGGCCGTCCGCGCGGTCGACCCGCGTGCCGGTGAGACCGTCGTGGTGTCCGGTGCCGCGGGCGGGGTCGGCGGCTTCGTCACCCAGCTGCTCGCGAACGAGGGCATCGACGTCATCGCCGTCGCGTCCGAGGTGAACCACGAGTGGCTCCGCTCCAAGCGCGCACGACCCGTCGCGTACGGCGACGGCCTGCAGGAGCGCATCACCGAACTCGCGACGAACGGTGTCGACGCCGTGATCGACACCCACGGCGCCGAGTACGTCCGGCTCGGCATCGCGCTCGGGGTGCCGGTCGACCGCATCGAGACGATCATCGCGTTCGACGAGGCCGCCGAGGTCGGGGCGAAGACCTCGGGCAGTGCGGACACGGCCGATCCGGAGATCCTCGGCGCGCTCGCACTCGAGGTCGCGAACGGCGCGATCGAGGTGCCCGTCGCCGCGACCTACCCGCTCGACCGCGTGCAGGACGCCTTCGAGGAGCTCGAGCACGGCCACACGCGCGGCAAGATCGTCCTCATCCCCTGACCCCTCGACCACGCGGGTCCGGGGGTTTCCCCCACCACGCTCGGGGTGCGTCCCGGATGCGCCGGACCGGCGGCGTTGCGTAGCGTCGTCGGTATGAGCACACTCTCCCGTCCCCGCAACGGTCGTCTGCTGGCCGGTGTCTGCGCCGGTCTCGCCGACCGCTTCACCCTGTCCCGCACCCTGGTCCGGGTGATCTGGGTCATCCTGAGCCTGTTCCCCGGGCCGCTGTGGATCGCCTACGTCGTGCTGTGGTTCGTGATGCCGCCCGAGGGTGGTCGGCGGCGCTGAGCACCGGTCCGTCCGGACGGGTTAGTGTGGCGGCGTGCCGGTCTCCGTCTTCGATCTGTTCAGCGTCGGTGTCGGCCCCTCGAGCTCGCACACCGTCGGCCCGATGCGGGCCGGTGCCGAGTTCGCGAGCCTGGTGCGTGGCCTGCCCGTCGCCTCCGTGGAGGTCGACCTGTACGGGTCCCTCGCGTCGACCGGGCAGGGCCACGGCACGCTCGGCGCCGTCGTCGCGGGGCTCATGGGTTCGCACCCCGAGACCGTCGACCCGGATGCCATGGTCCGCGCACTCGAGGCACTGGAACGCGACGGCGTCCTGCGGCTCGACAGCGGTGCGAGCGTGCCGTTCCGCCTCGCCGACATCGTCCTGCACCCCCTGACGATGCTGCCCCGCCACCCGAACGCCATGCGGCTGCGAGCCCGTGACGCCGCGGGTGTCGACCTGGCCGACGAGACCTACTACTCGATCGGCGGCGGGTTCATCGCGCGGGACGACGAGGCCGAACCCGCCGTGGACGCACCGGCTGCCGTCGCCGGCGCCGCGATCCCCGTCGACGACGCCGTGCCGTACCCGTTCTCGAGCGGTGCCGAGCTGCTCGCCGCCTGCGCGGATTCGGGCCTGCCGATCAGCGGCGTCGCCCTGGCGAACGAAGCCGTCACCCGGACGGACACCGAGGTCCGCTCGGGGCTGCTCGGGATCCACGGCGTGATGGAGTCGTGCGTCGACCGATCCGTCCGCCGGGGCGGGTGCCTGCCCGGCGGGCTCGACGTCCGTCGTCGCGCGGCCACCTGGCACGAGCAGCTCACCCGCGAGGACCCCGACCACGACCCGCTCTTCGCGATGGAGTGGGTGAACCTCGTCGCCATGGCGGTCAACGAGGAGAACGCCACCGGTGGCCGCGTCGTCACCGCCCCGACGAACGGTGCCGCCGGCATCATCCCCGCGGTGCTGTACTACGCGCGCACCTACGTCCCCACGGTCGCCGACGCCTCCGCGGACGAACGGGACGACGCCGTCGTGCGGTTCCTGCTGACCGCCGGGGCGATCGGGTCGATCTACAAGGAACGGGCGTCGATCTCCGGCGCCGAGGTCGGCTGCCAGGGCGAGGTCGGTTCGGCAGCGTCGATGGCGGCTGCGGGGCTCGCCGAGGTCCTCGGGGGCACGCCGGAGCAGGTCGAGAACGCCGCCGAGATCGCGATGGAGCACAACCTCGGGCTGACCTGTGACCCGATCGGCGGGCTGGTGCAGATCCCGTGCATCGAGCGGAACGCGATCGCGGCGAACAAGGCGATCAACGCCGCCCGGATGGCCCTGCGTGGCGACGGGGTGCACCACGTGTCGCTCGACCAGGTCGTCGAGACGATGCGGCAGACCGGGGCGGACATGTCCTCGAAGTACAAGGAGACCGCGATGGGCGGGCTCGCGGTGAACGTCCCGCTCTGCTGAGCGTCGCGGTCGCGCGTGCTCGTCTGCTCCGCTCGCTCGTCAGGCGTGCAGGAGCGTCAGCAGCCGCGCCGTCTCGGTGGCGATGGCGTCCCGGCCCGCTGCGACGTACTTGCGCGGGTCGACGACGTCCGGCCGCTCGTCGAGCACGGTGCGGAGCGCACGGGTGAACAGGCCGTTCAGGTGCGTCGAGATGTTGATCTTCGTCATCCCCGCGTGCACGGCGCCGCGGAGTTCGTCGTCGGACAGGCCCGAGGAGCCGTGCAGCACGAGCGGCACCGGCACCGCGGCACGCAGGCGCTCGACCAGGTCGCGGTCCACCGACGCCTCGCGGGTCTGCATCGCGTGCGACGTCCCCACCGCGACCGCCAGGGCATCGACGCCGGTGTCGGCCACGAACGCGGCGGCGTCGGTCGGATCGGTGCGGACGCCGGGTGCGTGCACGCCGTCCTTGCCACCGACCTCGCCGAGCTCGGCCTCGATCGCGACCCCCGCGGCGTGACACCGAGCAGCGAGTTCCCGCGTTGCAGCCACGTTCGCGGCGAAGTCCAGGTGCGAGCCGTCGTACATGACCGAGTCGACGCCCAGGTCGACGCCGGCCGCCACCAGCTCGGGGTCCTCGATGTGGTCGAGGTGCACGAGGACCTCGACGTCGGCCGCACGTGCGACGGCCTGGGTCGCGGTCGTGATCGGTGCGAGGCCGCCGTGGTACCGGACGCAGTTCTCGCTGATCTGCAGGATCACCGGCAGCCCCGCCAGCTCGGCACCGGAGACGATCGCCTCGGCGTGCTCGAGCAGCACCACGTTGAACGCGCCGACCCCGCTGCGTGCCGTGCGGGCGGTGTCGAGCAGGCCGGTGAGGGCGAGGTCGGTGATCATGCGGAGGTCCTCGTTCGGTCGTGTGCGGGAGCAGGAGCGGGCGGGGTGGACAGGAAGCGGTCGACGTCAGCCGGGTCGACCGTGCCGGCCACCGGCTGCAGGACGGCGGCAGCCCCGTGTGCGGCGGCGGACCGCAGCGCGCGGAGCAGGGTGGCGTCGTCGGGGGCGCTGACACTGCCCTCGGGCGTGGGGAGGCCGGCAGCGACGAGCGCACCGACGAGTCCGGCGGTGGCTGCGTCGCCGGCGCCGGTGGGGTTGCCCGAGACCCCGGGGACCGCAGGCACCTCGAGCACGTGGTCGGCGGTGTGGGCGGCGATGCCCTCGGAACCCCGGGAGACCACGACGACCGCGGCGCCGAGCCCGAGGAGCCGGAGCGCCCCCGACCGTTCGTCGTCGGCGCCGGTGGCCTCGAGCAGTTCCTCGCGGTTGGGCTTGCAGACCGTCGCCCCGGCCGAAGCGGCAGCCAGCAGCGCGGTGCCCGAGCAGTCGACCACGGAGAGCACACCGCGGCGGCGGGCGGCGGTGACCCAGCGGGCGACGACCGCGGGGTCGGTGTCGCGGGGCAGGGAACCCGACACGACCAGGGCCGCGGCGTGCGGGGCATCGGCGGCACCGTCGGCACCGCCGACATCGCCGTCGAGCAGTGTCTCGACCGCGGTGGTGACGGTGTCCCACTCGCCGGGGCTGAGCACGGGCCCGGGCTCCCCGAACATCGTCGGGTGCGCGGTGTCGTCCACCACCGTCACGGTCGTGCGGGTCTCGCCACGGACAGCGACGTCGGTGTGGACGAGCCCGAGGCCGTCGAGGGCGTCGGCGATCCAGTGCCCGCCGTCGCCGCCGAGGGGCAGCACGGCATGGGTCGGGACACCGGTGGCGGCGAGGACCCGGCCGACGTTCAGCCCCTTGCCGCCGGGGCGTCGCTCGACCCCGAGCACGCGCTGGGTCTCGCCGATGCGCTGTTCGGCGACCCGGTAGGTCACGTCCACGGCGGGGTTCGGGGTGACGACGAGGATCACGCGACCACCGCCGTCGGCAGGGCTCGGACGCTGCCGTGCTCCGGGTCGAGCACGAGCAGATCGGCGGGGGCGCCCACGCCCAGGGGTGCCGGTGCCCCGAGCAGGCGTGCCGCACGCGCCGCGGAAGCAGCGACGACCTCGGGCAGGTCGGTCCCCGCGTCGAGCAGGCGGCGGACGGCGTCGGCGACCGTGATCGTGCTGCCCGCCAGCGACGAACCGTCGGCGAGCACGGCGAGACCGTCGCGGACGGTCACCGCCGATCCGCCCACCGTGTACGCCCCGTCGGGGCAACCGGTCGCGGCCATGGCGTCGGAGACCAGGACCATCCGGCCCGGTGCGCTGCGCTGGACGACGTCGACGGCGACCGGGTCGAGGTGGTGGCCGTCGACGATGCACTCGAGCAGCACCCGGTCGTCGGTGAGCGCGACCCCGACCGGCCCGGGCGCGCGGTGGTGCAGCGGTGGCATCCCGTTGAACAGGTGGGTGACGAGCGAGGCGCCGGCGTCGACCGCGCGGCGGGTCTGCTCGGCGGTGGCGTCGGTGTGGCCGATGGCGACGACGACCCCGGCTCCGACGAAGCGGGCAACGGCGTCGAGGGCACCGGGCAGCTCCGGCGCGAGCGTGACGATCCGCAGGGCGCCACCCGCGGCGTCGCAGTAGGCGTCGACCTCGGCGGGGTCCGGGGCGTGCAGCAGGTCGACGCGGTGCGCCCCGCGACGGGCGGGCGCGATCCACGGCCCCTCCAGGTGGAGCCCGGCGAGCGTGCCGTCCGCGACGAGCGGTCGGAGCCGGGTGAGGGCCGCCACGGTGTCCGTGCGCTCACCCGTGGCGATGGACCCGACCAGGGTGGTCGTGCCCCGTGACCGGTGGTGCCCAGCGGCGGCGCGGGCGTCCTCGGCGGAGCACCCGGCGAAGTCGTGCCCGAGTGCACCGTGGGCGTGCAGGTCGACGAACCCGGGCACGATCGCACCGTCGACGGTGACGGCGGTGTCCGTGCGCATCGGGGATCCGGTGCCGGTCGCCAGCACGGTGTCGTCGTCGCCGATGACGAGCCAGCCGTCGTGCAGGTCTGACTGGGCCGTGACGATGCGATGGGCCCGGACGAGTGTGGTCACAGCAGGACCCCGGTCTCGGTTCCGACCAGCTCGCGTGCGAGGATCCCCGCACCGATGGCGCCGGCTGCGTCGCCGTGCCGGGCGGGGACGATGACGGGGACACGGACGCCCTGCAACCGCTCCGTGACGGCAGCGCGCAGCGGGTCGAGCAGCAGCGGTCCGGACTCGGCGAGTCCCCCGCCGACGATGATCGTGTGGTTCCCGGCGACCGCGGTGGTCCAGGCGAGCGCATCGGCCAGGACCGCGACGCAGTCGTCCCAGACCGCACGGGCGGCTGGGTCGCCCTGGCGGACCAGGAGCATGGCGGCGTGTGCGGACGGAGCAGCGGCACGACGTGCGACTCCCCCGGCGGACGCGATCTCCTCGACGCGGTGACCCGCGTGCGGGCCGGTCTGGATCCGGACCTGCCCGATCTCCCCCGCCCAGCCACCACCGGACACGACGACACCGTCGACCACCAGGGCGCTCGCGAGCCCGGTGCCGACCGGCACGAACGAGACCGACCCCCGAGACAGTGCCGGGTCGCCGGCCCGGACCTCGGCCAGGGCACCGGCGCGGACGTCGTGGCCGAAGGCGAGCGGGACGTCGATCGACTGTCGCAGGAGCTCGGCACGGACGAGGTCACGCACCGGGACGTCTCGCCATCCCAGGTTGACGGACAGGTCGACGGTGCCGCGGGTCTCGTCGACGACGCCGGGGGTCACCAGCCCGATCGCTCCGAGCGGCGCCCGTCGCGTGGCCTGGGCAGCCAGTCCGGCGACGACCACGGCGAGGCGTTCGGCGTCCGGGTCGTCACGCGGCGTCGGTACCCGGGTCTCGTCGAGGACGAGTCCGTCGGCGGTCGTCAGACGGGTCTTGATGCCCGTGCCGCCGACGTCGACCCCGAGCACCGCGCCTGCGCCACCCATCAGGTGAGGATGACCGACCGGGTGAGCGACCGGGGGTTGTCCGGGTCGAGCCCGCGTCCCTCGGCCAGGGCGACGGCGAACCGGTGCACGACGACGAGTCCGGCGATCGGGTCGAGGTCGTGCTGGACGAACCGGGCCCCGGTGGCGGCGACCTCGGCGGCCAGGCCCTCGGGTGCTGCGCCGAGCGACCAGACGAGCCGGCCGGGCTGGGCGATCGCGATGGGGCCGTGCCGGTAGTCCATCGCCGGGTAGGACTCGGCCCAGAACTGCGCGGCCTCGCGCGTCTTGAGCGCGGCTTCGAACGTCAGACCCACGGCGGGCCCACGACCGACGAACGAGACCTGCTCGGCGTCGAGCAGGTCGTCGATCGGCACCGTCAGTGCGGTCTCGGCCTGGGCTGCGAGCGCGTCGACGTCGTCGCCGATGGACGCTCGCAGCAGTGCGAGCGTCGTGGTGGCGAAGCGGGTCTGGACGACCGAGCGCTCGTCGGCGAAGGGCAGTGCGACCACCTGGTCGGCCACGGCCGCGGCGGGGCTGTCGGCGACGGCGGTGACCAGCACGGTCCGCTGGGACGGCAAGGCCTGCAGCAGGTCGACGATCTCGGTCGTCGTGCCCGAGCGGCTGATCATGAGCACGCGGTCGTACTCGCGTGACGCGGGGTACTCGGACCCGGCGAAGGCGTCGGTCACGCCGAGGCCCGCCTGCTCACGGGCGACGGCGTAGCTCATGGCGATGAACCAGCTCGTCCCGCAGCCGATCACGGCCACGCGTTCGCCCGGCTGGGGGAGCGCGTCGGCGAAGGTCGGCAGGAGCGTGGCGGCTGCACGCCAGGTCTCCGGCTGCGAGGCCAGTTCAGCGCTCACGAAGGTGTCGGTCATGGGAGCCTTCCGGGTCCGGATCGATCCGGGTGATCGATGATCAGGAAGCGTAGCGAGCGATCGTGCGCAAGGGAAGGGCAAAACGTCATTTCCGATCACCGAGGGACGGCGGCGACGCCGTAGGATGACCGTCATGACCCCCCAACAGCGGCTGAACGCCCTGCTCGAACTGGTGAGCGAACGCGGCAACGTGTCGATCGCCGAGATCGGGGAGCTGCTGGGGATCTCCGCCGCGACTGCCCGCCGCGACCTCGCGATGCTGGCCGACCAGCGACTCGTCACCCGCACGCACGGGGGAGCAGCCGCACTCGGTGCCGGCTACGAGCTGCCGCTGCAGTACAAGATCGCCCGGCAGGCCGAGGCCAAGACCGCGATCGCCCGTGCCGCCGCCCGGCTCGTGCAGCCCGGCGAGACCGTCGGGCTCAACGGCGGGACGACCACGACCGAGGTCGCGCGCGAACTCGGCAAGAGCGAACGGTTCATCCGCGCCGACGGCGAGTTCGGCATCACGATCGTGACGAACGCCCTGAACGTCGGGTACGAGCTGTCCGTCCGTGCCAACGTGAAGATCGTGGTCACCGGCGGCGTGGCCCGGCGCCAGTCCTACGAGCTGGTCGGGCCGCTCGTCCGGGACACCCTCGACGAGTTCGCCCTCGACCTGGTGGTGCTCGGCGTCGACGGACTCACCGGGCAGTACGGCGCGACGACCATGCACGAGGGCGAGGCCGAGGTCAGCAGGCACTTCGCCTCGGTCGGTCGACGGGTCGTCGTGGTCGCCGACTCCACCAAGATCGAACGCTCCACCTTCGCCCGGATCTGCCCACTCGACCGCATCGACGTCCTGGTCACCGACCAGCCCGTGCCGGCCTCGTTCGCCGCCGACCTGGCCAGCGCCGGCGTGGAGCTCGTCGTCGCCGACTGAGCCCTCCGTGCGTCCGGCCCCGGGTGGGCCGGACGTTTCGATCGTGTAAAACCCTTCCCTGCGCGGATGCGTGAGCGATCCGTGAGCGCCTATTGTGCATTCATGAGCGATTCGGCATCATGGACGTCACATTCACGCAAGGGAGCGATGAGCATGGGCGTCGACAACGCAGGACTCCGCGTCGCGGTGATCGGGATGGGCCAGCGGTCCGCCATCGCGCGCCACGTGGCCGAGGCCGCCGCCGCCGACGCGTCGCTGCAGGCCCGGGTCGTGGCCGTCGCGGACGTCACGGCGGCGGGCCGCCAGCGCGGACTCGACGAGTACCCGGATGCCCTGGTGGTCGAACACCACCTGGACCTCACCGGCCACGTCGACGCCGCCATCGTCACCACGCCGGACTGGACCCACGCCGAGATCGCGATCGACCTGCTCCGCGCGGGCATCGCCGTCTACCTCGAGAAGCCGCTCGCCATCACGGTCGAGGACGCCGACGCGGTGCTGAACACCGCGGCCCGGACCGGCACCCCGCTGTACGTCGGACACAACTTCCGGCACGCCGCCGTCGTCCGCCTGATGCGCGAGATCATCGGCCGTGGCGAGATCGGCCAGGTCAAGGCCGTCTGGTGCCGGCACTTCGTCGGCAACGGCGGTGACTACTACTTCAAGGACTGGCACGCCGACCGCAGCAAGGTGAACTCGCTCCTGCTGCAGAAGGCGAGCCACGACCTCGACGTCATCCACGCGCTCGGCGGGGGTGACACCGCCCGGGTCGTCGGGATGGGCTCGCTGTCGGTCTACGGCGACGTCACCGACCGCCGCGACCGCAGCGGTGAACTGATGGGGGACTGGTTCTCCCACGGCAACTGGCCGCCGCTCGCCCAGACCGGGCTGAACCCCGTCGTCGACGTCGAGGACGTCTCGATGGTGATGATGACGCTCGACAACGGCGTGCAGGCCAGCTACGAGCAGTGCCACTTCACGCCGGACTACTGGCGGAACTACACCGTCATCGGCACCGAGGGGCGCCTCGAGAACATCGGTGACACCGGTGGTGGCGTCGTGAAGGTCTGGACGCACCGCCGGGGCTGGGACACCGCGGGGGACCGCGAGTACCCGATCGACGGCGTCGAGGACGGCCACGCCGATGCCGACCTGCTCACCATGACCGAGTTCCTGCGGTCCGTCGCCCTCGGCGAACCGTCGGAGCTGTCCCCGATCGCGGCCCGTGCCGCGGTCGCCGCGGGCGCGCTGGCCACGCGCTCGCTCCGCAACGGGTCCGTCCCCATCGACGTCCCGCCCCTGCCGGCCGAGACCATCGCGCACTTCACGTCGAACGCCCTGCACTCCACCCCCTCCACCCCGCATCCCGCCCAGACCGTCGGCTCCTGACGGCCGTGCGAAAGGACACCCCGATGACCGCACACATCCCCACCCGAGGAACCGGCGTGCGCCGCGTCCTCCTCGGCGCCGTCGCCGCCCTCGGCGCGGCCGCACTCCTGGCCGGCTGCTCCTCGTCGTCCGGAGCGTCCGGCTCCGGCGGCGACTACGAAGCCGCGCCGAAGGACACCAAGGCGTCCCTGACCTACGCCGTCTGGGACGAGAACCAGGTGAAGGCGATCAAGGCCAACCTGAAGGGCTTCAACGAGGAGTACCCGGACATCAAGGTGAGCGTCGACGTCACACCGTTCGCCAACTACTGGACGAAGCTGCAGACCCAGGGGTCGAGCAACACGCTGCCCGACCTGTTCTGGATGAACGGCCCGAACTTCCAGCTGTACGCGGCCAACGGCAAGCTCGCGCCGATCACCGGCGAGGTCGAGTCCGGGGACATCGACGCGTCGAAGTACTCGAGCGCCCTCAACGACCTGTACACGTACGACGACACCCAGTACGGCGTGCCGAAGGACTTCGACACCATCGGCGTCTGGCTCAACAAGTCGCTGTTCGAGCAGGCTGGCATGGACCTGCCGTCCAAGGACTGGACCTGGGACGACTTCCAGCAGACCGGCGCCGAGCTGTCCGAGAAGCTCGAGTCGAAGGGCGCCTACGGAGCGGCCGGCGGCATGGACGGCCAGACGACCTACTACAACACGATCCTGCAGGCCGGGGGATCGGTCCTGAACGCTGACGGCACCGAGTCCGAGTACGCCACGAAGGCGTCCGAGGACGGCCTGCGGTTCTGGACCGACCTGATCGACTCGGGGGCATCGCCCTCGATCAAGCAGCTCACCGACACCACGGCCGACCAGTGGTTCACCTCGGGCAAGCTCGCGATGTACCAGGGCGGCAGCTGGTTCCGCTCCGCGCTGACCGGCACCGAGCTCGAGAAGGACGTCGTCGCCTACCCGCTGCCGAAGGGCAAGGAGCAGGCGACCGTCATCCACGGCGTCTCGAACGTCGTGTCCGAGGCCAGCAAGGACAAGGCCGCCGCCCAGGCGCTGCAGGTCTACCTCGCGGGCAAGACGGCCCAGCAGCAGCAGGGCGACATGGGCGCGGTCATCCCGGCGTACGAGGGCACGCAGGGCGCCTTCACGAAGACGATGCCCGACGCCGACCTGCAGGTGTTCCTCGACGCGGTGGACTACGCGAAGCCGCTGCCGGTGTCGAAGAACACCGCGGCCTGGAACACCCTCGAGACCACCCTGCTGCCGAGCGCGTTCGACGGGTCGAAGCCCGTCGACCAGGTGGCCGAGGACCTCGCACAGAAGATGGACGCCGCCCTCGCCAAGGAAGAGTAGGACCCGCGCGTGACGATCAACACCGAGCGGCCCCCGGCCGCAGCCGCCCCCGCCCGGACGACACGTTCGCCCGGGCGGGGTGCCCCGGCTCCGCGAGGCGGCGGCGGCCGAGCGCCACGACGGACCGACGGCTGGTGGCCGTGGCTCTTCGTGCTCCCGATGCTCGTCGGCGTCGGCACCTTCTACATCTGGCCGATCATCCAGACGTTCTGGTACTCGTTCACCAGCTGGGGCGTCTTCGGCGGTGCGACCTTCACCGGCGTCGCGAACTACGTCCGGCTCGTCGGTGACCCGCAGCTGTACCAGTCGCTGCTCAACACGGTGATCTACACGGCCGTCGTCCTGGCCGGGATCCCGATCGCGGTGTGGCTGGCCAGTCTGCTGAACACCCCGGGGCTGCGGTTCGCGCAGTTCTACCGGGTGCTCTTCTTCCTGCCGTACGTCGCCATGCCCGCGGCGATCGCGCTGGTCTGGCGCATCATGTACAACGGCGACTACGGCATCGTGAACTGGTTCCTCGGGAACGTCGGCATCGACGGCCCGTACTGGATCTCGACGCCCGGCTTCGCGCTGGTCGCGGTGAGCCTGGTCGGCCTCTGGTCGTCCCTCGGCTTCTCGATGATCATCCTCGGCGCCGGGCTCAAGGACATCCCGCCGGAGCTCTACGAGGCCGCCGAACTCGACGGCGCGAGCCGGTGGCGGCAGTTCCGCTCGGTGACCGTGCCGTTGCTCAGTCCGAGCATCTTCTTCGTGGTGATCGTGACGACGATCTCGAGCTTCCAGCTGTTCGACCTGCTGTACGCGATCCTCGGCAGCACCAACCCGGTGATCCCGAGGACGATGTCGCTCGTCTTCTACTTCTACAACGCCGGGTTCATCGACAACGACAAGGGCTTCGCGGCTGCGATCGCGATGGTGATCTTCCTGCTCATCGGCATCGTCACGCTCGTGCAGTTCCGCGTCCAACGGAAGTGGGTGCAGGGATGACCGCCACCGTCACACCACCCCGGGCAGCACGCCGGCCCGGCCGTCGAGGCGGCAGCCACTGGTGGATCCACGTCGTGCTGGGCATCGGCGGCTTCGCGATGGCGTTCCCGTTCCTGTGGCAGATCATCATGTCGCTGTCGACGAACGCGCAGGTGCAGTCCGTCACGCCGGTCTTCTGGCCGGGGGAGCTGCAGTGGCAGAACTACGCGCAGGTCTTCGAACGCCTGCCGTTCCTCAGCCAGCTCGGCACGTCGGTGTCCGTCACGATCATCCGCACGATCGCGCAGATCGTCCTGTGCACGCTCGCCGGGTACGCCTTCGCCCGGATGCGGTTCCGCGGCCGGGCGGCGCTGCTCGCGATCGTGCTCTCGATCCTGCTCGTGCCCTCGCAGGTCTACCTGATCTCGCAGTACCAGATCGTGCAGGGCCTCGGCTGGCTCGACACCCTGATGGGGATCGTCGCACCCGGGCTGTTCAGCGCCTTCGGCACGTTCCTGATGCGGACCGCGTTCCTGAACATGCCGCCCGAGCTCGAAGAGGCCGCGCGGATGGACGGCGCGAACCCGTTCCAGACGTTCTGGCGGATCATGCTGCCCCTGGCCCGTCCGTCGATCAGCGTGCTCGCGATCACGACCGTGCTGTGGTCGTGGAACGAGCTGCTCTGGCCGCTCGTGGTCTCCACCCGCGCCGAGGACATGCCGCTCGCCGCCGGCCTCGCGACGCTGTCGAGCGACCGCACGATCGACTACCCGGTGCTGATGGCCGCGAGCCTGATGGCGATGGCGCCGGTGCTCATCATGTTCGTCGTGCTGCAGCGTCGGATGATGGACGGGCTCGCCTCGTCCGGTCTGAAGTGACCACCGCGACCCCCGGCCTGGAGGCCCGTCCCGCGTCCGTCGCGGTCCTCGCCGCCGCCGTGGGGTCACCGGACGACTCCGCGACGGTGGCGGCCGCAGTGGCCGCCACCGTCGCCGACGCCGGACCCGCGGAGCGGGACGCACTGCTGGTGGCAGCGCTCCGCGCCGCGGTGCCGGACACCGCCGATGCCCTCGCGGGGCGTGGGCTCCCGCGCGCGCTCGCCGAGGCATCCGTCGCCGACGTCGACCGCAAGCTCGCGCGCTACGGGCTGCACGGCACCGGGGTGGAGTGGCTCGTCGCCGTGGTGACCGGGCGCGTGGTGGCCGTGGGGCGCCTCCAGTTCGAACTCGGCGACCACCTGGCGGACGGCACGTCGGCCTGGGGTGTGCACGTGCCGGAGACGGGGCCGCTCGACCCGGTGGCCTGCGACCGCTCGTTCGCCGACGCACCCGAGGTCCTGCGCGGCTTCGCGGGGCACCTCGCTGCGGACCGGTGGCAGTGCCGCTCCTGGATGCTCGACCCGGGGCTGCCCGCCGCGCTCGGTCCCGATGCCAACCTCGTGCGGTTCGCCCGGCGCTTCAGGCTCGTCCCGCCGGGGGAGGACGATGCGACCGAGGGGGACGCCAGCGTCGCGAAGTTCGTCTTCGGGGTGCCGTTGGCGACCGCTCGCTCCGCGGCGCCGTCCGGGCGGTTGCGTGCGGCCGTGCTCGACCGGTGGGCGAGCGGTGGGCACTGGACCGAGCGGACCGGAACGGCGCCGGTCGCGTGACCGCCCGCAGCCGCGGCCGCGTAGCGTGCACGGCATGACGAAGCCCGACCACGACCACCTCGACGACGGCGTCGACATGACGTTCGAGGAACGCCGACAGGACACGTTCCGTCGCATGTCCGGATCCGACGAGCACGACGCCGATCCGCGGGTCGAGGTCTCCCGTGCCGAGGACGGCGACGTCCGCATCGACGTCGCCGACACCGCGGCGGTCCGACCCGGCGAGTGACGCCCGTTCCGGCCCTGGTCCGCCGGGGTCGGTGGGGCACGGCATGATCGTGTCGTGCACCTCGTCCTCCGCCGCGTCGACGGCGGCGTCCTCGCGACGCCCCTGACCGACGCGGGGACCGCCGGGGGTGAGCCGGTCCGCCTGGACGAGCCGGGCCTCCCGGCCTTCGTCGCGGTCCACGACGCACCGGGCGTGCGCTGGGTGTGGGACGACACCGCGCGCTGGTACCCGGCCGTGCTCGCCGCCGGGGGTCGGGTCGGTCGCTGCGTCGACCTGCGCCTCGGTCGTCGGGTGCTGCGGGCCGCGCTCGCTGCTCGGGGATCCGTGCTCGCCGCTGCGCCGGCCGACGGCCTGGACGCCCCGGTCGCCGAAGCCCGCGTGGTCCGCCCGACGCAGGCCCAGCTCTTCGACGACGCGTTGTTCACCGCCGCCGTGCCCGACGACGAGGTCGACCCGGTGGCAGAGTTCCGCGCGCAGCTCGCCGCCGTTGCGGGGTCGAGCGCGCCCGGCGCCCTGCGCCTGCTGCTCACCGCGGAGTCAGCCGGTGCGCTCGTGGCGGCCGAGATGCTGCACGCCGGGCTGCCGTGGCGGGCCGACGTGCACGAGCGCCTGCTCGAGGACGCCCTCGGGCCGCGCGTGCTCTACGGCGTGCGGCCGCGACGGCTCGAGGAGATCGCCGCCGTCGTGCGGGAACGCCTCGACGATCCCGGTCTCAACCCGGACTCGCCCGCCGACGTGCTGAAGGCGCTCCGCCGCGTCGGCCTGATGGTCACCAGTACCCGGAAGTGGGAGCTGCAGGAGATCGAGCACCCCGTCATCGAGCCGCTGCTCGAGTACAAGCGCCTGGCGCGACTGCTCACCGCCAACGGCTGGACGTGGCTCGACGACTGGATCCGCGACGGCCGGTTCCACCCGAAGTACGTCGTCGGCGGTGTCGTCACCGGTCGTTGGGCGGCCGACGGCGGGGGAGCGATGCAGCTGCCGAAGGGCATCCGCGGAGCCGTCATCGCCGACCCCGGGTGGAAGCTCGTCGTGGCCGACGCCGCACAGCTGGAGCCCCGGGTGCTCGCCGCGATGTCCGGCGACCGGGCGATGGCCGCGGCCGGCGACGGACGCGACCTGTACGACGGCGTGGTGGCCTCGGGCGCGGTCGAGACCCGGCAGCAGGCCAAGGTGGCGATGCTCGGCGCGATGTACGGGGCGACCCAGGGCGAGGGCGGTCGGCTCGTGCCGCGCCTGGTCCGGGCGTTCCCGCAGGCGCTCGACATGGTGGAGCGCGCGGCCCGTGCGGGGGAGCGCGGCGAACCGGTGACGACGCTGCTCGGGCGGACGTCACCGGTGCCCGAGGACTCGTGGTTCGAGGCCCGGAACCAGGCCTACACGGTCGAGGGGACCCCGGCCATGCAGCGTGCCGTCGAGTCCCGCGCCCGGAGCTGGGGGCGGTTCACCCGGAACTTCGTGGTGCAGGGGACCGCGGCGGAGTGGGCGCTCGCGTGGATGGGGTCCCTGCGATCGCGGCTCCTCGCGCGGTTCCCCGGTGCCGTGACGGACGGGCCGCACCTGGTGTTCTTCGTGCACGACGAGATCGTGGTGCACGCCCCGGCGGAGCATGCGGACTGGGTGGCACAGCAGATCCGGGAGGCCGCCGTCGACGCCGGACGGCTGCTGTTCCAGGACTTCCCGGTGACGTTCCCGCTGTCGGTCGCGGTGGTGGGGGCGTACTCGGAGGCGAAGGACTGACGCTGCCGGGACGGCTCCCGGCGGCTTCGGGCAGGGTGGACGGATGCACACCGAACGCGGGGACGCCGCCGACCGCACCGTCGGCGAAGTCGACCTGACCCGCTGGCGCTCCCGGGTCGGCCGCGGTGTCGCCGGTGCGTGGACCGCACTCGGCAAGCGCTTCGGTGCCATGCCCGTGCTGCTGCTGACCCTCGCCGTGGGTCTCGGTGTCGCCGTCCTCGCCACGTGGATCGCCTCCGAGGTCTACGACGCCGTCCGTGAAGCCGACGACGTCGCGGTGCTCGACCGGCCCGTCCTCGACTGGGCCCTCACGCTCCGATCACCAACGGCCGACACGGTCGTCACCTGGTGGACCGACATCGCGGGCACGATCGGGATGCCGATCGTCGCGCTCGGGTTCCTGGTCGGCTTCACGATCCAGCGGCGTGCGTGGACGCCACTGGTGCTCCTCGTCGCCGCGAGCGGTGGTTCGCTGCTCATGACGATCGCGGGCAAGGACCTGATCGGTCGGGCGCGTCCGCCGCTGTCCGACGCGGTGCCGCCGTACGAGACGTCGCCGTCGTTCCCGTCGGGGCACACGCTCAACTCCACGGTGATCGTGGGCACCATCGTGTACCTGCTGCTCCTGCGGCAGTCGCGCGTCGTCACCCGGGTGCTGACGATCGTCGTGGGCACCTTCTTCGTGCTGTCGGTCGGTGCGTCGCGCGTGTTCCTCGGGCACCACTGGCTCACCGACGTGCTGGCGGCGTGGGCGCTCGGGCTGGCGTGGCTCGCGCTCGTGATCACGGCGCACCGGTTGTACCTGACGGCGATCCACCACGGTGCCGAGCCCGCGCCGGACGTCGACCGCGTCATCCACTGAGCAGAAGAAGTCGGGTGGCCGAGAGCGACCCGACATCTTCTGCTCACTCGACGGCCGCCCGGGCCGCCCGGGCCCGCCCGCGCCGCGCCGCCGCGCTCCGGCAGAGCGCCGTCAGCCGCGACCGGTAGGTTGCCGGGCATGGAAGAACGGGTCTTCGGCGGCAGGTACCGCGTCACGGGCACGCTCGGACACGGTGGCATGGCGTCCGTGTACCGGGCGGTCGACGAGCAACTCGGTCGCGAGGTCGCGGTCAAGGTGTTCCGCATCGGCCCCGTCGACCGCGGTGAGCGCGCCCGCGCCGAGGCGGAGATCCAGACCCTCGCGACACTCCGTGCCCCCGAGCTCGTCACGCTCTACGACGCCGCCCTCGACGACGTCGACGGCGACTCGTACCTCGTCATGGAACTCGTGCCGGGCAGCGACCTGGCGACGCGTCTGCGCGAGGGGCCGCTCGACCCCGCGACCGCCGCCCGCCTGGGTGCGCAGGTCGCCGACGGCCTGGCTGCCGTGCACGCGCAGGGGATCGTCCACCGTGACGTGAAGCCCGCGAACGTGCTGCTCGAGAGCGACGGCCGGCACGTGAAGCTCGCCGACTTCGGGATCGCCCTGCTCCGCGACGCCTCGCGCGTGACGGGGACGGGCACCGTGATGGGCACGGCCGCGTACCTGGCACCGGAGCAGGTCCTGGCGCAGGAGATCACCGGCAAGGCCGACGTCTACTCGCTCGGACTCGTGCTGCTGGAGTGCCTGACCGGCCGCCAGCCGTTCCCGGGCAGCGCCGTCGAGTCCGCCACCGCCCGGCTCACCCGCTCGCCCGAGATCGACCGCCAGCTGCCGACGGCCTGGCGGACCCTCCTGCACGTGATGACGGCGCAGGACCCGGCGGAGCGCCCGACCGCCGCCGAGGCAGCCGAGCGCCTGCGTGCCCTGGGCCGCGACGAGCCCACCAACGCCACGCAGCTCCTGCCCGGTGCGCCCGGTGCGGTGACGGCCGCGGCCGCCGGCGCGGCTGGTGCCGCAGTCGGCGCCGCCGCAGCGGCGAACGCCGACGACCGGACGCGGGCGATGCCGGCGAGCGAACTACCGAACGGCGGCGCGCAGCCGGGTGACGACGCCACGCGCGTCCTCGACACCCACCGTCCGAACGCCGCTGACGACGTCTCGACGACCGTCCTCGGCGCCCAGGCGAACGGCCGCGGTGCATCGGGTCCGAGCGGGCCGACCCCGCCGCCGGTCGCGCCCCGCCCGGTCCGGGGCGACCAGCCGGAGGACCAGCCGGCGAAGAAGAAGCGCGGGCCCCTCATCGCCGCGATCATCGTGATCGTCCTGGTGCTCATCGGCATCGGTGTGGCCGTGTTCGCCCTGAACGGTGACGGTGACGGCACGCCGGCTCCGACGGACACCACCTCGACGGCTCCGACGGAGCAGCAACCGACCGAGGACCCGGGGCAGGAACAGCAGCCGAGCGAGCCGGCGGAGCAGCAGCCGTCCCAGGAGCAGCAGCCGTCGCAGCCGGCCGAGGAGCCCAGCGAGCAGCCGAGCGAACCGACCGAGCCGGAGCAGCCCACGCAGGACCCGCCCGTCGGCCCGGAGCCGAGCACCCCCGCCTCGAACCCGGTGCAGGCGCCCCAGGACGGCACCGGCGCGGTCGACACCTCGTCGGACAAGGGCCCCGGTGCCGGCCCCGGCAAGTCCGGCAGCGCCCCCGGGCAGAACAGGGACTGACACGCCGGGGTTTTCGTCCAGTTCCTGGAGCAAATAGGCTCGCACGGTGCGAGAACTGCAACGGAGCGGTGGTCCGACGACGGCCGTGGCCGCTCGGAACGGTGTCGGCTTCGGTTCTGCCGCGGGCTGGCTCGTCGAACGACCAGCGGGCGCGTCGGTGGCCGAGGCGATCGTCCCCGGCCTCACCGGACGCACCATCGCCCCCGGCGACGAGCTGTCCTGGGTCTGGTTCCCCGAGCGGACCCTTCCCGACGGGGCGACGGAGCCGTCGGAAGCGGACCTGCCGCACTTCTGGGACGCCACGGCCTTCGCCGTCGACGTCGTCTTCACCGACGGCTCGCGGCTGCGTGAGCACGCGGGGGCCCGCGACCAGTACGGCGACGTGGTCACCCCGGGCGCGCAGGACACCGCACGCAAGCAGTGGGCGGACCAGTGGAACCGTCGCGCGGTCGACCTCACGCCGTTCGCGGGGCTGGTCGTCGACCGCCTGGAGGCCCGGCTCGGCTCCGACACGTCGGCTGCGGTCACCGACGGCGAGCGTCCGGCACTGCGCGGCTGGCTCGACGCCGTCCGGATCGGTCCCGCGCGCCCGACCCCGACGACCGCGCTCGGCCACGTCCGGACGACCCGCGGCACCCAGGCGTCGTCCCGGTTCTCCCGCGGCAACAACGCGCCGCTCGTCGGCGTCCCGCACGGCGGCGTGTTCGGGCTGCCGATGACGGACGCCTCGAGCAACCGCTGGCCGTACGCCTACCAGGAGCACGACCGGCTCGACGACCAGGGACGACTCCGTCCGGCGATCCAGGCCTTCGCGACGAGCCACATCCCGTCGCCGTGGATGGGCGACCGCGGGGTGTTCCAGGTGATGCCCTCGCCGCTCGACACCCCCGACGTCGACCGGGCCGCCCGCGCGCTCGGGTTCGACCACGAGGACGAGCAGGACGGCCCGCACCGCTACCGGGTCGCGCTCGACCACGGTGTGACGGCCGAGCTGACCGCAGGGGAGTTCGCCCTCGGGTTCCGGTTCACCGGTACCCGCAGCGTCGTGCTCGACCACCACGGCCGGGTGTCCGACGTCTCCGTGACGGTCACCGACGGCACCGCCGTGGTCGAAGCTCTGCTCGACGACCGCCCCGGCACCCCGCCGCACCACGTGCACCTGCGGGTCGCCGGGGTCATCGCCGACCACACCACGATCGGCGAGCACGAGCTGCGCGGCTGGCTGTCCGTGGGCCAGGCCGGGGATGTGGACGGCCCGGTCGACGTCCTGCTCGGCATCTCGACCGTCTCGATCGAGGACGCCCGCGCGAACCTCGACGCCGCCGGCTCCTTCGACGCGATGCGCTCCCGTGCCGAGGCGCTGTGGACCGAGAAGCTCGCGACGCTGTCCTTCGACGGTGCGACCCCCGACCAGCTGACGAGCCTGTACTCGGGTCTGTACCGGCTGTTCCTCTACCCGAACCGTGCCGGCGAGACCGCGCTGACCGGCACCCCGCGGCACCGCTCCCCGTACGGCGACGTGCTGGCGGAACCGATCCGCGACGAGCCCGGGCCGGAGATCCTCGACGGCCCGTTCACCACCACGAACGGCTTCTGGGACACCTACCGCACCGCCTGGCCGCTCCTCGGACTCCTGACCCCCGACACCGCGGGCGAGCTGGCCCAGGGCTTCGTCGAGCACCACCACGACGGCGGGTGGACCCCGCGCTGGAGTGCGCCCGGCGCCGAGGACTGCATGACCGGCACCACGAGCGACACCGTCTTCGCCGACCTGGCCGTGAAGGGCGTGCGTGGCTTCGACCTGGCCGAGGCGTACCGGAGCGCGGTGCGGAACGCGACCGTCCCGCCGCGGGACGAGCGCGTCGGACGCAAGGGGAGCCTCCCGGGCGCCTTCCGCGGCCACGTCGACACGGCGACCCACGAGGGGATGTCGTGGACCCTGGACGCGGCCATCAACGACTGGGGTCTGGCCGTCATGGCGGGCCTGCTCGCATCGCGTGCGCGGACGCCCGCCGACCTGTCCCGGTACGAGGCCGAGGCCGAGTGGTTCGCCCGCCGGTCCCTGCAGTACCGGCACGTCTTCGACTCCGAGCGCGGGTTCTTCATCGGCCGCGACCCGGACGGCTCGTGGCGGGTCGGCACCGAGTTCGACCCGCGCGACTGGGGCGACGACTACACCGAGACGAACGCGTGGGGCACCGCGTTCACGGCGCCGCACGACGGCGCCGGCATCGTCGACCTGCACGGCGGACCGGAGCGCTTCGACGCCGCCCTCGACGCCTTCTTCGCGACCCCCGAGACCGGCGCCCTCGCACGCTCCGGGTCGTACGGGTTCCCGATCCACGAGATGACCGAGGCCCGCGACGTCCGGATGGGCATGCTGGGGCTGTCGAACCAGCCGGCGCACCACATCCCGTTCTTCCCGATGTTCACCGGGCGCCACGACGACGCGCACCGCATCGTCCGCGAATCGCTCGAGCGCCTGTTCGTCGGGTCCGACCTCGGCCAGGGATACCCCGGCGACGAGGACAACGGCGAGATGAGCGCCTGGTACGTCTTCGCCACCATCGGCCTGTACCCGCTGGCGCCGTCGACCGGCACCTACGTGCTCGTGCCGCCGTCGGTCCGCAGGACGGTGCTGCGACAGCCTGGGCCCACGCCGCCGGATCCTGACCGACGCGCCAGCGGCGGGCAGGCTGTGCCGGTGGGGAGAGGAACGGAGACGGTCATCGAGATCGCCGCCGGCTCCGCAGGCCGGTACGTGGCGTCGGTGACGGTCGACGGCTCGCCCTGGACCTCGGTCAGCATCCCGCACAGCGTGGTCGTGGCCGCGTCGCGGATCGAGTTCACCCTGTCCGACGAACCGCAGGGCTGGGCATCGGACACCCGGCCGGTGTCGGCCTCCGAGGTCCACGGCTACCGGGACGCCCCGGTGGACGTCCTGCCCGTCGGCGCCTCGGCGCTCACCGACGACACCGGCCGCACCGTCACGGCGCTCGCCGCCGGGGAGTCCGTCTCGTTCGACGTGTCGTGCGCCACCGCTTCGCTGTACACGGTGACGGTGGCATCGCCAGGGTCGTACTCGTGGCAGGTCGGCCTCGACGGCACCGTCACCGCGGTCGACGGCGCCGAGTTCACGTGGGCCGGCCAGACCCGGGTGTTCCGCATCATCGGCGGGGGTTCGTCGTTCACGTTCACCGCCGGCACCGACCTGGCGCTGACGCAGCTCGAACTCATCGCGGCCGACGGACAACGCTGACCGCGCGTGCACCGAGCGGGAGCATGCTCGCCCCATGTCGATGAGCGCACCGTTCGATCCCGAACAGCAGGGCCGGTCCATCCCCGTGGACGGCAGTGACGAGTCCGAGCTCAAGGTGGAGGAGGACCGCGGCGCCGACGTCGGCGACGATTCCGCCGACCCGAGCGTCTCGCCCGTCAGCCACCACGACGAGGACGAGGCCGGCGGCGGCCCGGTGTTCCGGCGTCCGCACGCCGGCGAACGGCTGCACCCGGACGACCTCTGACCGTTCCGGGGGTCCTCCGGGGATTCTTGGGCGATTGCCAAGCGGCTCGGGCATGCTCGTGCGCATGTCGATCGCGAACTCGTGGGACCCGTCCGGTGGCCGTGCAATCCCGGAGGACCAGGTCCGTCAGGACGGGCTCGAACTCGACGAGGACCCGGCGATGCTCGGGATCTCGTTCGACGTCGTGGGTGGTGCCTCCGCCGATCCCGCCGGGGTGTCCCCGGTCGACGTGAACGTTCCGACGCCGAGGTCTGCTGGTTCCGCCTCCGACGACTAGCGCGCCTGGTCGAATCGGGCGTACCTGGTCGAATCGGGCATACCTGGTCGAATCGCGCATACCTGGTCGGAAATTTCGACCAGGTACGCCCGAAAGCACCTTGCATCGCACGCGTTCTGGGAAAGAACGTCAGCGCGCCGAAGGGTCGGGGACCCGGTACTTGAACCCGACGTGCGAGCCGGTGAAGCCGAGACGCTCGTAGAACCGGTGCGCATCGGTCCGTGCAGCGTCCGACGTGAGTTGCACGAGCGGGGTCCCGAGGGCCGGCGCCGCGACGTCGGTGACCCAGCGCATCAGCGCACTCCCGATGCCGGCAGATCGGCGTGCACTGCTGACCCGCACCGCCTCGACGAGCAGTCGGGTGGCACCACGACGAGCCATCCCGGGGATCCGGGTGAGTTGCAGCGTCCCGACGAGCCGCCCGTCGGCGTCCTCGGCGACGAGCAGCGCGTTCGCCGGGTCGTCCACGATCGATCGGAGTGCCTCGGCGTACCGCGGTCGGTCCTCCGGCGCGGCGACGTCACCACGTGCAGCGCTGATCGGGTCGTCGGACAACAGTGCCATGAGCGCATCGAGGTCCTCGTCCACCGCGTCCCGCAGCGTCACCTCGCCGGAGCGTGTGGTCAGGCGGACAGGCAGGGCGAGGTCGTTGAGCACGATCCCACCCTGCCCGACCTGACCGGGCGGTCCCGGTTCAGGGAACGGTGTGTCCGGCCGCGGTGAAGATCCGGTACCACTCCTCGCGCGACAGCTCGACGTCCGAGCCGGCGGCCGAGTCCCGCACGCGCTGCGGGTTCGTCGTGCCGAGGACGACCTGGAAGTGCGCGGGGTGGCGGGTGATCCACGCGACCGCGATGCCGGTCGGGGTGACTCCGTGCGCGGCGGCGACCTCCTCGAGCACGTCGTTCAGCTCGGCGTACTGCTCACGGTCGCCCAGGAAGACGCCGTCGAAGAAGCCCTTCTGGAACGGCGACCAGGCCTGCAGCGTGATGTCGTTGATGCGCGAGTAGTTGAGGATGTCGTTGTCGCGGTCGACCGACTGCTCGAGGCCGCCCATGTTCGCGGTCAGGCCCTGCGAGATCACGTTGGCGTGCGTGATGCTCAGCTGCACCTGGTTGAACGCGAGCGGCTGGCGGACGTGCTTCTTGAGCAGGTCGACCTGGCCGGGGGTGTGGTTCGAGACGCCGAAGTGGTGCACCTTGCCGGCGGCGTGCAGCTCGTCGAATGCCTTCGCGACCTCTTCCGGCTCGACCAGGGCGTCGGGGCGGTGCAGCAGCAGCACGTCGACGTACTCGGTCTGCAGTGCCTCGAGCGACTCGTGCACGGACTCGAGGATGTGCTCGTACGAGAAGTCGAAGTACGCGCCCTTCGGCGTCGGCCGGATGCCGACCTTGGTCTGCAGCACGATCTCGGCGCGTTCCGCGGGCGTCAGCGTGACGGCGGCGCCGAGCCGCTCCTCGCAGCCGTGCCACTCGCCGTAGACCGCGGCGTGGTCGAACATGTTCACGCCCGCATCGCGCGAGGCGCTGTAGAGCGAACGGATGCCCTCGTCGCTCATGTCGTTGATCCGCATCAGTCCGACGACGACGTCGGAGGCGGTGAGGTCTGTCTGTGGCAACTCCAGTGTCTTCACGTCGTCGATCCTGCCAGCCGGTCCCCGGCACAGGCAGGCCCTGCCAGTACCTCAGGCGCGTTCGGGCAGCAGGACGGCGAGCACCTCGGAGCCGTCCGTCCACGTCCCGGTCAGCGTCTCGCCCTCGGGCAGAGCCGTACCGACGACCCGAGCGACGACGATCGTGCCGTGGTCGGTCGCGATCGACGTCAGGGCGTCCGCAGTGGTCGCTCGCACCGAGGTGACGCTGGGGGAGTCGGGTTCGGAGCCGCTCCCGCTGGCCCAGGCGTCCTTCGGCCGCTGCCCGGCGCCGTTGGCCATCTCGAGCGAGGCTTCGTGCCCGCCGGTGACGATCGCCCGGCGCAGGACGTCGGCGTGCACGGCATCGCCCACCGCGTCGTACACCCACCGTCGCCCGAGCACGGAGTGGTCCATCTCGGTGACCAGGAACGCATCGGCGCCGGGCAGTGGTGCGTCCCGGTAGGTCAGTGGCGCCTGCAGGACCCGGCCGTCATCGGTGCGGACGAGGAGGACCTCGACGCCGACCTCGCCGGCGGGGTCGTCGAACCGGAACTGCCCGATGACCCGGATCGGCGCTCCCGCGACGACGCCGCTCCACGTCTGGTCGGGGAGCCAGGCGGCGAGCGCCTCGGCCTTGGACGGACGGAGCGTTGCCTGTTCGATGACTGCCATGTCCTGACCGTACTGCCGCGCAGGCAGCGACATCCGGTCAGGGTGAGCCAGCCCCGTACGCTGGGCCGGTGCGTGACGACCTGCTGCCGATGCTCGCCTGCCCCGTGTGCGCCGCGCTGCTCGGTCGCGTCGACGGCGGCCAGGTCGGCTGCCCGAACGGGCACCGGTTCGACGAGGCGAAGCAGGGCCACCTGACGCTCCTGCCCGCGAAGCGGCGTGCGCTCACCGCGGACACCCCGGAGATGGTGGACGCGCGGCTGCGGTTCCTGGGGCGCGGCCACTACGCGCCCGTCGAGCGGGCGCTCGCCGTAATCGTCGCGGACACGACCGCGCCCGGCATCGTCCTCGACGTCGGTTCCGGCCCGGGGACCTACCTGGCGCGTGCGCTGCGCGCGGCGGACGGGAGGCTCGGGGTCGCGCTCGACCTGTCGGCCGTCGCGATCCGGCGTGCGGCACGCGCCCACGAGCGCGCGGGGGCCGTCGTCGGTGACGTGACCGAGCGCCTCCCGGTCGTCGACGGCGCTGCCGCCGTCCTGCTCGACGTCTTCGCACCCCGCAACCAGACCGAGTACGCCCGCGTCCTGCACGCCGACGGCGTGCTCGTGGTGGTGACCCCGCGGACCGGCCACCTGGCGGAGCTCGCCGAGGCGACGATCAGCGTGGACCCGGAGAAGGAGCGCCGACTGCACGACTCCCTGACGCCGTCGTTCGCGCTGCGGTCCTCCGAGGACCTGATGTGGTCCATGGAGCTGTCGGCGGAGGACGTCCACGACGTCGTGCACATGGGGCCGAGCCACCACCACGTCTCGGCGGAGCAGGTGTTCGCGCCGACGAGCGTGACCGCGACCGTGACGGTCAGCACCTGGAGCCGCTCGGGCTGATCCTCCGACCGGGTCAGCGCTCGCCCACGTCCCGCGGACTGTCCTGTTCGGCCCGCCGACGGGCGGTGTGGGCTCGCCCGCGCACACGGTCGACGGCCATCCCGATCCGGGCGAGCAGGAGGACGACGCCCAGGCTCCCGGCTCCGATCGGCGTCACGAACAGCCCGAGGTCGATGCCGGGCATCCGCCACCAGTCGATCGACCACGCGGCGACGAGCGCGAACCCGAGCAGGAGCGCGCCCGTCCACCACCACCGCCCGGGGACCCGGACGGTGCCGAGACCGGCGAGCACGAGGAGCGCCCAGCACCCCTCCGGCGCGAAGGACCGCGGGTCGCTCGTGCCGCAGGTGGACACCGCGCACTCCCACTCGACCTGGTCGGCCACGCCCGCGTACCAGTGGAACAGCAGCGCGGCAGCGACGACGGCGACGAGTGCGACCGGCGGCCCGATCCAGCGCCACACGCTGCCGAACCGGGAGCGGCGTCGGCGGGCGGCCACCCATCCGTGGCCGAGCTCGTAACCGGGCATCGGGCGGAACTCGGGCATGCCAGCACGCTATCGGCGGCCGGATTCCGTGGGGAAGTGGTTCACAAACGTCCGAGCGTCGGTGCGGGGCGGGACCATCCGGGCCGCACCGCCGCGTCACTCGGTCGGGGCCGCGACGTCGAGCTGCCAGACCACGCCGAAGCGGTCGCGCAGCTGCCCGGCCAACGGTGCCCAGGCCGAGGGTTCCAGGGGCTGCCGTACTTCGGCGCCCTCGGACAGTGCCGCCCAGTACCGCTCGATCTCGGCCGTGTCGTCGCCGTGCACGAACACGTAGAAGGCGTTCGACCCCTGGTCGTAGGGCTGCCCGGGCCAGACGTCGAAGGCCATGACACGGAAGCCGGCGGGCGTGGAGACCTGCCCGAAGACGATGCGGTCCGCCCAGGCCGGGTCGTCCAGGGCGCCCATCTGGCCGTAGGTGGCGGCGGTGACCTCGCCGCCGAAGACCGATGCGTAGAAGTCGAGCGCCGCGCGGGCGTCGCCGTCGAAGTTGAGGTGGGTTGTCGTTTCGATGCTCATGGGACGAGGATCTCGGGCAATGCGGTCAGATCATGTCCGCTTCTCGGACGAAGATGGACGCCATGGCCGGACCCTCCGCACGGATGCTCGCGCTGCTCTCCCTGCTCCAGGTGCACCGCGACTGGCCGGGCGACGAGCTCGCCGGTCGGCTCGAGGTCAGTCCCCGAACGGTCCGCCGCGACGTCGACCGACTCCGCGGGCTCGGGTACCGGGTGGAGGCGCTCCGTGGCCCGGCCGGCGGCTACCGGCTCGAGGCCGGCTCCGACCTGCCCCCGCTGCTCTTCGACGACGACCAGGCGGTGGCGATCGCCCTGGCGCTCGCCGTGGCACCGGCATCGGGGGCGGACGTCGCCGAGTCGGCGGCCCGCGCCCTGGCGACCGTCCGGCAGGTGATGCCCGCGCGGCTGCGGTCCCGGGTCGACGCGGTGCAGGCCGTGACCGCGACGAGCCGGACCACCACCGACCCGGAGGTCCTGGTGGCGGTGAGCGAGGCCGTCCACCTGCACGAGGTCTTCCGCTTCGGGTACGGAGAGGACGAGACTCCGCACCGGGTGGAACCGCACGCCGTCGTCGCCCGGAACGGTCGCTGGTACCTGCTCGACTGGGATGCCGACCGCGACGACTGGCGCACGCACCGCATCGACCGGATCACGCCGCGGATGCGCACCCGCGTCCCCTTCACGCCGCGACCGATCCCCGGTGGCGATGCGGCCGCGTTCGTGTCCGCGCGGTTCAAGGGGGCGGCGGTCGACGACGTGTGGCCGTGCACCGGGTCGGTGACCACGACGGCGGGCGATGCGCGGCGGATCGCGCCGTACCTGCCCGAGGACGCCGTGGTCGAGCAGCTCGAGGACGACCGGGCCCGCGTCACCCTCGGATCGTGGTCGTGGGACGGGCTCGCGGGCGTGGTGTCAGGATTTGCGGTCGACTTCGTCGTCGCGGGTCCGGAGGAGCTCGTCGAGGCCGTGGCAGACCTCGCTGACCGGTTGCGCACGGTCGGCACGCGTCGCCCAGCGTGATCAGTGGGGACCTGTCCAGAGCGCGTGGTCCAGCCAACCGCCGCCGACACCCATCGACGAGAGATCGAGGTGTTCGTTGCTCGGGAAGGCCCCGAGGAGAGCGGCCACGCGCTCGGCCCAGTAGTGGTCGGACGGGACCGACCTGAGCAGGTAGGCCATCACCGCCAAGGTGTTGTAGACACCGAACTGCTTCGGGGCATCGGTTCCCGAGAGATGTGCGAGGAGCGGTACCGCACCGGACCTCGGCCGTTTCGGGACCACGACCAACTTCCGGTTGAACAGACGCGCATGGTGTGCTGCGACGTTCCGGACGTAGTTGACCGAGGCGAGCCAGCTCAGCATCGTCTTCTTGGTCGGGACGCCGAACTCTCGGGCGATCCGGGTGGCGACGTCGTTCCGGAGACCGCCGTACAGCCGAGCGAGGTGTCCCAGTTCGAGGATTTCGGTGAGTGCCCAGATGGGCATCCGGTCGTCGTACTCGGTTCGGAAGTGTGCGACGAACTGTTCGTCAGAGGAATCCTGTCGGTCTCGCACTCGCTGCAGCCACGCCGTGTGTGCGCTGGAGCCATCCGGTGGGTCGGGCCGAGGTGCAGTGAACGCTCCGGTGTCCGGCTGCTGCGAACTCCGTCCCTGCTCGGTACCGGTCCTGGACCTCGATGTGCCGACGGCCGTCGTCGTCGATCTCGAACGAGGATTCACGGAAGGGATAGAGGTATCCGGTGAGGCGGTAGTAGCCGACTTCGCGCAGTACCGATCCCGCGACGCCCCGATCACCGATGCGGACTCCCTTGGAAGCCAGCTTCTCGATCTGCTCACCGATCGAGAGCCACGGTTTCACGTACTCCATGCGCCCCCCGAGACAAGAAAATCGGCCCGAGCCGTGAGGCGAGCGGGCCGATCGTGATGCTGAAACCCTACCAGGATCCGCGTCACGGGATCGAGCGCTCTCCACAGGCGTTAGGAGCGTGCATGCGTCCGCCAGGGCGGCGTCAGGGATCCGTTAGGAGCGGCCTGGAGGCCCGGCGCAGGATCCAGCATCGGTTCGGCACCACAAGTGGTGCCGGTCCGCGTCACCCGGCGCGGACACCGCAGACCTTCTGGAGTCCCTCGTGTTCGACGTGTTCGTCGTCGCCGGTGTCCTCGCCGTGTTCGGCGTGGTGGCACTGATCGCCAAGGGGGTGGAACGGCTGTGATCGGCATCACCATCGCGGCCGCCGTCCTCGGCATCGCCGCTGTCGTGTACCTCGTCTGGGCGCTCGTGCGTCCGGAGCGCTTCTAGTGGGCGCCGCGGACCTCTGGGCGGGCATCGCCCAGGTAGCCACCCTCGTCCTGCTGCTCGTCGTCGCGTACCGCCCGCTCGGCGACTGGATGGCGAAGGTCTTCACACCCGTCCGGCACAACCGGGTCGAGCGCGGGGTCTACCGGCTGATCGGCGTCGACCCGGACGCCGAGCAGTCCTGGCCCGTGTACCTGCGCGGCGTGCTGCTCTTCAGCGTCGCCGGGCTCCTGCTCGTCTACCTGCTGCAGCGCATCCAGGTCGTCCTGCCCGGCGACCTCGGACTGCCCGGTGTCGGACCCTCGCTCGCGTTCAACACCGCGGCGTCGTTCGTGTCGAACACGAACTGGCAGTCGTACTCGCCCGAGGCCACCCTCGGCTACACCGTGCAGATGGCCGGCCTCGCGGTGCAGAACTTCCTGTCCGCAGCCGTCGGCCTGGCGGTCGCCGTGGCGCTGGTGCGCGGGTTCGCCCGTCGCAAGTCCGGCACCCTCGGCAACGTGTGGGTGGACATCGTCCGCGGGCTCGGCCGGCTGCTGCTGCCCGGGGCGTTCGTCTTCGCGATCGTGCTCGTCGCCGGCGGGGTCGTCCAGTCGTGGGGGAGCGGCACCGACGTCACCACGCTCATCGGTGGCACGCAGCACATCCCCGGCGGGTTCGTCGCCTCGCAGGAGGCGATCAAGGAACTCGGCACGAACGGTGGCGGCTACTTCAACGCGAACTCGGCGCACCCGTTCGAGAACCCGCAGGCGTGGACGAACCTCGTCGAGATCTTCCTCATGCTCGTCATCCCGTTCTCGCTCCCGCGCACGTTCGGGCGGCTCGTCGGGGACGACCGCCAGGGCTACGCGATCCTCGCCGTGATGGGCGCGATCTTCCTCGTCTCGCTGTCGGTCATGTCGATCGCCGAGCTCGGCGGCGGCGGGATCGCCACACACGCCGCCGGGGCCGCGATGGAGGGCAAGGAGAGCCGCTTCGGCATCCTCGGTTCGACGCTCTTCTCGACCGCGACCACCTCGACGTCCACCGGCGCCGTCAACGCGATGCACGACAGCTACACCCCGATCGGCGGGATGATGGCGCTCGTCAACATGATGCTCGGCGAGGTCACCCCCGGCGGCGTCGGCTCCGGCCTGTACGGCATGCTCGTGCTCGCCGTCATCACGGTGTTCATCGGCGGCCTGCTCGTCGGCCGAACCCCGGAGTACCTCGGCAAGAAGATCCGCGCCAAGGAGATGACCTTCGCGGCGCTGTACATCCTCGTCACGCCGACGCTCGTGCTCCTGGCCACCGGGCTCTCGCTCGTGATCCCCGGGGTCCGCGAACAGGTGCTCGGGACGTCGATCTTCAACCCCGGCAACCACGGGCTGACCGAGCTGCTCTACGCCTTCACCTCGGGCGCGAACAACAACGGCTCGGCCTTCGGCGGACTCACCGCGAACACCACGTGGATGAACTCCTCGCTCGGCGTCGTGATGCTGCTCGGCCGCTTCGTGCCGATGGTGTTCGTCCTGGCGCTCGCCGGATCCCTCGCGGCGCAGGACCGGGTGCCGGAGACCGCCGGCACCCTGCCCACCCACCGCCCGCTCTTCATCGTGCTGCTCGGCGGCGTCGCCGTCATCGTCACCGCACTCACCTACTTCCCGGTGCTCGCACTGGGTCCGCTCGCAGAAGGACTGTCATGACCACCGTGACCTCCGAGCACGAGGCGACCACCGCCTCCAGGCCGGCCATCCGCTCGTCCGCATTCGGACCCCGCCAGCTGGTGGCGGGCCTCCCGGGCGCCCTGCGGAAACTCGATCCGCGACTCATGTGGCGGAACCCCGTCATGTTCATCGTCGAGGTCGGCGCGGCGCTGACGACGGCAGCCGCCGTCGTCGAGCCGTCCGCCTTCACGATCGCCATCGCCGTCTGGCTCTGGCTCACCGTCGTCTTCGCCAACCTGGCGGAGTCGGTGGCCGAGGGCCGCGGCAAGGCCCAGGCCGACACCCTGCGGAAGACCCGCTCGACCACGAGTGCCCGCCGGGTGCTCGGGTACGCGACGTCCGACGCGGCCGCGACCGGCAACGCGACCGAGGAGGTCGCTTCCGTCGACCTGGCCAAGGGCGACGTGGTCCTGGTCGTCGCGGGCGAGGTCATCCCGGGCGACGGTGACGTCATCGACGGCATCGCGTCGGTCGACGAGTCGGCCGTCACGGGTGAGTCGGCACCGGTCATCCGCGAGTCCGGCGGCGACCGCAGCGCCGTCACCGGCGGCACCCGCGTGCTGTCCGACCGGATCGTGGTGCGCATCACCTCGACCCCGGGCGAGACCTTCATCGACCGGATGATCCGTCTGGTCGAGGGTGCGGCACGGCAGAAGACGCCGAACGAGATCGCGCTGAACATCCTGCTCGCCTCGCTGTCGATCGTCTTCGTGATCGTCTGCCTGACGATGCAGCCCATCGCGGGGCTCGTCGGTGCGACGGTCAGCGTGCCGGTGCTCATCGCCCTGCTCGTCTGCCTCATCCCGACCACCATCGGGGCCCTGCTCTCCGCGATCGGCATCGCAGGCATGGACCGACTCGTGCAGCACAACGTGCTCGCGATGTCGGGCCGCGCGGTCGAGGCCGCCGGTGACATCACGACGCTGCTGCTCGACAAGACCGGCACGATCACCTACGGCAACCGCCGGGCATCCCGCGTGGTGCCCGTGCCGGGCGTGACGACCGCCGACCTGCTCGAAGCTGCAGCGCTGTCGAGTGCCGCGGACAGCACCCCGGAAGGTCGCTCGATCGTCGACCTGGCGCGCGAGGACGGCGCCGCCGTGGGCCTGCCGGACGGGGCCGTCGAGGTGCCGTTCACGGCGCAGACGCGCATGTCCGGTCTCGACCTGCCCGACGGATCGCAGATCCGGAAGGGCGCCGCTGCGGCTGTCCTCGCATGGGCGGACACCACCGAAGCCGGTGTTGTTTCGGCCATCGACGCGACCGTCGCGGAGATCTCCGACCAGGGCGGCACGCCGCTCGTCGTCGGCCGTCGGTCGTCGACCGGTGCGGTCACGCTGCTCGGCGTCGTGCACCTGAAGGACGTCGTCAAGGACGGCATGGCATCACGGTTCGCCGAGCTCCGGTCGATGGGCATCCGCACGGTGATGATCACCGGTGACAACCCCCGCACCGCGGCAGCCATCGCCCACGAGGCCGGCGTCGACGACTTCCTCGCCGAGGCCACCCCGGAGGACAAGCTCGCGTACATCAAGCGCGAGCAGGAGGGCGGCAACCTCGTCGCCATGACCGGCGACGGAACCAACGACGCCCCGGCCCTGGCCCAGGCGGACGTCGGCGTCGCGATGAACACCGGTACGACGGCGGCGAAGGAGGCGGGCAACATGGTCGACCTCGACTCCGACCCGACCAAGCTCATCGACGTCGTCCGCATCGGCAAGCAGCTGCTCATCACCCGCGGTGCCCTGACCACCTTCTCCATCGCCAACGACGTCGCGAAGTACTTCGCGATCATCCCGGCGATGTTCCAGGCCGCGTTCCCGGGCCTCGCGGCGCTCAACATCATGGGGCTGCACAGCCCGTCGTCCGCGATCCTGTCGGCGGTCGTCTTCAACGCGCTCGTCATCGTGGCGCTCATCCCGCTGTCCCTGCGTGGCGTCAAGTACCGCGCAGCCGCAGCGTCGTCGATCCTCGGCCGCAACCTGCTCGTCTACGGGCTGGGCGGCGTGGTCGTCCCCTTCATCGGCATCAAACTGATCGACCTCGTGGTCGGTCTCATCCCGGGGTTCTAGTCATGGCATCTGCACGTTCCACCTTCCGTTCCGCCGGTGTGGCGATCCGCCTCACCCTCGTCGCCACCGTCGTGCTCGGCGTCGGGTACCCGCTCGCCGTCTGGGGCGTCGGCCAGGCGGCGTTCCACGACCAGGCCAACGGCTCGATGGTCACGGACTCGTCCGGCAAGGTCGTCGGTTCCTCGTTGATCGGGCAGTCGTTCACCGGCAAGCAGGCCGACCGCTGGTTCCAGTCGCGGCCGTCCGCCGCCGGGGACGGCTACGACGCGGGGGCGTCCTCCGGCTCGAACCTCGGGCCGAACAACGCCGACCTGCTCAAGGCCGTCGAGGAGCGTCGTACCGCCCTGGCGAAGGCCGACGGGGTCCCCGCCGCACAGGTGCCGGCCGACGCCGTGACCGCCTCGGGCTCGGGGCTCGACCCGGACATCAGCCCGGAGTACGCACGCCAGCAGGTGGCGCGCGTGGCATCGGCACGGGGGTTGTCCGTCGCCACCGTGCGGCAGCTCGTGCAGTCGCACACCGAGTCGCGGCAGCTCGGGTTCCTCGGTGAGCCCGTGGTGAACGTGCTCGCGCTGAACCTGGCGCTGGCGAAGGCGTCCTGAGCGTGGGCGACCCCTCCGCAAGACACCGGTGCTCGCGCGTCGAACACCCGCAGACCGCGGTGCGACAGGTGAACACCGGTGTTTTGCGGAGACCGACCCCCGCACGCGAGAGGATGAGCACGTGAAGCGCGGGAAGCTGCGGGTCCTGCTCGGTGCAGCGCCCGGTGTCGGCAAGACCTACACGATGCTCGAAGAGGGGCGTCGGCTGCTCGACGAGGGTCGCGACGTGGTCGTCGCCGTCGTCGAGACGCACGAGCGCGCCGCCACCGCGGCCCTGGTGAACGGGCTCGAGGTGGTGCCCCGCCGCACCGTCTCGCACCGCGGCGTCGACCTGGACGACCTCGACCTCGACGCCGTCATCGCCCGGGCACCCGAGGTCGCGCTCGTCGACGAACTCGCCCACACGAACGCCCCCGGCAGCCCGAACGAGAAGCGCTGGCAGGACGTCGAGGCGCTGCGGGACGCCGGCATCGACGTCATCTCGACGGTCAACGTGCAGCACATGCAGTCCCTCGGCGACGTGGTCCGCGAGATCACCGGCACCGTGCAGCGCGAGACCGTCCCCGACGCCGTGGTGCGCGCGGCCGACCAGATCGAGGTCGTCGACCTGGCCCCGGCAGCGCTGCGCGAACGGCTCTCCGACGGGCTCGTGTACCCGGCGGCCCGGATCGACGCCGCGCTGTCGAACTACTTCCGCCTCGGCAACCTCACCGCCCTGCGCGAGATCGCCCTGCTCTGGCTCGCGGACGAGGTCGACGACGCGCTCAAGGCCTACCGCGCCGAGCACGGCATCGAACACCGCTGGGAGACCCGGGAGCGCGTGCTCGTCGCCCTGACCGGCGGCCCCGAGGGCGAGACCCTGCTGCGCCGCGGCGCCCGCATCGCCGCCCGCAGCGCCGGCGGCGAGCTCGCCGCCGTCCACGTGACCACGAACGACGGCCTGCGCGTGCGGCACCCCGGCGCGCTCGGCAAGCAGCGGACCCTGCTCGAGCAACTCGGTGGGACGTACCACCAGGTCGTCGGCGACGACGTACCGAGCACCCTGGTGCGCTTCGCACGGTCGATCGACGCCACCCAGATCGTGATCGGGGTCAGCCGCCGCAGCCGGCTCGCGGCCGCCATGACCGGTCCGGGCATCGGCAACACCGTCATCCGGGAGTCCGGCGACATCGACGTGCACGTCGTCACGCACGAGCGGGCCGGCGGCGGGATCACCCTGCCGAAGCTCGGGGGCAGTCTGTCCCGCGGACGCGTGATCGCCGGGTTCGTGCTGTCGGTCCTGGTCGGCCCGCTGCTCACCTGGGTGCTGTCGATCGGCAGCGACCCGGACGCCATCACCGTCGACGTGCTGGCGTACCAGCTGCTCGTGCTCGTCGTGGCGCTCGTGGGCGGGATGTGGCCGGCGGTGTTCGCGGCCGTGCTGTCCGGGCTGAGTCTCGACTACTTCTTCGTGCAACCCCTCTACATGGTGACGGTTCAGCAGCCGTGGCACCTGTTCGCGCTGGTCATGTACGTCATCAGCGCGGTGCTGGTCAGCTTCGTGGTCGACCGGTCCGCCCGCCGGTCACGTGCCGCCCGTCGGGCCTCGGCCGAGTCCGGGCTCCTGATGGGCATCGCCGGCAGTGTGCTCCGTGGTGACGACGCCCTGCAGGCGCTGCTCGACCGCACCCGTGAGGCCTTCGGCTTCGCCGGCGTCCGGATCCGCCAGGGCGACGAGGTGCCGGCGACCTCCGGCGAGTTCGGTGCGACGCCGGACGCGTCGACGACGCTCGCTTCCGGCGCCGTGCTCGAGTTCGCCGGCGCACCCGACGACCCGACCCAGCGCCGCCTGCTGCGGGTCGTCGAGCAGCAGCTCGACGCCGCCGTCGAGCACCGCGAGCTGACCCGCACGGCCGTCGGTGCTGAACGCATCGCCGCCGCCGACCGGGTTCGCAGCGCACTGCTCGCGGCCGTCGGCCACGACGTGCGCCGACCGATCGCAGCGGCCTCCGCCGCCGTGCAGACGCTGCGTGCGCCCGACATCGACCTGTCCGGACCCGACCGGGAGGCGCTGCTCGCGACCGCCGACGAGAGCCTCGGTCAGCTGGCGGTGCTGTTGGCAGACCTGCTGGACGTCAGCCGCGTGCAGGCCGGTGTCCTCGCGGTCACCCCGGCGTCGATCGCACTCGAGACGGTGGTCGCCCCCGCACTCGACGAGCTCGAGCTCGGCCCCGACGACGTCGACCTCGACCTGCCCGCCGACCTGCCGCCGGTGCTCGCCGACCCCGTCCTGCTGCAGCGCGTCGTCGTGAACCTGCTCGCCAACGCCGCCCGGTACGCCCCGGATGGCACCCACGTCCGGGTCGCCGCCAGCGCCTTCGCCGGCGTGGTCGAACTCCGCGTCGCCGACCACGGCCCCGGGATCCCCGCGGACCGCCGCGACGAGGTGTTCCAGCCGTTCCAGCGGCTCGGCGACACCGACAACGAGACCGGCCTCGGGCTCGGCCTGGCTCTGGCACGCGGGTTCACCGAGGGCATGGGCGGCACGATCGAGGTCGACGACACCCCGGGCGGTGGCCTCACCGTCGTGGTGCGGCTGCCGATCGCCGGGCACGTGGGAGTGGAGATCCGATGAAGGTCCTGATCGCTGACGACGACGCGCAGCTCGTCCGTGCGCTGTCGGTGACGCTCTCGGCGCGAGGGTACGACGTCGTCACGGCTCGGGACGGGCGCGAAGCGATCGACGCCGTCATCACCGAGCGCCCCGACCTGGTGCTCCTCGACCTCGGCATGCCCCGACTCGACGGCATCGGGGTGCTCGAGGGCGTCCGGGCCTGGTCGCAGGTGCCCGTCCTGGTGCTCTCCGGCCGGACCGACTCGTCGGACAAGGTCGACGCGCTCGACGCCGGTGCCGACGACTACGTGACGAAGCCGTTCCAGATGGACGAGCTCCTCGCCCGGCTGCGGGCTCTCGGACGACGCCGGGTGGTGGCGACGGAGGAGACCCCGACGATCGCGATCGGACCGCTGCTCGTGGACCTCGTCGCGAAGCAGGTCACCCCGGCCGAGGGTCCGGCGATCCGCCTGACGCCCACCGAGTGGCGCCTGCTCGAGGTCCTGGTCACGAACCCCGACCGGCTGATGACCCGCGAGATGCTGTTGACCGAGGTCTGGGGGCCGACGCACGGCAACGACTCCGGGTACCTGCGCCTCTACATGGCCCAGCTGCGGCGGAAGCTCGAGCCCGACCCCGCGCACCCGCGCTTCCTGGTGACGGAGTCCGGAATGGGGTACCGCTTCGCCCCCGGAGCGTAGGAACCCGGTACGCGTCGCGGTCCCGACGGTTCACGCCCGGGAGCTGAACGCCGCGAGCTCCGCCCGGGTCCGGGCGCCGTGCTTCCGGAGCAGGTTCGCCACGTGGTACTTCACGGTGTTGACACTGATGCCGAGCCCCTCGGCGATCTCCCGGTTGCCGACACCGGTCGCCACGAGCCGCAGCACGTCGCGCTCCCGCGGGGTCAGATCGCCGTCGTCGACCGCGTCCACCTCGGTCGGTCGCGGGTCGAGGGGCAGCGAGATGTCGAGCACGGACCCCCAGCCGGGCGTGCTCGCGACCTGCACCCGCCCGTCGAGCGTGACGACCCGCTCGGCGATCGGTCGCATGGCGTCGTCCTGCACGTCGAGCGTGCCGGAGCCGTCGTCGCGGAGCTGCATGAGCAGGTTCCGGCCGTCGCAGTCCCACTGGATGCGCACCCGCTTCGCCGCACCGTCGTCGACCAGGGCGAGCACCGCGGTCCGCACGATCGCCCGGGCAGCGTGGGCGACGTCACCCGGCAACGCACGCCCGGTGGCCGGCGGCTCGACGAACTGCACGTCGAGGTCCCCGAAGCGCACGAGCGGCCGCAGGTCGGCGCGCAGCCGCGAGAACGCCCCGGTGACGGGTTCGAGCAGGGTGCTCCGCTGCTGATCGGTCACGGTGCGCAGGTCGACGAGGGCGGCCGAGGCGATCTCGACGGCCTCGGCCCGGGCGGCCGCGTCGGTGACCCGCGACGACCGGAGCACGGCGAGGACGGATTCGAGGGTGAGGGCGTGCCGGTCCGCCTGCTCGGCGACGGTGCGGGCGTGCTCGGCGGCCGCGAGCCGGATGGCGGAGCCGCCCCGGGCCTCCAGGGTGTCGACCGATGCGTCCATGGAGGCGACCGTACCCGTCCCACCCGAGCGGACGGGCCCACCCGATGGGATGGGACCCCTGCCGGGGCGGGTAGCGGCGCGCAGGGTCCGCTGACGGAAGGATCGTCGTCATGGCAGCAACCACCGTCTCCGCAGCGCTCGACCTGGTCGTCCGCGAGGTCGGCGACCTGGCGGCCCGCCTCGACGACGCTCCCGCACAGCGTGCACTCGACCTGATCGAGGGCGCCGACCGGGTGTTCGTCCACGGCGCCGGTCGCTCCGGCCTCGCCCTCCGCATGACCGCAATGCGCCTCATGCACCTGGGGCTCGACGCGCACGTCGTGGGCGAGGTCACCACCCCGGCCATCCGGCAGGGTGACCTGCTCCTCGTCGCGAGCGGTTCCGGGACGACCACCGGCATCGTGCAGGCCGCGCGCACCGCGCACGAGGTCGGGGCATCCGTCGTGGCGCTCTCGACCACCGACGACTCCCCGCTCTCCGAGCTGGCGGACGTCACGATCGTGCTGCCCGCCGCGACGAAGACCGACCGCTCCGGCACCGCCTCGGCCCAGTACGCCGGTGGCCTCTTCGAACAGGCGGTCGCCCTGGTGGGCGACGCCGTGTTCCACGCCCTGTGGGCCCGAGGCGGGCAGTCCGCCGACGACCTCTGGCCCCGTCACGCCAACCTCGAATGAAAGGCACACCCATGCAGCTCCAGTTCGCCATGGACACCCTGACCACCGAAGCCGCCCTCGAGCTCGCCGCCGCGGCCGCGGCGCACGTCGACGTCCTCGAGCTCGGCACGCCCCTGATCAAGAGCGCCGGCCTGTCCGCCGTCACCGCGATCAAGGAAGCGCACCCCGACAAGATCGTGTTCGCCGACCTCAAGACCATGGACGCCGGTGAGCTCGAGGCCGACATCGCCTTCTCGGCGGGTGCCGACCTGGTCACCGTCCTCGGTGTCGCCGGCGACTCGACGATCGTCGGCGCCGTCAAGGCCGCGAAGAAGCACGGCAAGGGCATCGTCGTCGACCTGATCGGCGTCTCCGACAAGGCCGCCCGTGCCCGCGAGGTCGTCGCACTCGGCGCCGAGTTCGTCGAGGTCCACGCCGGGCTCGACGAGCAGGCAGAAGAGGGCTTCACCTTCTCGACCCTGCTCGACGCCGGCAAGGACTCGGGCGTCCCGTTCTCGATCGCGGGCGGCGTGAACGCGTCCTCGGTCGCCTCGGTGCAGGAGGCCGGTGCCCGCATCGCCGTCGCCGGCAGCGCGATCTACAGCGCCTCGGACGTCGGCGCAGCCGCCGCCGAGATCCGCGCCGCCATCAAGGCGTAGTCCCGGTCGCCCTTCCCGGGCGACGGCCGACGAGTGAGCAGAAGACGTCGGGTGCGACCACCGCACCCGACGTCTTCTGCGCACTGGATGCGGGACCCTGCCGGTCCCGCCCTGCCGGTCCCGCCCTGCCGGTCGCACCCCGCTCCGCGGTACCGTCGGGACGTGGGGATCGAACTGCGCCGCGTGACCGCCGACGACTGGGAAGCGTGGCGACCCGTGCGCCTCCGCGCCCTCGCCGACGCCCCGCACGCCTTCGGCTCGACGCTGCAGGACTGGGTGGACGCCCCCGAGCACCGGTGGCGCACCCGCCTGTCGATCCCGGGAGCGCTCGACCTGCTCGCGGTCGACACCGATGCCGACGGACCCGGCGCGGTCGTCGGGATGGCGAGCGGCGTCCCGCCCACCGACCCGGACGGCCCCGCCGAGCTCATCTCGATGTGGGTCGACCCGGCAGCGCGCGGCCGCGGCATCGCCCGTGCACTCATCGACGCGATCGCCACGTGGGCGGCTGCTACCGGAGCCACCGAACTCGAACTCTCGGTGCTGCCCGACAACGCCGTCGCCCGTCGCGCCGACGAGCACGTCGGCTTCAGCGCCCGCGACGAACCCGGCGATCCGTTGCCGGACGGCCGGACCGAGGTCCTGATGCGCCGTACGGTGGCCACATGAACCGAGCGCTGCGCTGGACCACCTGGATCGTCGCCGTCGTCGTCCTGCTCGCGGTGGTGTTCCTCGTGTGGGCGCACATCGTCATGCAGGGCACGCGCAGTGCCGCCCTGCAGGTCTGGCGTGACGACCGGATCGCGGTGCGGGACGCCGGTGACTCGGTGGTGATGACCCCGACCGGCCAGGCCGACGGGGTCGGGATCGTGTTCATCCCCGGTGCGAAGGTGGATCCCTACGCCTACATGGCGACGTTCCGGCAGGTGGTCGCCAACGGCACGACGGTCGTCATCACGAAGCCGACGCTCAACCTGGCGTTCTTCGACACCCGGCCGCTCGCCACGTTCGAGGCCCACGCCCCCTCGGTCACGCGCTGGGCCGTCGGCGGGCACTCCCTCGGCGGGGTCCGTGCGTGCCAGCTCGCCCAGGATGCCGACGGTCTGCTGCTCTTCGGCAGCTACTGCGCGAACGACATCAGCCGCTCGTACATCGACGTGCTGAGCGTCTCCGGTTCGCGTGACGGCCTGTCGACGCCGGCCAAGGTCGACGCCGCGCGGGACAAGCTGCCGTCGACCGCCACCATGACCGAGATCCAGGGGGCGAACCACGCCGACTTCGGTGCCTACGGCGACCAGCCGGGCGACCGGACGGCGACCATCAGCCGTGCTGATGCCCGGCAGCAGATCTCGGACGCGGTCGAGGCCTGGGTGCGCGACCTGCGCTGACTCCGCGCGCCGACCGGCGGACGCACCACGGGCCTCCAGACGGTCTGCCTGGAGGCCCGTGGTGCGCGACGTCAGTGGATCACGCCCGCCTCGTGGTCGCGTCCGGAACGGCGCCCGGTGAACCGGGCGATGAAGTAGAGCACCACGCCGACGGCGAGCAGGATCGCGGCGTAGAGCCAGACCTGGCCGCTCTGCTGCGTGAGCAGCAGGACGCACGACAGCACCCCGAGCACCGGGACGAAGGTCCAGACCCGGAAGTGGTCGTGCTCGACGTGGTCGCGGCGGAGCACCAGGACAGCGACGTTCGTGCTGATGAACACGAAGAGCAGCAGGAGCACGACGGTCTCGGCCAGCACGCCCACGTCACCCACCAGGGTCAGGAGCATCGCGACGACCGTCGTGGCGACGATCGCGGTCCACGGGGTCTTCCGGTTCGGCAGGACCTTCGCGAGCAGGGCGGGCAGGAGCCGCTGCTCGGCCATGCCGTAGGTCACGCGGCTCGCCATGATCATCGTGAGCAGCGCGCCGTTCGCGACGGCGACCAGGGCGATGAGGCTGAAGACCCAGTCAGGGATCGGGACGCCGGTGGCGGAGACGACCGCGAGCAGCGGGCCGCTGGACTCGGACAGCTCGGACGCGGGCAGGGCGATCGCGCTGGCGAGGGCGACGAGGACGTAGACGACACCGGCCGTGGCGAGGGCGCCGAACAGGGCCTTCGGGTAGACGCGGCGGGGGTCGCGGACCTCTTCGGCGATGTTGGCGGACGTCTCGAAGCCGACGAACGAGTAGTAGGCGACGATCGCGGCGCTCAGCGTCGCCAGGGCCGGGTTCGCCTCGGACGGGAACGCGCCGATGCGCGAGACGTCGCCGCCGCCCCCGCCGAGCATCACGGCCACGACGACGACCACGATGACGAGGCCGGAGACCTCGATGACCGTCATCACGACGTTGCTCCTGAGCGAGTCGGAGATGCCGCGGGCGTTCAGGCAGGCGATCAGGGCGAGGAAGACGATCGCGGTGGGCACCGGAGGCAGGTCGACGAAGGTGCCGAGGTAGTCGCCGGCGAAGGCGAGTGACAACCCGGCGGCGCTCGTGACACCGGCGGCGAGCATGCTGAAGCCGACCAGGAACGAGACGATCGGCGTCTTGTAGGCCCGTTCGGCGAAGACCGCGGCACCGCCCGCCTTCGGGTACTTCGTCACGAGTTCGGCGTACGACCCCGCGGTGAGCAGGGCCAGCAGGAGCGCGAGCACCAACGGTGCCCAGAGCGCTCCGCCGACGTCCTCCGCCAGGGTCCCCATCAACGCGTAGATGCCGGCGCCGAGCACGTCGCCCAGGATGAAGAGGAACAGCAGCGGGCCGGTGATCGCCTGGCGGAGCTTCGACTGCGAGCCGTCGTGGGGTGCGGCGGTGGTGTCGCTGGTCATGGAGGTGCCTTTCGTCCGGGTCAGCGTGCCGGGGTGTGTCTCGGAGGCCTCACAGGTGCGCCGCGGAGGGGGTTCCCCCTGCACAGTGCAGCCCCTGGTGAACTCTCTCCACAGCGTGCGGCGCGTCGGGACCCGGCACCTGGAGCGGTCCTAGACTCGTCGGGAGCCACACGTCCACCACCAGTCCCCGGAGGACCGCAGATGACGACGCAGGACCAGCGCACGCCCGCTCGACTCAGTGACCAGCGAGCGCTCCTGTTCGACCTCGACGGCGTGCTCACCCCCACCGCCGACGTGCACATGCGGGCCTGGAGCCGGCTCTTCACGCCGTACCTCGAAGCGCACGGGGTCGCGCCGTACACCGAGCAGGACTACTTCACGTACATCGACGGCAAGCCCCGGTACGACGGCGTGCGCTCGCTGCTCGAGTCGCGTGGCATCGACCTGCCGCAGGGCACCCCGGACGACGCGCCCGACACCGACACGGTGTGCGGGCTCGGCAACCGGAAGAACGCGGAGTTCACGGCCGAGCTCGACGAGCACGGTGTCGAGCCCTACCCGGGCTCGCTGCGGTTCCTGACCGCCGCGATCGACGCCGGTCTGTCCGTCGCGGTCGTCTCGAGCTCGGCGAACGCCACCTCGGTGCTCCGGACCGCGGGCATCCTCGACCGGTTCCCGGTGGTCGTCGACGGGCTCGTCGCGCGCCAGGACGGCCTGACCGGCAAGCCGGCACCCGACACCTACCTCGACGCGGCAACCCGGTTCGGGCTCACCGCCGCCGAGTGCGCCGTGGTGGAAGACGCGACGAGCGGGGTCGAAGCCGGCCGCAACGGTTCGTTCGGTCTGGTCATCGGTGTCGACCGCGGCGCCGGGGCGGACGCCCTGCGCGAGCACGGTGCCGACGTCGTGGTGTCCGACCTCGCCGAACTCCTCGACGACCTGCCCGCACCGGTCGCCAGCACCAGCACCAGCACCAGCACGACGTAGGCCACCCGGCCGGGCGCTCCCTGCCTGCCCGCCGCACCGACGTACCCATCTCCCTCCCTTCCCACGGAGCAGCATGAACCCCATCACCTCGGACCCCCTCGACCGCGTCCGCTACCCGATCGACGAGTGGGCCCTCGTCGAGACCGAGTACACCCCCGACGAGCAGGGCGTCGCCGAGACGAACTTCGCTGTCGGCAACGGGTACCTCGGCCTGCGCGGCAACCTCGACGAAGGCCGTGGCGGCGTGCAGTACGGCACGTACGTCAACGGCTTCCACGAGACCTGGCCGATCCGGCACGCGGAAGACGCCTTCGGCTTCGCGAAGACCGGGCAGACGATCATCAACGCGCCCGACGCCAAGGTCATCCGCCTCTACGTCGACGACGAGCCCCTGGTGCTGGCCGAGGCCGACATCCTGCGGCACACGCGTCGGTTGGAGTTCCGTGGCGGGTACCTGTTCCGCGAGACCGAGTGGTCGACGCCGTCCGGCAAGCGGGTCCTCATCCGGTCGCGCCGGCTCGTGTCGTTCACCGACCGGCACCTCGCCGTCATCGACTACGAGGTCACCGTGCTCGACGCGGACGCCTCGATCCTGCTGTCCAGCCAGATCCTCAACCGCCAGGACGTGCAGGACGAGTACCACGCCGGCATGCGGGCCGCGGCGAACGCCTTCGACCCCCGCAAGGCCGAGTCGTTCACCGAGCGGGTGCTCGTGCCGAAGGTCAAGCGCAGCACCGGTGACCGTTCGGTCCTCGGGTACCAGGCGTCCAGCTCCGGCATGACGATCTGCGTCGGCGTCGAGCACCACATCGAGACCGAGAACAGCTGGGACGAGTCGTCGTCGATCGAGGACGACCTGGCGAAGCACGTCTACCGGGTGCAGGCCCGCGCCGGTCAGCCCATCCGCCTCGTGAAGCACGTGGTCTACCACACCTCGCGCGGCGTGCCCGTGCGTGAGCTCGCCGACCGGTGCGAGCGCACGCTCGACCGCGCACACGCCGAGAACGTCGACGAGACCTTCGCGAAGCAGCGCGAGTGGCTCGACGACTACTGGGCACGCAGCGACGTCGAGATCAGTGGCCAGCCCGCGATCCAGCAGGCCGTGCGGTGGAACCTGTTCCAGCTCGCGCAGGCCACGGCCCGCACCGACGGCCACGGCATCGCCGCGAAGGGCGTCACCGGCTCCGGCTACGGCGGCCACTACTTCTGGGACATGGAGATCTACGTCCTGCCGTTCCTGTCGTACACGGCGCCGATCGTTGCCCGGAACGCCCTGCGCTTCCGCTACAACATGCTCGACGCGGCACGGGCGCGAGCCCGCGAGCTGAACCAGCGCGGGGCGCTGTTCCCGTGGCGGACCATCAACGGCGAGGAGTCCAGCGCGTACTACGCCGCCGGCACCGCGCAGTACCACATCGACGCCGACATCGCCCATGCACTCATGCAGTACGTGCGGGCATCGGGCGACCGTGAGTTCCTGAAGCGCGGCGCCATCGACGTGCTCGTGGAGACCGCCCGACTCTGGGCCGACCTCGGGTTCTGGCGGTCCAACGGCGACAAGAAGTTCCACATCGACGGCGTCACCGGACCGGACGAGTACACGACCGTCGTCGACGACAACCTCTACACGAACGTGATGGCGCGTGCGAACCTGTGGTTCGCCGTCAACGCCTGCCGCGAGCTCGCCGCCGACGACGCCGAAGAGTACGACCGCATGGTGCGCCGGACCGGCCTGCGCCCCGACGAGCTCGTCGAGTGGGAGCACGCCGCCGAGTCGATGGAGATCCCCTTCGACCCGCACCGCGGCATCCACCCGCAGGACGCCCAGTTCCTCGACAAGGAACTCTGGGACCTCGAGAACACCCCCGACTCCAAGCGCCCGCTGCTGCTCCACTACCACCCGCTGGTGATCTACCGGTTCCAGGTGCTCAAGCAGGCCGACGTCGTGCTCGCACTGTTCCTGCAGGGGCACGAGTTCACGGCGGCCGAGAAGCGTCGCGACTTCGACTACTACGACGCACTCACCACCGGTGACTCCACGCTGTCGGCGGTCGTGCAGTCGATCATGGCGGCCGAGGTCGGCTACCACGACCTCGCCGACCAGTACTTCCAGACCGCGCTCTACGTCGACCTGGCGGACCTGCACGGCAACACCTCGGACGGCGTGCACATCGCGTCGACCGGTGGCATCTGGGGTGCGCTGGTCAACGGCTTCGGCGGCATGCGCGACCACGGTGGCCGGATGACCTTCAACCCGCGGCTGCCGAAGCACTGGGACCGTCTGTCCTACCGCCTGACGGTGCGCGGCTCGCGGGTGCGGATCGACCTGGAGCAGGACACCATGACGCTCACGGTCGAGACCGGTGCGGGCTTCACCGTGTGGGTGCACAACCAGCAGTGGGACATCGAGGCGGGGGAGCCCACCGTGGTGCCGCTGCCGCACCACGGGCCGCGGATGTCCGGGCACGCTCCGACCACGAGCGACATCCAGGGCACGCTGCGGGCGGACGGCTCGGTGATCACCGCGTCGATCCCGACGATCTCGCTCGAGCGCGACTTCGACCTGGACGAGACGACCGCCTGACACCGGTTCCTCCGCCCGTGGTCACACGTCGCCCCGGTCCCGCCTCGCGGTGCCGGGGTGACGTGCACCGCGGGGTGCTCCCGGCACCTCCGAACGCGTTCAGTCGCCCCCGGGCACCGTGGTCTGCCGTGCCCTTCGGGTCGATGGCGTCTCCCCGGGCACGGTTCGTGCAACGAGAGGAGACATCATGGGCAACCGGTTCGAGGGCAAGGTCGCGATCGTCACGGGCGCGGGTTCGGGCATCGGCGCAGCGACGGCGCGCGCGTTCGTCGACGAGGGTGCGTCCGTCGTGCTGACCGACAGCGTCGAGGAGAAGGTCCGCACGGTGGGAGACTCCCTGCCGACCGACCGTGTCGTCTCCCTGCACGCCGACGTGGCGAGCCCGGAGGACTGGGAGACCGTCGTCTCCGCGGCGATCGACCGCTTCGACCGGCTCGACGTCCTGGTGAACAACGCCGGGACCTTCAGCTCGGGCGACATCACCGACATCAGCACGGCCGAGTGGCGCCGCGTCATCGAGACCGACCTGTCCGGGGTGTTCTACGGCACCCGGGCAGCGTTGCCGTTCCTGCGCGAGACGAAGGGTTCGATCGTCAACACGTCGTCGGTCTCCGGTGAGGACGCCGACTGGCGGATGAGCCCGTACAACGCGGCGAAGGGCGGCGTCACGAACTTCACGAAGGCGGCCGCGCTCGACAACGGGCAGTTCGGCGTCCGCGTGAACGCCGTCGCTCCGGGACTCATCTGGACCGACCTGACCCAGGAGCAGGCCGAGGACGAGGCCCTGCAGTCGAAGTTCGAGGAGCGGATCGCGCTCGGCCGTGGGGGTCGCTCCGCCGAGGTCGCCGAGGCGATCCTGTTCCTGGCCAGCGACGCTGCGTCGTTCATCACGGGCGCGGTCCTGCCGGTGGACGGCGGCACCATGGCGAGCAACGGGCAGCCTCCGCAGGCCTGAGCCTCCGCCGCGTCGGCGGAGATTCGGCCCGGCGGACACTTCGGGCGGTCAGGAACGCCCGGATCGTCCGCGGGAGCGAGTCTCGGCCCGCTTCGAGTGCACGAGCGTCACAGGAGCTTCCGCAGGGTGTTCGTGTTGCGGGTCGTCGTCGTGCGCTTGAAGCGTGCGGCGCCGGCCCGCTTGGCGAACACCGTGTCGGTGCTCGACCCCTTCGGGCACGACCAGTAGACGACGCCGTTCCCACGGGCGACCTGCTCGACCGCGTCGTCGAACTCGAGGTCGGCCACCAGGGCGTCGAGCGCTGCATCCTCGGACCCGAACACGACGTAGTCGTGCCGATCGTCGTCACGCGCGAAGGGGAACCCGTCGACGACAGCGGCGAGGTCGTCGTGCCGGACGAGCACGATCCATGCGTCGTACCCGAACCGGTCGCGCAGCCCCTGCTCGATCGACGTCTTGAGCCGTCCGGCGGGCACGTCGGCTGCGAACACGACGTTGCCCGAGGCGAGCACGGTGCGCACGTCGTCGAACCCGAGCCCCCGGAAGAGTTCCGCGAGTTCGGCGCTCCGGATCGTGACGCCGTTCACGTTGACCCCGCGCAGCAGCGCCACCCACCTGTCCATGTCCGGACGGTAGCGGTCCGAGCTGCTCACGTCCACGTCCGGGCCACGCCCCAACCAGAGCCCTGCGGAACGATGTCGACCACCAGCGCCTCACCGTCGTCGTCGCTGGTCGCCTGGAACCGCCAGCCCACGGTGCGCTCGGGTGCGTGCGTGATCGCGGTCGGCAGTTCGGCGCGCGTCACGGTCAGCCGCGTGGGGGTGTCGCTCACCCGCCAACGCCGTCCGGCCCACACCAGTCGGGTCGGCGTGCCCTCGGACCACCACACCGTGGCGGCCGTTTCGGTGATCATCATCGGGTCTCCTCGTTCGAACGTGTGTTCGAATGGTAGGTGTCGACCTCTGACGTCGCAACCACCGGCAGTGGACCTCGGCGGGTCGTGGACGAACCCCTCGAACGACGCAGCAACCCTCGTGTAGACGGGACCCATGACGAACGACGCACAGGGCCCCGACGCACAGCACCAGGTTCCCGAGGGGGTGTCCGAGGCCACGGTCGAGGCGCTCGGCAGCCTGTCCGCCGCGGTCGAGGTCATCGAGCACGCCCGTGGCCTGCTCTACGGGTTCCACCGCCTGACCGGCACCGCCGACCTGAACCTCGGTGAAGCGGTCGAGCAGCTCCGGAAGGCCGGACACACCGAACTCGCCGAGCGCATCGACACCGAACTCGTGGGCCGCAACGTCATCGCGGGCCGCTGGACGTTCCAGATCGTGGAGGACTACGACGACGGCTACTACGCCCTCGCCAAGGAGCTCGAGCGCACCGCGCGGGACGAGCTCGTGCAGGGCCGCCGCCACCTGTTCGAGGCGGGCATGAAGGAAGACCGACGCACCCAGGACCAGCGCCACCACGAGGCGACGCCGAGCGACCTGCCGGACTGAGCACGGGCCTCCAGGCCGACGCGGCCGACGCCGCAGACGCGGCCGACGGAAGACGCCGGCGTCCTGCGGAAGACGCCGGCGTCATCCGGACACGCCGCGGAAACGTCGAGACGCCGCCGGATTCGGCGGCGTCTCGATGACACGACGGCGTCTTGCGCCGGACCCCGATCAGCAAGGCCCAGCAGCAAGGCCCCGCAGCAAGCCTCAACCGACGCCGAGCATCGTCTCCAGCGGCCCCCGCGCGAAGTACAGCAGGAAGCCCGCGGCGACGACGTAGAGCAGCCACGAGACCTCGCGGCCACGGCCGGACAGCAGCTTGATGAGCACCCAGCTGATGAAGCCGGCACCGATGCCGTTCGCGATCGAGTAGGTCAGCGGCATGACGACGATCGTCAGGAACGCCGGCAGGGCCGAGCCGAAGTCCGACCACGAGATGTCCGCGACCTGCGCGACCATGAGCGCACCGACGACGACGAGCCCGGCGGCGGCGACCTCGAGCGGGACGACCTGGGTGAGCGGCGTGAGGAACATCGACGCCAGGAACAGCAGCCCGGTGACGACCGAGGCCATGCCCGTGCGGGCACCCTCGCCGATGCCGGAGGCCGAGTCGATGAAGACGGTGTTCGACGACACCGACGCGCCACCACCGGCGATCGCGCCGACGCCCTCGACGACGAGCGCCGACTTCAGGCGGGGGAACGTGCCGTCCGGCTTCGCGACACCGGCGGCCTTGGCCAGCCCCGTCATGGTGCCCATCGCGTCGAAGAAGTTCGTGAACACGAGGGTGAAGACGAGCATCGACGCGGCGAGCGGGCCGATGCGGGTGAAGGCGCCGACGACGTCGGCGTGGCCGACGAGCGACAGGTCCGGCACGGCGAACAGTGCGCTCGGCAGACCGGGGGCGTTGAGGTTCCAGCCGGTCTTCGAGTCGACCGAGGTCGGCACCTGGAAGATCGCCTGCAGGATGATCGCGATGATCGTGGTCGCGACGATGCCGATGAGCAGCGCACCCTTGACCCGGCGGGCCATGAGCGTGCCGATGATGATCAGGCCGATCAGGAACACGACGGTCGGCAGGGCGCCGACGGAGCCGTCCTCACCGAGCTGCAGCGGCGGCGACGGGTTCCCGGAGGACCGCACGAAGCCGGAGTCGACGAGCCCGATGAACGCGATGAACAGGCCGATGCCGACGGTGATCGCGGCTTTCAGCTGAGCCGGGACGGCGGTGAAGATCATCGTCCGGATGCCCGTCAACGCGAGGATCACGATGATCACGCCGTTGATGACGACCAGGCCCATCGCCTCGGCCCAGGTGACCTGGTGCACGACGCTGACAGCGAGGAACGAGTTGATCCCGAGCCCCGCGGCGATGCCGAACGGCAGGTTCGCGATGATGCCCATCGCGATGGTCATGACGCCGGCGACGAGGCCGGTCGCCGCCGCCACCTGAGCGTTCTCGAGCCACCCGCCGTTGACGTCCTTCGCGGCCTGGTCGGCGCTGAACCCACCGAGGATGAGGGGGTTCAGGATCACGATGTAGGCCATTGTGACGAACGAGACGAGGCCACCGCGGACCTCGCGGGGGATCGACGATCCGCGTTGCGTGATGGAGAAGAATCGATCGAGGCCGGTCGCGAAGCGGTTCCGGGGCGTGGTGTCGGTCTGCGGGGCGCTCACCACGAGAGTTTAAAGGACGCTGGGTTTCGGGCGTGTCACACCGGTCTCACAGGTTCCGGCGGCCGGGAGGCCCGTCCCACGCGGGTCGCGCACGTCGCGCTGGGTGTCTGCCCGCGTTCTCCGGCCAGGGCTGGTGTTGGATGAGCGGGTGACGTCACACATGGACCGCGCCCGTGTGGAGGCCGCCGTCCGCGAGCTGCTGCTCGCCATCGGCGAGGACCCCGACCGCCCGGAACTCACCCGCACCCCCGCCCGGGTCGCCGACTCGTACTCCGAGTTCTTCTCCGGGATCGGCACCGATGCGGTCGCGATCGCCCGGGACGGCACCGTGCACGCCGAGGACGGCGAACGCGGTCGGCTCGTCATCGTCCGCGACGTGAAGTTCCGATCCGTCTGCGAGCACCACCTGCTGCCGTTCCTCGGGGTCGCGCACCTGGCGTATGCCCCGGGGGAACGGCTCATCGGCCTCGGCACGCTGGCACGGGTGCTCGACGCGGTGGCCTCCCGCCCGCAGCTGCAGGAGCGGCTCGGTGAACAGGTCACCGCGACCATCGCCGAGGGCCTCGGCGCCGAGGGTGTCCTGGTGGTCCTCGACGCGCAGCACCAGTGCGTGACGACGCGTGGGGAGCGCCAGACCGGTTCGACGACGGTGACGGTCGCGGCGACCGGCTCGCTGGCCGACACCGCGGGACGGGCCGAGGCGATCGCGCTCATCGGCGCGGGGCGTGGGACCGATGCCGCGGGTGCGGCGACTGCCGAGGCGGGCGCATGACCGGCCTCCCGCACGTCTCGGGCGAACACGCCGCGGGCGGACCCGACGCGGCCGGACCCGGCTGGGTCGTGCCGGACCTGCGGCACCCGGTCCGGACGTTCGGACGCCGCACCATCGACTTCGACCACCGCATCGCCGTGATGGCGATCGTGAACCGCACCCCGGACTCGTTCCACGACCGCGGCGCCACCTTCGAGCTCGACCGGGCCGTCGCCGCCTCGGTCCGCGCAGCCGAGCAGGGTGCCGACTGGGTCGACATCGGCGGCGTGAAGTTCGCACCCGGCCCGGAGCTGCCCGCGTCCGACGAGATCGACCGGGTCGTCCCCGTCGTCGAGCAGCTCGCCCAGCAGTCCGACGTCGTCATCAGCGTCGACACCTTCCGACCCGAGGTCGCCGCGGCGGCGATCGCAGCCGGCGCGACCGTCGTCAACGACACCACCGGCCTGTCCGACCCGCGGATGGCCGCCGTGGTCGCCGACTCCGAGGCCACCGTCGTCATCACGCACTCGCTCGCCGAACCCCGTCGTCCCCTGCCGGCCCCACCGCAGTACGCCGACATCGCGGGCGAGGTCGTCGCGTTCCTGCGCGAACGGGTCGACCGGGCGCTCGCCGCGGGCATCCCGGAGTCGCGGATCATCGTCGACCCGGGCCACGACCTGCACAAGAACACCGTGCACACCCTCGAGATCACCCGGCGCCTGCCCGAGGTCGTCGCCCTCGGCTACCCGGTGCTCGCCGCGGTGTCGAACAAGGACTTCGTCGGGGAGTCGCTCGGCCGCCCCCGCGGGGAACGGCTCTCCGGATCGCTCGCCGTCGCGACCGTGAGCGCGATGCTCGGCGCCCGGATCGTCCGCATGCACGACGTCGCCGAGAGCGTCGACGCGATGCGCATGGTCGAGGCCACCCTCGGATGGCGCACCCCCGTGGAATCGAGGCACAACACGTGACCGTCCTGCCCCCGTCGATCGCGGACCTGTCCGACGACGACCTGCTCGAGCTCTACACCGCCGACGTCGGGGATCCCTGGCTCCGGGTGAACTTCGTCGCGACGCTGGACGGCTCGGCCTCGGCCGCCGGGGTGTCCGGGTCGCTCGGCGGCGACGACGACCTGCGGGTCTTCGACCTGCTCCGCCGCGTGGCCGACGTCGTGCTCGTCGCCGCCGGCACCGTCCGTGACGAGGGCTACGGGCCGATGGTCCTGCACGACGCCGACGTTGCCTGGCGTCGGGCCCACGGCATGCCGGACCACCCCGTGTTCGCGATCGTCACCGGGTCGCTGTCGCTCGACCCGGCGTCGCGGGTCTTCACCGAGGCGCCGGTGCGGCCGATCGTCCTGACGTCGGCGACGGCGGCTGCCTCGGCGACGGCCCGGGCGCTCGCCGAGGTGGCCGACGTCGTGCCCTGCAGCGCGGACGACGCCCCCGACTCGGTGGACGCCGGACGGATCCGCGGTCTGCTGGCCGATCGTGGCCTCGGGACGATCCACTGCGAGGGTGGTCCGTCGTTCCTCGGGGCGCTCGTCGCCGCCGACGCCGTCGACGAGCTGACCCTGACGATCGACCCGTCGCTCGAGGGCGGGGAGGGGCCGCGCATCGCCCGCGGGTCGTCCCCGGAGCTCCGGCGGATGCGACCGGCGCACGTGCTGCTCGGCGCCGGCGACGTGCTGCTCACGCGGTACGTCCGGGCGCGCTGACCCCCTTGGGCTAGGGTCGGGCGCGTGATCGACATCGTGGCGTCCGGGGTCCTCTTCGACATGGACGGGACCCTCGTCGACTCGACCGCGGTGGTCGAGGCGACCTGGACCCGGTTCGGCCACGCGAACGGCATCGACCCCGACGAGATCCTCGCGTTCTCGCACGGACGGCAGGCGATCGACACCCTGCGGCGCTTCCTGCCCGACCTGCCCCTGGCCGAGCAGCAGCGGATCGCGGCGGAGCTCGTCGCCGAGGAGACCGCGAGCACCGAGGGCATCCTCGAGATCCCCGGCGCCGTCGCCTTCGTGCAGCGCCTCGTCGACCTCGGCGTCCCGGTCGCCCTCGTGACGAGCGCGCCCCGTGACCTCGCCGCGGGCCGGATGGCGGCCGCCGGGTTCGCCGTGCCCGAGGCCTTCGTCCCCTCGGAGGACGTCGAGCACGGCAAGCCCCACCCCGACGGCTACCTGCGCGGCGCCGCCCTGCTCGGTGTCGACCCCGCCGACTGCGTGGCGTTCGAGGACGCCCCCGCCGGCCTGGAGTCCGCCATCGCCTCCGGTGCGACCACGGTCGTCGTCGGTCCCCTCGAGCACCCTGTGACCGCCGGGCTGCACCGAGTGCACGGGTACGACGGGCTGACCGTCGAGCGCGACGGCGTCGCCTTCCGCATCCGGGGCTGAGCCCCGGCCGGTCAGGACACCCCGCCCGGCGTGCGCCGAGTGGTCGCGACCCGTCGGCTGCGCCGCCGCCAGCCGACACTTCGTGGCCACCGCGCGGACCTGAGCGGGGAGTTGCGACCGGCCGCGCTGTCGGCCTGGAGGCCCGTGGCGGGCCCGAACCGTGCCTCCCGTCCGCCCGTGGGCGCGTCCACGGCGCCCCGCCCGCCGTGCGCCGAGTGGTCGCGACCCGTCGGCTGCGCCGCCGCCAGCCGACACTTCGTGACCGCCGCGCGGACCTGAGCGGGGAGTTGCGACCGGTCGCCGTGCGACATGTCGTGACCGCCGGGCGGACCTGAGCGGGGTGTCGTGACCAGTCAGCCGGGCGCCGGACCGCTCCTGGAGGACTGCCCAGCCGACCCCGACGACCCTCGGGTGTGCGGCCGGAACGACCGGGCCGCGGAAGGAGCGATCATGGCAACCCTCGACGGCAAGAAGATCCTCGTCATCACGACGAACTACGGCGTGGAGCAGGACGAGATCGTCGTCCCCACCGAGCAGCTGCGCGAGCGCGGTGCCTCGGTGACCGTGGCGGCCAAGGAGACCGGCACGATCCAGACCCTGGTCGGCGACAAGGACCCGGGGCAGACCCTCGAGCCCGACACCACCCTCGCCGGTGTCGACGCGAACGACTTCGATGCCCTCGTCATCCCCGGTGGCACGATCAACGCCGACACGCTGCGCCAGGAGTCCCGCGCGGCGACGCTCGTGCAGGCCTTCGCCGAGGCGAGCAAGCCGGTCGCGGCGATCTGCCACGGCCCGTGGACCCTCGTCGAGGCGGGCGTGCTGTCCGGCAAGACCGTCACCTCGTTCCCGTCGCTGCAGACCGACCTGCGCAACGCCGGTGCCGAGTGGGTCGACCGGGAGGTCCAGGTCGACGGCGGCTTCATCACGTCCCGCACCCCGGACGACCTGCCGGCGTTCGTCGACGCGATCGAGAGCGCCCTCACCGCCTGAGCGCCTCGTCGCCGAGCCGAGTCTCGGCCGACCGGACACCGTGCGCCTCCGGCTGTCGACGAAGTGTCCGCCGGGCCGAGTCTCGGGTACGCCCGGGCGCCCGACGTCGCCGGCGTCAGCCGAGCGGCACGGGGCGGGCAGTGCGGAGCACCGCCGGACCGAGGGCGAGCACACCGTCGGACTCCGGATCGCACCGCGCGCCGCCCCGGCCGCGCATCGCCCGGAACGCACCGGGGGCCACCTCGTGGTCCATCCAGGCGCAGGGGTTCGCCGCACGGTAGCCACGGAACCGGACGGCACGACCGAGGTCGCCGCTGCCGCTGCCGTCGCCACCGGGGAGCAGGCTCTCCAACGAGAACGGCTGGCCCCGCAGCGCTTCGACGTCGGCGCCGCGCAGGAACACGTTCCGCCGGGTCGCGACGGGGTCGACGGTGGTGCCGATCGCCTGACCGACCGCCTCGAGCCCCTCGAGGCCGATCACGGTGACCGAGGCGTGCACGTGTGCCCGCGCGGCGAAGTAGCGGTCGCCGACGATCCCGAGCCCGGCCCGCAGCTCGATCCGGTCGCGCCGTTCGTCCGGGTCCGTCGACCGGGGTGGCAGCGCGCCGTCGGCGGGGCGCCCCTCGTACCGGTGCCGCGGTGAGACGAGCAGCAGTGCGATCTCGACCTCGGTCCGGAACGGCAGGTCGTCGAGCCCGGCCATGTCGTCTGCTGGGGTCACGCTGCCAACGCTAGCCGGGCCTCCCGGCCGTGCGCTGCCATGTCTGCCTGCTGTGACACGCCGTCGTGGCGCCGGGACGCCGGCTTCTTCGCGAGACGCCGCGTTCTCCGCGAGACGCCGCGGATTCCGGCGGCGTCTCACGCGGTCGGCGGCGTCTCGACGAGACGGCGGCGTCGTGGCCACCTGGCCCTGCGCTGCTCCGTCCGATTCCCGCCAGTCGACGTCGGTGGCGCGTGCCAGGCTGAGGCCATGACCAGCCCGGACACCGACGCGCAGCACGACGCGCTGCACGCCGAACGACACCGCGCCGTCGCCTCGCGCGACGCTCGGTTCGACGGCCAGTTCGTCACCGCCGTGCACTCCACCGGCATCTACTGCCGCCCGAGCTGCCCGGCCCGCACACCGAAGGTCACGGGCGTCACCTTCTACCGAACGAGTGCCGCAGCACACCTGGCCGGCTTCCGCGCCTGCAAGCGCTGCCTGCCCGAGGCGACCCCCGGCAGCCCCGAGTGGGACCTGCGCGAGGACGTCGCCGGACGGGCGATGCGCCTCGTCCTCGACGGCGTCGTCGAGCGCGACGGCGTCCCCGGGCTCGCCGCACGCGTGGGCTACTCGGAGCGGCAGCTCAACCGCATCATGACCGCCGAGCTGGGTGCCGGGCCGAAGGCGCTCAGTCGAGCACACCGCGCGCAGACGGCCCGCACCCTGCTCACCTCGTCGGACCTGCCCGTCGCCGACGTCGCGTTCGCCGCGGGGTTCGCCAGCGTCCGACAGTTCAACGACACCGTGCGCGAGGTCTTCGCCGTCACCCCGACCGAGCTCCGCGCACGCCGGGTCGGCCGAGGCGACGGCGACCCCGACGGCGCACTGCACGTCCACCTGCCGGCGCGCGCACCCTTCGACGCGCAAGGCCTGCTCGACTGGCAGGCGTTGCACGCCCTGCCGGGCACGGAGCAGGTGGACACCGACCCCACCGGCCGGGTCACGTCCTACGGGCGGCTGGTCGACCTGCCCGGAGGCCCGTCCTGGTTCAGCGCGTCGGCCGCCGTCCCCGACGGGGCCGGGCGGGGCACCGGGATCGACCTGCGCGTGCGCGTCGCCGACCTGTCCGACCTGCCGGCGCTCGTGGCGCGGGTGCGCGCCCTGTTCGACCTCGATGCCGACCCGGTGGCGGTCGACGCCGTCCTCGGAGCCGTGCCCGAGCTCGCCGGCCCCGTCGCACGGGTGCCCGGCCTGCGGCTGCCCGGCGCGGTGGACGCCCACGAGATCGTGTTCCGCACCCTGATCGGGCAGCAGGTCTCAGTGGCCGCGGCGCGCACCGCCCAGACCCGGCTCGTGGCCGCGCTCGGTGCGCCGGTGCCCGACGCGATCCGGCCCGGCGGGCTGCTGTTCCCGACCGCAGCGGTGGTCGCCGAACGCGGGCAAGAGGTCCTGCGCGGTCCGGCCGCGCGCGTCGACACGATCCTGCGGGTGGCTGCGGCGCTCGCCGACGGGTCCCTGGTGGTGGACGGCGCGCAGTCCCTCGGCGACCTGCGCGACGGACTGCTCGCGGTGAAGGGCATCGGGCCGTGGACCGCCGACTACGTCGCGCTGCGGATCCGGCACCACCCCGACATCTTCCTCCACAGCGACCTCGCCGTGCGGAACGGTGCACAGGAACTCGGGCTGCCCGGTACGGCGCGTGAGCTCTCCCTATGGTCGGAGCAGGTGGCCCCCTGGCGGAGCTACCTCACGATGCACTGCTGGCGACCGATCATCGACCGCGCGATGACCGCGACCGCCGGCACCCGTGCAGCCCGTGCCCCCGAGGACCCCCGGAAGGACGACCGATGACCGACGCAACCATCCAGACCCTGGACACCCCCGACGGGCCGTTCACCGTGCTCGAAGACGCCGAGGGCAGGGTCCTCGCCTCGGGGTGGACCGACTCCGTCGAGCGGATCCTCGCCCGCCTGGCCGACCGGCACCGCCCCGACCGCGTCCTCGACGGCGTGGTCGCCTCGGCCGAGGCGGTCGACGCCTTCTACTCGGGCGAGGTCGAGCACGCCATGCAGGTGCCCGTGCGGCAGTTCGGCACCGAACTCTTCACCGAGGGGTGGAGGCAGCTCCGCCGGATCCCCGCCGGCGGCACGCTGACCTACACCGGGTTCGCGGCGGCGGTGGGGCGACCGGACGCCGTGCGGGCGGCGGCGAGCGTGTGCGCCCGGAACGCCCCGGCACTGTTCGTCCCGTGCCACCGGGTGCTGCGCTCCGACGGCACGCTCGGGGGTTTCGCGTGGGGGCTCGACGTCAAGCGGTCCCTGCTCGAACGAGAGTCGGTCGGCACCACGGCACTCGTCTGAATTGTACAAAACGCTCTAGAATGTACAGGTGAGCGAAGTGTCGATCTCCGAAGCCCGTGGCCGTCTGGCGTCGATCATCGACGACGCCCGTCACGAACCCGTCTACCTGACCCGGCGCAACAAGCGCGTCGCGGCCGTGGTCGACGCGGCCGTCCTCGACCGGTTGCTCGAGGCGGCGGAGGACCTGGACGACCTGAAGGCGGTGGAAGAGGCCCGACTCGAGAACGAGCGCATCGGCGGCGAGAACGTCAAGTGGGAGGACCTCAGGCGCGAACTCGGTCTGGGATGACCTACGACATCGAGTTCGAGCCGAGTGCGGGGCGTGCCATCCGCAAACTGCCGCCCCATGCCCGACGACTCGTCGAAGGGGTTCTCGCGATCCTGGCTGACGAGCCACGTCCACCAGCGGCTCGTCGACTCGTCAACAGCCCGGAATGGCGTGTCCGGGTCGGTGACTACCGCGTGATCTACCTGATCGACGACGGGCGGCTCGTGGTCGTCGTCGTGCGCGCCGGGCACCGGCGCGAGGTCTACCGAGGTCGCTGAGACGTCAGGCGATCGCGCCGCGCAGGCTGTCCACGTGCAGTTCGACGAGCGCCAGGACCCGCTCGGGCGCACGCGCCGTCGGGGCCCACGTGTGCTCGACCGCCAGCCCGTCGATCAGCGCGTGCAGCCGGTCCGCCTCGTCGGTCAGGTCGCGATCGGCACCGAAGCCGCCGTCCTCGCGCAGGATCTCCAGCGCCCGGATGCACACCCGGCTGACCCCGTCGTTCAGGCGTCGAGCGCTCGCGGCCAGGTGTTCGTCGGTGCGCGCGAGCACGCCGAGCTGCACCTGCGCCAGGATCTCGGTCGTGCGCTCGGCGTCGAGCGGCAGCACCTGGGCGAGGACGTCCAGCGCGAGCGCACGACCCGTCGAACGCAGGGCGGCGAGTCGAGCGATGACGCGTTCCTCGATGATCGTCAGGCAGTGCTCGCGCAGGGAGTGCTGCGTCGGGAACACTCGGCGGAGTGATGCGGGAGCGATGCCGGCCTCGTCCGCGACGTTCCGCACCGACAGTGCGCTCAGGCCGTCCCGCTCCAGGATCCGCAGGCAGGCCGCGGCCACCAGGGATCCCCGTTCCTCGAGGTCGACACGGCGGGGCACCGGGTCAGCCTACGGCTGGCTCGACGCTCCGGCCGGGTCCGCGGCTGCGGTGGTGGCTCGGCGCGGCCAGATCGTGTAACCGATCGCCCACAGCAGTTCGACGCCCAGGACCACCCCGAGCAGTGCGACCGTGCCCTGCAGTTCGTTCGTGCGCTCCGGGTCCCCGACGACGAGGACGAGCACACCGATGACCCCGCTGGCGATCAGCACGGCCAGCCCGGTCCGCAGCACGTCGCCCCAGCAGTGGGCCGTGTGGCGCCGTCCGCTCAGGCGCTCCGGCGCGGGACCCCCGGCGAACCGGTGCGTGAACCGGACGTCGGCCCACGCGATCATCCGGTGCCCGTACGCGACCGAGAAGCCGATGTAGATCGCGGCGAGGCCGTGGTGCCACGTCGCGGTCCCGCCGCCGAGCAGGTCGACCGTGACGACGGCGAGCAGGACGACGTCGATCACGGGGGCCGCGACGAGCATGGCCGCCCCCAAGCGCGGACGCCGCAGCAGGTACCGGGTGGCCAGCCCACCGAGGATCGCGACCCAGAAGGCGATCTCGCAGGCGACGATGGCGATGAGCGTCATGGGATCCCCGATGCAGTGGTGTTGATTGCTGAGTACAGGTGTACTCAAACAGCATGACACGGTGACCACCACGGCGTCGAGCGGCGGTGTTCTGCCCCTGGAAGCGGGGGGAGACACGGACCTCCACGCCTGCGACACTCGGAGCACCGGTAATCCGCACGGTCCCCTCCGAGGCCCGACGCATCGCCGTCGACAGCTCGCAAAGGACCCCATGCTCCCTCCCGTCGACCGAACGGTCGTCTCCTCCGACGGCACCACCATCGCCGTGTCCGAGGCAGGGGACGGACCGGCGGTCGTCGTCGTGGGCGGTGCCTTCGACCACCGGGGGACCCCGTACCTCGACCGCGTGGTCGCCGAGCTCGCTCCGACCCATCGTGTCGTCACCTACGACCGACGCGGTCGCGGTGCGAGCGGCGACTCGGCGTCGTGGGCGATCGAGCGCGAGGTCGAAGACCTCCGCGCCGTCGTCGAGAGCGTCGGCGTCCCCACGACCGCCGTCGGCATCTGCGTCGGTGCCGGTGTCGTCCTGCACGGCCTCGCCACCGGCCTGCCCGTCGACGGCGCCGTCCTGTGGGAACCGCCGTACCGCGCCTCGGTCGACCCGCACGCCGACGACGTCGTCTTCGCCGACCTGCTCGACGAGCACGTGGTCGCAGGCCGCCGCACCCAGGCCGTCCGCGGCTTCCTGACCCAGGTGCTCGGGCTCCCGATGGGCCAGGTCACGGCGCTCCGACTCAAGGGCTCGCTCTGGCGCTCCCTGGTCGTCGACGCCCACGTGCTCAGCCGCGAGGTCCGGGTGCTGAACGGCCTCGCCGTGCCCGAGCGGGTCGCCGCAGCCGTCGGCGTGCCGGTGCTCGTCGGCGCCGGCGGTGACGGTCTCGAGTGGATGCGTCGTGCGGCCCGCGCCGTCGTGGACGCGGTGCCGGGTTCGGAGTACGCGGAGGTACCCGGGCAGGGACACGTCCCCGCCCCCGCCGCCCTCGGAGCACTGATCGACCGCGTCCGGAGCCGGATCGTCTCGCCCAGCAGCTGACTGCGAGAGGATGGGCTGGTGAACGCACCCCGCCTCGGTCTCCTGCTCGACGTCGACGGGCCCATCGCCAGCCCGGTCTCCCGCACCATCGCGATCCCGAGCATCGTCGCGGACCTCGTCGCGCTCGCTGCCGAGGGCATCCCGATCGTCTTCAACACCGGCCGCAGCGATGCCTTCATCCGCTCCGAGGTCGTCGGTCCGCTGCTCGCCGGTGGCCTCGCCGAGGGCGGCCGGGTGCACGCGGTCTGCGAGAAGGGTGCCGTGTGGTGCTCGATCGGCCCGCAGTACGACGGCGGCATGGGTGAGCTGACCGTCGCCGAGGACCTCGCGCTGCCGCGGGACTACGCCGACGAGATGCGCGAGCTGGTCCGCACCGAGTACGCCGACCTGGTGTTCTTCGACGAGACGAAGCGCGCGATGGTGTCGATCGAGCAGCGCGTCGAGGTGCCGAACGCCACGTACCTCGCCCGCCAGCCGGAGTTCGACGCGAAGGCGATGGCCGCGCTCGAGCGTCGTGGCCTCGGTGTCCGCCGCCTCGACGATGTCCGACCCGACGCCGACGGTGCCGTGCAGTGGCGCATCGACCCGACCATCATCTCCACCGACGTCGAGTCCGACCGCAGCGGCAAGGACCTGGGCGCCGAGCGGTCGCTCGCACTCCTCGGGCAGGACGGCGAGCTCCCGATCACCTGGCGCACCGTGGGCGACTCGCGGAGCGACTACGCCATGGCGGACTGGCTGCACGCCAACGGGTACGAGGTCGCGCACGTCGACGTCCGTCCTGCCGACGGTGTGCCGGCCACGCCGTACCCGGTGCTCACCGCGCCCGACGGCGTCATCCACGACGAGGCCGGCGCCCGGTTCCTGGCGGACTGGCGCGCCGCGCGCTGACGCGACCGCGGCCCTGGACGCACCCGTCCGCCGACCGAGCGGTGCGCGCCGGACGGCCATCGCGCCTCCCGTCCGTCCCCGGACCGGCCCACCGTCCGGCCGGACGCTTTGCGTGACACAGTGGTACACCAGTACCCTTCCGAGGTCCGCCGCCAGCCGATGACGGGATCCACCCATGGCAACGAAGATCCGCATCAAGTCGATCGAGGCCTCCCTGGCCGACTCCGAGGAGCAGGGCAGGTCCCTGAAACGCTCCCTGAAGACGTTCGACATCGCCGCGATGGGCATCGCGGTCGCCGTCGGCGCCGGCATCTTCTCGGTCGGCGCGAACGCCGCCGCGAACTTCGCCGGGCCCGGCGTGATCGTCTCCTTCCTGCTCGCAGCCGTCACGTGCGGCCTGGCGATCATGTGCTACGCCGAGTTCGCGTCGACGATCCCCGTCGCCGGCTCCGCGTACACGTTCACGTACGCCACGATGGGTGAGCTGCTCGCCTGGATCGTGGGCTGGGACCTCATCCTCGAGACCCTCACGGCCAGTGCCGTGATCGCGAAGTACTGGGGCATCTACCTCAGCACCGCGTTCGACGTCTTCGGCGTGACCCTGCCCAGCACGATCCAGCTCGGTCCGATCCCGTTCACCTGGGGTCCGGTGCTCATCGTCGGGATCTTCACGGTGCTCCTCGCCTTCGGCACCCGCCTGTCCTCGCGGGTGTCGGCGGTCATCACCGTCATCAAGGTCGCCATCGTCGTGTTCGTCATCGTCGCCGGTGCGTTCTTCGTCAAGGCCGCGAACTTCACCCCGTTCATCCCGCCGGCCGAGCCCGCCAAGGGTGCCGAGGGCAGCGTCTGGACCCAGTCGCTCGTGTCCTGGTTCACCGGTGCGGAGCCCGCCCAGTACGGCGTCTTCGGCCTGCTCGCCGCCGCGTCCCTGGTGTTCTTCGCCTTCATCGGCTTCGACGTCGTCGCCACGAGCGCCGAGGAGACCGAGAACCCGCAGAAGACCCTGCCCCGCGGCATCTTCATCGGCCTCGGCATCGTGACGCTGCTCTACGTCGGCGTCAGCATCGTCATCACCGGCATGGTCTCGTACCAGCGCCTGGCGGAGGAGAAGGCACCGTCGCTGGCCTCGGCGTTCGACATCGTCGGGCTGCCGTGGGCCGCCGGCATCATCGCCATCGGGTCGCTGATCGGTCTGACCACCGTCGTCATGGTGCTGCTGCTCGGCCTGTCCCGCATCGTCTTCTCGATGAGCCGCGACGGCCTGCTGCCCCGCTGGTTCTCCAAGACCAACCCGAAGACGCAGACGCCGGTGCGCGTGCAGGTCGTCGCCGGTGTCGTCGTGGCGCTGCTGGCCGGGTTCACCGCGGTCGACAAGCTCGAGGGCATGATCAACATCGGCACGCTGTCGGCGTTCGTCCTGGTGTCGATCGGCATCGTCGTGCTGCGTCGTTCGCGGCCCGATGCCCCGCGGGCCTTCCGGGTGCCGTGGTCGCCCGTGCTGCCGATCATCTCGGCGGTGCTGTGCTTCTGGCTGATGCTGAACCTCGAGGTCGAGACCTGGCTCCGGTTCGTCGTCTGGCTGGTCATCGGCTTCGTCATCTACTTCGGGTACAGCCGCCGCCACAGCCGCGTCGGCCAGGGCATGCAGTAGGGCCGTCCCGCAAAACACCGGTGTTCGCACGTTGCACACCCGCACACCGCGGTTCGACGTGTGGACACCGGTGTTTTGCAGACCGCAGCGCGCCGCAGCCGCTACGCGCCGACGAGCAGCAGCCCGCCGAACGCGAGCATCACGACGGCGACCAGGCCGTCGAACACCCGCCACGTGAGCGGCTTCTCGAACAGCGGCCGCAGCAGCCGACCGCCGAACCCGAGCGCACCGAACCACAGGCAGCTCGCCGCGACGGCACCGATCGTCCAGAGCCACCGGTCGTCCGCACCCTGCTGGTTCGCCACCGACCCGAGGAACACCAGCGTGTCCAGGTACACGTGCGGGTTCGCCCACGTGAAGACGAGCATGGTCAGCACCGCCGTCCGCATGGTCACCCCCTGGCCGGGAGGCACGGTGCGCGTCCGCCCCGCCGCCACCGTCGAACGCCCGGTCGTGTCGATCCCCGGACCGGCGCCCGCGCCCGTGTCGACCCCCGCGCCTGCGCCCGCACCGGCGCCCACGACCCCGTCGTCGGCCGCCTCGTCGGCGACCCGCATCGCGTCCCCCGACGGCCGCAGCGCACGCCGCGCCGCGAGCACCCCGTAGGTGAGCAGGAACGCGGCACCGACGAACCGGACCACCAGGAGCGCCACGGGGAACCGCTCGACCACGGCGCCGACCCCGAGCACCCCGGCGACGATGAGCAGCGCATCCGAGACCGCGCACACCACGACCGCCGCGGCCACCACCCGGAGTCCTGCGCTGACCGCGAGCCGGAGCAGGTACGTGTTCTGCACACCGATCGCGACGATCAGTGCGAGTCCCGTGCCGAGTCCGGAGAGCAGGGGCAGCAGCGTGGTCACGGATCCGACGCTAGAGCGTCGCCGCGGTGCAGTACAGCTCATGTTCCTGCAGCGCCATAAGCTCAGCTGCATGTCCCGGTTCCAGCGCGAACACCTCGAGACGCTGCTCGCCGCCGTCGACCACGGCACCCTGGACGCCGCGGCTCGCGCGCTGGCCATCACCCCGTCGGCGGTCTCGCAGCGGATCAAGTCGATGGAGCAGCAGGTCGGTCGGGTCCTGCTCCAGCGCACCACCCCGGTGCGCCCGACCGCGGACGGCGAGGTGGTGCTCCGGCACGCGCGGCAGGTCCGGCTGCTCGACGAGGAGACCTCCCGTGCACTCGGCGGTGGCTCCTCGGTGGTGCCGTCGATCCCGCTGGCCGTCAACGCCGACTCGCTCGGCACCTGGTTCCTCGATGCTCTGGCCCTCGTCCGGGCCGACACCGAGGTGGTCTTCGACCTGCACCGCGAAGACCAGGACCGCACCGCCGAGCTGCTCCGCGCCGGCACCGTGATGGGCGCGGTGACGGCCGAGGCGGACCCCGTGCAGGGCTGCTCGTCGGTGCCGCTCGGCATCGATCGGTACCGGGCCGTGGCGTCACCGGCGTTCGTCGCCCGGTACCTCGGCGACACCGGCACCGAGCGGCGGATGCTCCGGCGGCTCGACGAGGTCCCGCTCGTCGACTACGACCGCGACGACGACCTGCAGCAGGGGTACCTGCGCCAGGTCCTGGGGCACGCTCCCGGCGGCCCGCGCCACTTCGTCCCGACCTCTGCCGACTTCGCCCGCGCCGTCACGCTCGGGTTCGGGTGGGGGCTGCTGCCCGAGGCGCAGTGCCTCGACGCGATCGACCGCGGTGTCCTGGTCGAGCTGGCCCCGGGTCGGCACGCCGACGTCGCGCTGTGGTGGCAGCGCTGGAACCTGGCGTCAGCGCTCCTCGAACGGGTCACCGACGCGGTCCGAGTGACCGCCGCGGAGCGCCTGCACCCCGTGCGTCAGGTCTGACAGCGCGGACACCAGTGGGTGTCGCGCAGAGTGAGCTCCGAGTCGCCGAGTTCGCCGTGCCGGATCGGGGTCCCGCAGCGCAGACACGGCTTGCCGGCGCGACCGTAGACCCAGAACCGTCGACCGGGGCGGTCGACACCGGTGGTCACGCGGGCGCTGCGGTCGCGGTTCGCCAGGATCAGTCGGCTGGCGAGCGTGATCGTGCGCGCCGGGTCGGGGACCTGGCCGGCCGGACGCGTCGGCAGCACCCCGCGCAGGAAGCAGAGTTCGTTCCGGTACACGTTGCCGAGCCCGGCGAGCACCCGTTGGTCGAGCAGCGCCAACCCGACCGGCCGTTCGGGGTCCTCCGTCAGGTTGGCGAGGGCCAGGTCGGCGTCCCAGTCGGGGCCGAGCAGGTCGGGCCCCAGGTGTCCGACGACCTCGGACTCCTGGTCGCGCGGGACGACCTCGAGCACCCCGAGCGCGAAGCCGACGGTGGAGACTCCTTCGGCGTCCAGGATCGCCCGGGCTTGGTGCGCCGGACGTCGCCAGCGGTCACCGGGCGCGTAGACGTCCCACCGGCCCTCCATCTTCAGGTGCGAGTGCACGGTCAGGTCGCCGATCCGGTGCAGCAGGTGCTTGCCGCGGGGGACGACCTCGTCGACGGTGCGCCCCACCAGGTCGAGGGTGGCGAAGGCCGGGACCCGGAAGTCGCTCTTCGTCAGGACCTTGCCCGCCAGCGCGGTGTGCAGACGGCGTGCCGCACGGTAGACGGTGTCGCCTTCAGGCACGGGGCACCTCCGGCACGTGGTCACCGCACGGCCGGGAGGCGCGGCTCGCCTCACACACGGAGCCGCAGCCCCTGCGGGGTCGCCGTGAACCCTGCCTGACGGAGCGCGCCGCCGAGCAGCGTCTCGAGCACGAAGTCCCCGTCGACCCGCTCGACCGAGAGCTTCCGCAGCCCGGTCCGGACGATCGAGGCGATCGAGGTGGCGGCAGCGGCGAGGTCGGCCGCGTCGTCGGTGAACGTGAGCACGGACTTGCCGCCCCGCTCGACGTACACGGTGAGCTTGCCGTCGACGGTCGTCACGAGGGCGCCTGCCTTGCGCCCGGGCCGGTGACCGCGGGTGGCCTTCGCGCCGCTCGCAACGCCGCTCGCCGCATCGTTCGCGCCGGTGCTCGCCCCACCGGCTGCGACGGCATCGTCCGCGACTCCGGGGTCGACGTCGCCCGTGGGCCACGGCAACGAGGCCCCGTACGGGTTCGCCGGGTCGGTCGCCGCGAGCGTCAGGGCCTCGCGCTTGCGGTCCGGGTCGTCACGCTCGTCGTCGCCGAGCTCGCGGGCGTAGGTGCGCAGCCGGTCGACGGTCGGGCCGGTGGCGAACTGGGCGGCACCGAGCCCCTCGACGAAGTACCCGCGACGAGCCCGGCCGGACTCCTCGAACCGCGAGAGCACCCGGTACACCCCCGCGAAGCCGCCGCGGACACCCTCGACCTGCACGGCGCCGCGGGTCACGACGCCGTAGCGTTCGAGCAGCTGTTCGGCGGTCGCCGCGGCCCGCACGGTCGAGTCGGACTCGGCCAGCGGCAGGAGCGACCAGCGACCCCCGACGGACGGCGGCCCGGACTGCGTCGGCATGGTCGGCCGCCGACGGCCGCGGTAGGCCCGGGCCCGTGGAGCGCTCGAGCTCTTCGCCTTGCCGCCGAGCATCGACCGCAGCGGGGCGAACGTGTCGTTCGTGATCTGCCCGGCCCAGACCAGGTCCCACAGCGCGGTCGTGAGCGCCTGGTCGTCGCTGCTGCCCACGGCCTGGCCCAGCTGCCGGAAGAAGTAGGCGCCGCCACCGGCCAGCGCACCGAGCACGTCGCGCTGCAGCTCGGTCGTCTCGTCACCGGAGGGCTCGGCGAGCGTCGTCGCCGCGGTGTCGGCCAGGTGCAGACGCACCCAGCCGTCGTTGCCGGGCAGTGTGCCGCCGCCGGACCACAGGACCTCGCCCGTGGCGGTCAGTTCGTCGAGCATGCTCGTCGAGTAGTCGGTGACGCGCGACGGCAGCACCAGGGTCTCCCACGCGCTGGCGGGCAGGGCCACCCCGGCGAGCTGGTCGATCACCTGCAGCACGCCGTCGACGCCACGGAGGCCACCGCGGGTCCCGGGGGTCTGCACGTGCTGCCAGGCCGGCAGGAAGCGGGCGAGGGTGTCCGGCGAGACCGGTTCGACCTCATGCCGCAGGGCCGCGAGGGACTTCGTGCGGATCCGTCGCAGGACCTCGGCATCGCACCATTCGGCACCCTGGCGATCGGGTCGGAACTCGCCCTCCACCACACGGCGGTCGGCGACGAGTCGGCGCAGGGTGTCCTGCACGACGGCGATCCCCAGGCCGAGGCGACCGGCGGCCTCCTGTGCGGAGAACGGTCCGTGCGACCTCGCGTAGCGGCCGATCAGATCGCCCAGGGGATCCGCCACGGGCTCGATGAACGCCGTGGGCACACCGATCGGCAGCGGGACCCCGAGGGCGTCACGCAGACGGGCGGCGTCCTCGATCACGGCCCAGCGCGTCGCCCCGGCGTGCGAGAACGAGAGCACCCGGCGATCACGTTCCAGGGCCTGGAGCGTGCTGCGCAGTTCGGCGGTCGCCCCGGCCCGGTCGGCGGTGTCTGCGAGCCAGCTCCGGTCGACCGCTTCGTCCAGGTCGAGCGCGCCGACCAGCCGCAGGACGTCGACGAGCCCCTCGGCGTCACGGGCACGGCGGTCCGGCGAGAGCCGCTGCAGGTCGCGTTCCACCGACGTGATGACCGCGGGATCGAGCAGCTCGCGCAGCTCCGCACGACCGAGCAGTTCGCCGAGCAGCGTCGAGTCGAGCGACAGCGCCGCTGCCCGGCGTTCGGCGAGCGGGGTGTCGCCCTCGTACATGAAGGCCGCGACGTACCCGAACAGGATCGACCGGGCGAACGGCGACGGCTGCTCGGTCTCGGTCTCGACCAACCGGATCCGGCGCCCGGCGATGTCGTCGGCGATCCCGAGCAGTGCGGGCACGTCGTAGACGTCCTGCAGCACCTCGCGCACGGTCTCGAGCACGATCGGGAACGTCGGGTACTTCTGCGCGACCTCGAGCAGCTGCGAGGCCCGCTGCCGCTGCTGCCAGAGCGGCGACCGCTGCCCGGGGTTCCGTCGGGGCAGCAGCAGGGCGCGCGCCGCGCACTCGCGGAACCGCGCGGCGAAGAGCGCTGAGCCGCCGACCTCGTCGGTGACCAGGGCCTCGAGGTCGTCGCGCTCGAACACGAACAGGTCGGCACCCGGCGGCTCGGCGTCGGTCTCCGGGATGCGCACGACGATCCCGTCGTCGGCCGCCATCGCGTCGCCGTCGATGCCGTGCCGTTCGCGCAGCCGCGCGGCGACGGCCAGGGCCCACGGCGCGTGCACCTGCATGCCGTAGGGCGAGTGCAGGATGAGCCGCCAGTCCCCGAGCTCGTCGCGGAACCGCTCGACGACGAGCGTGGTGTCGTTCGGCACGTGGCCGGTGGCCGCGCGCTGGTCGCGCAGGAACGTCAGCAGGTTGGTGACGGCACGCTCGTCCAGTCCGCCGGCGGCGACCCGGGCGCGGGCGTCGTCGTCCGATGCGCCCTCGACCTCGCGCACGAACGCACCGGTGGCCCGGCCGAGCTCGGCGGGTCGGCCGATGCCGTCGCCCTTCCAGAACGGCACGCGACCGGGCTGCCCGAACGCCGGGCTCACGACGACGCGGTCGTGGGTGATCTCCTCGATCCGCCAGCTCGTGGCACCGAGGGCGAAGACGTCCCCCACGCGTGATTCGTAGACCATCTCCTCGTCGAGCTCGCCGACGCGGGACGCCTTCTCGCCGACCATGAACACGCCGAACATGCCACGGTCGGGGATCGTCCCGCCGCTCGTCACCGCGAGCCGCTGGGCACCGGGCCGCCCGGTCAGGGTGCCGTGCACGCGGTCCCAGACCAGCCGTGGCCGGAGTTCGGCGAACTCGTCGCTCGGGTACCGACCCGTGACCAGGTCGAGCGTCGCCTCGAACGCCGACCGGGGCAGGCCGCTGAACGGGGCGCTCCGCCGCACGAGTTCGAACCAGTGTTCGACGTCGAGGGTGTCGATGGACCCGGCCGCCACGGTGTGCTGCGCCAGGACGTCGAGCGGGTTCGCCGGCACCGAGATCGACTCGATCTGGCCCGAGACCATCCGCTCGACCGTGACCGCGCTGTTGACCAGGTCGGCCCGGTGCTTCGGGAACAGCACCCCACGCGAGATCTCGCCCACCTGGTGTCCGGCACGACCGACGCGCTGCAGCCCGCTCGCGACCGAGGGCGGCGCCTCGACCTGGACGACCAGGTCTACCTCGCCCATGTCGATACCGAGTTCGAGCGAGCTCGTCGCGACGACGCACCGCAGCCGACCGGACTTCAGGTCGTCCTCGATGATCGCGCGCTGGTCCTTCGACACCGAGCCGTGGTGCGCGCGGGCGAGCACCGGGACGGAGGCGTCCGAGCCCCCGCCGGCGGTCTGCCCGGACCCGCCGATGAGCTGCGCCGGCGGCCGTTTGGCCCCCTGGGGCGCGACCGCATGCGCCGAGGTGCGCGCCGGAGACTGCGGCCGCCCCCGTGCAACGGGCAGGCCGTCGTCGTCCGGCGACGCCCCCGCCGGCACCAGGGCGCCGTCGCCGGCGGCGGCGAGCACGCGTTCCTCGTGGATCTCGTTGAGCCGTGCCGTCAGCCGCTCGGCCAGCCGCCGCGAGTTCGCGAACACGATGGTCGAGCGGTGTTCCTCGATCAGGTCGACGACGCGCTCTTCGACGTGCGGCCAGATCGACCCGTTCGTCGGCGACTCGGACGCGTCCGCACCGACCGGCGGCGCCCCGAGCTCGGTCATGTCGTCGACGGGCACGACGACCCGCAGGTCGAAGGTCTTCTGCGCCGGCGGCGCGATGATCGTCACCGGGGCGCGGCCGCCCAGGAACCGCGCGACCTCTTCCGGCGGACGGACGGTCGCGGACAACCCGATGCGCTGCACGGGCTTGTCGAGCAGGTCGTCGAGGCGTTCGAGCGACACGGCCAGGTGTGCGCCGCGCTTGCTCGAGGCAACCGCGTGGACCTCGTCCACGATGACGGTGTCGACGTTCACCAGGGTCTCGCGTGCCTGCGAGGTGAGCATCAGGTAGAGCGACTCGGGCGTGGTGATGAGGATGTCCGGCGGCTGGCGCAGGAGCTTCTGCCGGTCGGACGACGGGGTGTCACCGCTGCGCACACCCACCGTGACGTCCGGTGGTTCGGTACCGAGACGGCGTGCGGTCTGGGTGATGCCGACGAGCGGGCTCCGCAGGTTGCGCTCGACGTCGACGCCCAGGGCCTTGAGCGGCGAGACGTAGAGCACCCGCGTGCGCTGCTTCGCCGGCGGCCGGTCGGTCGCGCTGATGAGCCGGTCGATCGACCACAGGAACGAGGCCAGGGTCTTGCCGGAACCGGTCGGGGCGATCACGAGCGCGTGCTGCCCGGTCGAGATGGCGTCCCACGCCCCGGCCTGTGCGGGGGTCGGTGCGTCGAAGGCGCCGCGGAACCACTCGGTGGTGGCGGGGGAGAAGCGCTCGAAGACGTCCGTCATGGTCCGTCCCATCCTGCCCGTCGCCACCGACAGCAGGCCGAGCGGACGTCGCTCTTGACAGAGCGATAGTTAACGATCTATCGTAAACACATCGCGATACGACGAAGACGATCAGGTCAGACCGGTCGCGAGCCGACTCAGCACGACGAAAGGACTCCTCATGCGCCCCTCGTATGACGACAACAGCAACACGTCCCCCCGCGACCAGCGCGGGTTCGGCCCGCGCGGCCCCCGCTTCGGCGGCGCGCGGCAGCACCACGGCGCCGGCTTCCCCGGCCGCGACCGCGGTGACCACGACCACGGCGGCCGGGGCTTCGGTGGCCGCGGGTTCGGCCCCGGCTTCGGCCCGGGCATGGGCTTCGGTCCCGGATTCGGCGGCCCCGGCTTCGGCCGCGAACGCCGTCGCCGCGGCGACGTCCGACTCGCGATCCTCGGCCTGCTGGCCGAGGGCCCGCAGAACGGCTACGCCGTGATCAAGACCATCGCCGAGCGCACCGGCGGCGCCTGGAAGCCGAGCCCCGGCTCGGTCTACCCGACGCTCCAGCAGCTCGTCGACGAAGACCTCGTGGTCTCGTCCGGCGACGGTCGCAAGACGCTCTTCGAACTCACCGACGCCGGCAAGGCCGAGACCGAGGCCAAGGCCGACGAGATCGCCGCGGCACTCGACGGGGCCCCTGGCATCCCGGACGCCCAGCGCGAGTTCTTCGAGGCGCTCCGGAAGACCATGGGCGTCCTGCACATGTACCGCAGCACCGCGACCGAGGAACAGGCCAAGGCGGCCACGGCCAAGGTGGACCAGCTCCGCAAGGACCTGCTCCAGATCCTCGCCGACTGACGGACGTCACCCACGACGGACAGGAGGCCCGGTGCCAGCTGGCACCGGGCCTCCTGTCTGCCTGCACATCGTGAGCAGCTGTGGTCGGGTCCGCGCGTCGGACCCGACCATTCGTGCTCACGAAGCGCGCGCAGCGCCTACCCGGCGTCGACGAAGGCCGCCACGTCCGCGAGCTCCGCCGTCGACACCGCGTGCGGCAGGCCCGCGTAGGTCCGGTCGGTCACGTCGGTGTGCGCCGCGGCCCACGCCTGTGTCCGAACGGTGGCCTCGGGCGGGATCACCGGGTCGAGGTCGCCGTGCCCCAGGAAGACCCTCGGCCGCACAGCCGAGACGGCCTCGTCACGCGAATCCGTGACGCCCGGCACCACGAACCCCGACAGCGACACCGCGAACGCGAAGGCCGCGGGCCGTGCCCGCAGGAGCTGGAGCGCCATCGAGCCGCCCTGCGAGAACCCGAGCAGTCCGATCCGCGGGTGGTCTGCGGCGACGGAGTCGATCCAGTCGAGCACCTCGTCGACCGCGGCGTCGACCGCCTCGGGCGCGGGGGAGCCGGGGGTGCCGAGCGGGTACCAGCTGAAGCCGGGCCCCCACGGCATCGGTGCCCGGAGCGAGGCGACGGTCCACGCGGGCGGCAGCGCGGGGGCGAGTCCGAGCAGGTCGTGCTCGTTCGACCCCACCCCGTGCATCGCGACGAGCAGGGGTGTGCCCCGCCGGTCCGAGGCACTCCGTGTCCACTGCACCAGGTCCGCATCGATCATGTGGACAACGCTAACCATCCCCAACTCCCGCGCCTTCCGCCGAACTCGCTGCCGTCCCTGGTAGACACGGTGCATGTCCTCGCTGCGCACCCCCGACCCCGACTCCGGCTGGCTGTCCGACGAGGAGCTCGCGAACGTCCGCCGTCGTCTGCCGATCTGCTACGTCGAAGCGGTCCCCGTCCGCACCGACGGCCTCGGTGTCGTGACCGAGGTCGGGGTGCTGCTGCGGGTCTCCCCGAGCGGTTCGATCGCCCGCACCCTGGTGTCCGGTCGCGTGATGTTCGGCGAGTCGATCCGCACCGCACTGTTCCGCCACCTGGAGAAGGACCTCGGGCCGATGGCGTTCCCGCAGCTGCCCTCGAGCCCGGCGCCGTTCACCGTGGCCGAGTACTTCCCGCTGCCCGGCGCCTCGGTGTACACCGACGAGCGGCAGCACGCGATCTCGCTGGCCTACGTCGTCCCGGTCACGGGGACGTGCGAGCCCCGGCAGGACGCTCTCGAACTCACGTGGATGAGCCCGATGGAAGCCGCGTCCGACGCCGTCGCCGACGAGATGGAAGGCGGCCGCGGCGCCCTGCTCCGGGCCGGTCTCGCGTCGGTCGGCGCCCTGCACTAGCCCGACGGGGGCGGCCGTACCCAGCGCACGACGAAGCCCCGCGCGCACGACGAAGCCCCCGGATCCGATCGGATCCGGGGGCTTCGCAGCTCGGTCGCGAACCGGCTTCAGTGCTTGTCGTTCTTGAAGCTGTCGGCGACGCCGTGCGCGGCGTCCTTGACGTCGGTGACGCCCTGCTTCGCCGAGGCCTTGCCCTGGTCGGTCTGGCCTTCGGCCTTCAGGCGGTCGTTGTCGGTCGCGTTCCCGACGGCTTCCTTGACCTTGCCTGCCGCCTTCTCAGCGGCGTTCTTGATGTCATCGATGCCAGCCATAGGCACTCCTTCCAGAAGCGGACGTGTTCCCCGTCAGCCGCTTGCGCGGCATCCGGTGAAGCAGACCGTACGCCCGCCGGGGTACCCCACCCCCAGCCCCCGCCAAGGTTTCGCCCCCGCCTTCACGCAAAACACCGGTGTTCGCGGATCACACCCCGGGATGCGGGGGTGCGAAACGTGAACACCGGTGTCTTGCGGGCACCGACGGGCTCAGACCAACGGACTCAGACCGCGCGGGTCGAGCGGGTGGTTCAGTGGCGGTCCGCAGCGCCGGCCGGACGGGAGGCGCGGCGCGAGCCACCACGACGGTTGCCGCCCGACTCGTTGCCGGACCGACCCGCGGCGTAGCCGCCCTCGGACGACCAGACAGCCGACGAGCCGCCGCGCACGACGTCACCGCTGCCGGAGCGGCGGTTGCCGCCGCTGCGGCGACCACCGGTCGAACCGGCGGCCGCGGCGCCGGAGCGCCCGGCGCCCTCGGAACGCGCGCCACGGGCCGGACGGCCCTGACGGCCCCCGGCCGAACCGGCGGACTCGCCAGCGGAACCGGAGCGTGCGGGCTGCGCCGCGCCTCCCGACCGACCGCCGCGACCACGGCGACGACCGCCACCGTCACCGGCGGACTCGGCAGAGCGCTGCTTGGGCTGACGCTGCTGGGTGGGCTGCTCCTCGGCGACGTGGCGGATCGGGGCGACCTCGCCGACGAGCGCGGTGACCGCGGCGGAGGTCGAGGTGACGTGCTGCGGCGTGACCTTGATCGCGGCCGCACGCATCATCTGCGCGACGTCGCGACGCTCGGCGGGCATCGTCACCGTGACGACGTCACCGGACGAACCGGCGCGCGCCGTGCGACCCGAGCGGTGCAGGTACGCCTTGTGCTCGGTGGGCGGGTCGACGTGGACGACGAGCTCGACGTTGTCGACGTGCACGCCACGGGCGGCGACGTCGGTGGCGACGAGCACGAGGGCCTCACCGGAGGAGAACTTTGCGAGGTTGCGCTCACGGGCGCCCTGCGACAGGTTGCCCTGCAGGTCGACGGCCGGGATCCCCTGGCTGCTGAGCTGCTTGGCGAGGCGCTTGGCGTGGTGCTTCGTGCGCATGAAGAGGATGCGGCGACCGTTGCCCGAGGCGAGGGCGCTCACGAGGTGCTTCTTCGCGTCGGCGTCGGCGACCTCGAACAGGTGGTGGGTCATCGCCTCGACGGGGCTGTTCGCCTCGTCGACGGAGTGCATCACCGGGTTGTGCAGGAACTTCTTGACGAGCTTGTCCACACCGTTGTCGAGCGTGGCGGAGAACAGCAGACGCTGTCCCTTCTCGGGGGTCGCCTGCATGATCTTGGTGACACCGGGCAGGAAGCCCATGTCGGCCATGTGGTCGGCCTCGTCGAGCACGGTGACCTCGATGTCGCCCAGGTTCACGTGGCCCTGCTGCATGAGGTCGGCGAGGCGACCCGGGCAGGCGACCACGACGTCGACGCCGCCGCGCAGGGCGTCGACCTGACGACCCTGACCGACGCCACCGAAGATGGTCGTGGTGTTGAGGCCCATGGCCTTGGCGAGCGGGGCGAGCGCGACGTCGATCTGCGTCGCGAGCTCACGGGTCGGGGCGAGCACCAGCGCGCGGGGGCGACCGGCGCGGCGCTTGCGGCCACTGGCGGCGAGGCGGGCGACCAGCGGGATCGCGAACGCGATGGTCTTGCCGGAGCCGGTGCGGCCGCGGCCCAGGACGTCCTTGCCCTGCAGGGAGTCCGGGAGCGTGTCCGCCTGGATGGGGAACGCCATGTCCTTGCCCTGGTCGGCGAGGACGGAGACCATCGGCGCGGGGACGCCGAGGTCGGAGAAACGGATGTCTTCGGTGGTCATGGTGACCTTTCGAGCCGGAGCGAGCCGGCTGTGGGCGCACTTGCGAGGCAGCGCGCGGGCGGGATGCGCGCCAACGATGTGGCTGGCGCAGTCGCCGCAGCAGAGAAGCCTGGGCACCTTCGTGAGGTGCTCGATCATCGACCGGAGTCCGGAGACAGGTGGTCGGGAGTTCGGGGCGTCCGTACGACGCACGAGGCGATCGGCGCCTCGAGTACGACCAGCATAGCGTGCACATGCCCGGATCAGCGAGGGCCGGGTGGTTCTCCCCGCGCATGCGAGGATTCCGGGGTGCGCATGCGAACCGTCCTGTTGACCACCGCGATGGCCCTGGTGGCCGTCCTCGGCACCGCCGGCTGCGCCGAGGCCGCCACGACGAGCGCGGCCGCCAGCTACCGGAACCTGCCGACCTCGGGCCGTGTGGACTATCAGCTCGGCGGCGGCTACACCCCGCCGTCCGGCGTCACGATCGTCGAGCGGGACAGCACCGACCGCCCGGCGAAGGGCAAGTACAACATCTGCTACGTCAACGGGTTCCAGACGCAGCCCGAGGCCGCCCGCACCTGGAAGAAGTCCTACCCGTCGGCGATCCTCCGCGACCGCGCGGGCAAGCCGGTGGCGGACCCGGGGTGGCCCGACGAGATGCTCCTCGACACCCGGACGGCGGCCAAGCGTGCCCTGATCACGAAGGTGCTCGCGAAGACCGTTGCCCGCTGCGCTGACCGCGGGTTCGACGCGGTCGAGTTCGACAACCTCGACTCCTGGACCCGCAGTGGCAAGCGGCTCACCCGTTCCGGCAACCTGGCGCTCGCGAAGTCGCTCGTCGCCAAGGGACACCGGCACGGCCTGGCCGTCGGGCAGAAGAACACACCGCAGCTCGGGGCGTCCGGCCGGAAGCAGACCGGGTTCGACTTCGTCGTCGCCGAGGAGTGCGTGCAGTACCGGGAGTGCGCGGCGTACACGAAGGCCTACGGCGGGCGGGTCATCGACGTGGAGTACTCGGACACCCTCAAGCGCTCGTGGGGGTCGGTGTGCACGCTGAAGAGCCGTCCGGCCATGACCATCCTGCGCGACCGCGACCTGGTGACCCCGAAGGACGACGCGTACGTCTACAAGCGCTGCTGATCGCTCGGGCGTTCCTTCCCAGAACGCGTGATGCCTGGTCGAATCGGGCGGAGCGGGTCGGAACTCCCGACCGGGTACGCCCGGAACGACCGGGTACGCCCGGAAGCGCCAGCCAGCCGGGCCAGCCCCGCGCAGCCCTACGCTGGCCAGGCCTCGCGCAACGCGGTCGCGGCCTGGTCCGCCGACAGCCCCGCCGAGCGCGCCGCGCCGGCCAGGGCACGAGCGGCCTCGGCCACGGCGTCCGGGACCGCTGCCGGCCGCACCACCCGGGTGCCGGCGCCCCGTGCGGTGTGCACGAGCCCGGCTTCCTCGAGCAGCTGGTAGGCCTTCGCGACGGTGCCGGCGGCGAGGCCGAGCTCGTCCGCCAGCCCCCGCACGCTCGGCAGCCGTTCGCCGTCCACCAGGTACCCGGCGGCGATCTGCGCGGCGATCTGCGATCGGACCTGCTCGAACGGGGGCACGCGGCCGCCGACGTCGAGGGCGACGAGTCCTGTCATGCGTTCCACCCTAGAAGTCGTACTGCTCGCCGACGGGGATCGGGACCGGCACGGTGTTGCCCGGAGGGGCGAGCGGGCACGCCCACGCCGGGTCGTACGCGCACGACGGGTTGTAGGCGAAGTTGAAGTCGAGCACGAGCGACCCGAGGTCGTCGCCGCCCAGGTCCGAGCCCTTGATGGTGTCGAGCAGGTAGCGGCCGCCGCCGTAGGTGCCGCGGGCCTTGCCGGCGCTGGCGTCCTTGACGGGCACGAACACCCCGCCCGCGTAGCCGCCGTGCTTCCAGACGTCGAGGGTGCCGACACCGGGGACCCGCACCAGGCCGAGGCGGTCGAAGTGGACGACGCCGTCGGTGCCGGTCTCGAAGTCGAACTCGGCGGGCTCCGTGGCCTCGATGCGGACCTGGAAGCGCCAGGCGGGGTCGTAGTCCGGCACCGGCAGGGACTCGAAGTCGCGGGCGTCCTCGTCGAGCAGCGGCGACGCCGGGTGCTCCGCGAACATCGCGTCGCGGGTCTCCCGCCACAGCGCGTGCGCCGTCTGGGGGTCCGGCGTCGCGCGGACACGGCGGTACAGGTCGAACGTCATCCGCCGCCAATCCGTCGTCGCCAGCGTGCTGCGCACACGGTCGTCGGTCGTCGGCTCCTGGGGGCGCGTCTGGCTCACGTGGACGAGGCTACGCCCGCTGCGCGGTGGACGGGAGGCCCGACCCGCGTCGCGTCACGCGCCGTCGGTCCGCCAGGTGGGCGCGAGGGCACGCATCCGGAACGCCCGCCACTGCCAGATGACCCACATGCCGGGCCACAGGGCGAGGCCGAGGGCGGCCGGTCGCATGCGGTAGGTCAGGCGGTCGAGCAGCAGGGTCCGGCCGCCCGGCGCGGGGAGGACGGCCATCCGGTGCGACATCGTCATCCGGCCGAACAGCCCGGACGTGCCACCGCCGTTGTCGCGCTGCACGGGAACCCCCTGGATCTCGTACAGGTCGAGGTCGACGTGCGTGTCGCCGCTCGGCACCAGGCCGAAGGCGTCCGCGGTGATCGGGTGCGGGTGCCCCGGCTCCCAGCGCTCCGGGAACCCCTGCGGATCGCGGGAGCGGTACGCCAGGAAGGGCTTCGTCACCGCCACCATCACGGACGGGGACAGCAGGGCATCGCGCACGGCCTCGACCGGCGCGTCGAGGACGATCCGGAGGCCGACGTGCATGCCGGTGACGCTACGCCCGCGGGCTGGGCGCTGCTCCGTGCGTCGCCGATGCGGGCATCACGCCCGTCGCGGCGCGGGGATCAGGCGTGCCGGGCCGACCGGCGGCGGGACCCCTCGGCGCGGTCGTGCCGGCGGAGCCGCTCGGCCAGTCCGAGCCGGACGGCCGGCCACTCCGACGCGATGACCGAGAAGACCACGGTGTCCCGCAGGGTGCCGTCTCGGCCGATCGCGTGGTTCCGGAGCACGCCGTCCTGCTTGGCGCCGAGGCCCGCGATGGCCGCGCGCGACTGCAGGTTGTGCCAGTGGGTGCGGAACTCGACCGCGATGCACTGCCACGCCTCGAACGCGTGCGAGAGCATGAGCAGCTTCGACTCGGTGTTGATCCCCGAGCGCTGGGCGGACTTCGCCAGGAACGTGCTGCCGATCTCGACGTGACGGTTGCCCGTGTCGATGTTCATGAAGGTCGTCGCGCCCACCACCCGCCCGGTCGGGCGGTCCCGCACGGCGAAGGGCACCATGCGGCCGGCATGGTGCTCGGCGAGCCGCCGGTCGATCTCGGCCTCGACCTGTGCCGGAGCGGGCACCGAGGTGTACCAGGTGCGCCACAGATCGCCGTCCGCGACCGCCGCCCGCAGGTCTTCCGCGTGCTCCTGCCCGAGGGGCTCGAGGGTCACACGGTCGCCGGTCAGGGTGGGCACGGGGGCGATCTCCATGACCATGCATCCTACGGTCGCCGACCCTTGCGGAACCCGGCCGGACGGCGACCCTGTGGAGAGGGACAGCATCGCCCGGGCGGCTATCGTGACGGACGTGGCAGAACGCACCCAGGAGAAGTACCAGGTCCGGTTCGCGTGGGGTCCCGGAGGCGCGGCACGCATCGCCCACGGCACCCACCTGCTCGTCTGGGTCGACGCCCTGCCGCCGAGCCCCGACGCCGCCGCGCAGCGGCGCGCGCTCCGGAACGTGAGCGCCCAGCTGCCGGAGGGTCCGGAGGTCGTGCTCGGCCACCTCGGCAACGCGGCGGCGGTCGCGGAACGGGTGACGGGCCTCCAGGCCGCACGTGGTGACCGATGCGTCGTCGCGATCGTGGCCGCCGGGCTGCACCACACCGCGACCCTCGACGACGCGGCCGAGGCGGCGGGGGAGTCCGTCGACGTCGCCGACGCACCCGACTTCGCCGTCGAGGACCTGCTCGCCGCCGGAGCCGTCGTCGACGCACTCACCGAGGTCGGCATCGACCACACCTCGCCCGAGGCCGCTGCGGCCTGCGCGGCGTACACGGGGCTCCGCCGTGCCGTGCGGCACCTGGTCAGCGCGTCCGAGGGAGCCGCCGTCCTGAGCCGGGACGACGTGCACGCGGCGCTCGCCGCGGGCCCCGACCTGCCCGTCCTGCGGGAATCGGGGGAGCGCGCGTAGCGTTCGCCCCGTCACGGAACCAGCGAGCGAAGGAGCAACGCCATGAAGGCAGTCGTCGGCGACACGGTGATCGCGGAGGCCCCGGAAGAGGACCTCATCAAGATCGAGGGCAACTGGTACTTCCCGCCGTCGAGCGTGAAGACCGAGCTCTTCACCGAGAGCCCCACCCAGTACCACTGCCCGTGGAAGGGCGACACCCAGTACTTCACGGTGAACGTGGACGGCCAGGCGCTGCAGGACCGCGCGTGGTCGTACCCGACGCCGATCCCGTCGTCGTTCGAGCGTGTCGGCAAGGACTACTCGGGCTACGTCGCGTTCTGGAAGGACGTCCAGGTCGTCGCGTGACGACCGCCGCGCCCTGACCGGTGTGCCTCAGCCGGTCAGGGTGAGCACCACCAGCGCGATGTTGAGCGCCACGATGACCGCCGCGATCACCCACGCCACCACGCGGGTGATCGCGGCGTTCACGTCGGTGCCCATCACGCTCCGCCGTGACGTGTAGACCACGAGCGGCACGATCGCGAAGGCGATCCCGAAGCTCAGCACCACCTGGCTGACGACGAGCAGCATCGTCGCGTCGATGTGCAGCGCGAGCAGCACGATCGCGGGCACCAGGGTGATCGCCCGCCGGGCCACCAGCGGGATCCGCACGTGCAGCAGCCCCTGCATGATCTCCGCTCCGGCCATGCAGCCGACCGAGGTCGAGGCCAGTCCGGACGCCAGCAGTCCGACGGCGAAGAGCACCCCGACGACCGGGCCCACGTTCTCGGCGATGGCCCGCTGCGCCCCGGGGATCGAGTCGGTGCCCGCGACGCCCGGCAGGGTGGCCGCGGCGAGGACGAGCATCGCGATGTTCACCCCACCGGCGACGATCAGGGCGAGCCCGACGTCCCACCGGGTCGCGACGAGCACCCGGCGACGCTCCGGCCCGGCGGGGACGTCCCCGTGACGGTCCCGGGCGAGCGCCGAGTGCAGGTACACGGCGTGCGGCATCACGGTCGCGCCGAGCATCGAGGCCGCGAGCAGCACCGACCCGGCGCCCTCGAACCGCGGCACGAGCCCGGCGACCAGGTCGGCCGGTGTGACCCGGGCGAACAGCAGCCCGGCGCAGAAGCCCACCGTCAGGATCGCGAGCATCGCCGTCACCACGGTCTCGAACAGGCGCGTGCCCCGGCGGCTGTGCAGGGTCAGCAGCAGCATCGAGACGAGCCCGGTGATGATCCCGCCGACCACGAGCGGCAGGTCGAAGAGCAGGTAGAGGGCCAGCGCGCCGCCGATGACCTCGGCGATGTCGGTCGCTGCCGCCACGATCTCGGCCTGGCCCCAGAACAGCAGGCGCGGCGCGCGCCGCATCCGCAGGCCCAGGTGTTCGGGCAGCGACTTGCCCGTCACCACCCCGAGCTTGGCGGACAGGTACTGCACCACCACGGCGCTGGCGTTCGCTGCCACGAGCACCCAGAGCAGCAGGTAGCCGTACTCGGCCCCGGCGGTCAGGTTGGCGGCGACGTTGCCCGGGTCGACGTAGGCGATGGCTGCGACGAAGGCCGGTCCGAGCAGGGTGAGGCCGGCTGCACGACGACGCGGGGCGCCGGGTGGGCGCTCGTCGAGCCGGGTGCTGGCAGTGTCGGTCATGCACCGATCCTGCCAGAGGATTCGGTGTGCCGAATCTTTTTCTTCGCGGATGCTGCGTTCGGTGGCCACCACGCCCGTGAGCGTGCCTCGGGCGGTCGCGATCCGTCGGCTGCGAGGCCGTCGAGCGACGGTTGGTGACCACACGGCAGAGGCGAGCGGGGTGTCGTGAGCGCTCGCGGAAGGCGGACGGGAGGCCCGTGGCGGCGCTGCCACGCGCCTCCCGGCCGGTGGCTGGTCGCGACTCGTCGCTTGTGTTGCGTCGGCTGGTCACGACCGGTCGGCTGCGAGGCCGTCGGGCGACGGCTGGTGACCGCTCGGCAGAGGCGAGCGGGGCGTCGTGACCGCTCGCGGAGGGCCGGTGGCTGCTCGCGGAAGGCGGACGGGAGGCCCGTGGCGGCGCTGCCACGCGCCTCCTGGCCGGTGGCTGGTCGCGACTCGTCGCTTGCGTTGCGTCGAGTGGTCGCGATCCGTCGGCGGCGAGGCCGTCGGGCGACGGTTGGTGACCGCTCGGCAGAGATGAGCGGGGTGTCGTGACCGCTCGCGGAGGGCCGGTGGTTGGTCGCGGCTCGTCGCTTGCGTCGCGTCGGCTGGTCACAACCGGTCGGCTGCGAGGCCGTCGGGCGACGGTTGGTGACCGCTCGGCGGTCGTGAGCGGGGTGTCGTGACCGCTCGCCGAAGGCGGACGGGAAGCGGTCAGGCCGTGCTCAGTGCCTGCTCACTCCGCTGCCCGGCGGGCGCGGTGCGCCCGGACCTTCGCACGGTTGCCGCACCGCTGCATCGAGCACCAGCGCCGGGTCCCGCCGCGCGACGAGTCGTAGAACACCAGGCCGCAGTCCTCGGCCGAGCAGCGGCTCAGCCGGGTCGGGCGGCCGTCGGCCTCGACGTCGTCGAAGCCGACCTCGGTGAAGAGCGCGACGGCGTCGCGCGCGACGCTCGACAGGGCCTGGGCCAGGCGGACCCGGTTGGCTCCGGCGCGGCGTCGGCCACCGGGGAGGCTCGGGGGCACGTCCGGCAGGGCGGCGAACAGGTTGACGGTGTCGATGTCGTCGGGCGCGGGGCGCGTGCGGCCGGCTCCGGCGCGCAGGCCCGCCGCCACGGCGGTGCGCTCGGCGGCCGTGCTCGCCGGCGCGGGGGCGGCGGCGACGGCCAACCGGGCGATCGCGGCGCGCAGGGCGCGGGCGTCCTGCAGCTCGCGGCCGCTGGCGCCGACGTCGATCGGCTCGGTGTGCTCGCTGAGCCACTCGTCCAGGTCGGCCGGGCTCGCGAGCAGTTCGCCGAGCTGCGACCGCGGGCGTCGTCCGGCGGAGTCGTCGGCGAAGCCACCCGTGTGCGCGAAGTCGAGCGCGATCCGTCCGGCGTCGAAGAACCAGGAGGAACCGGCGTCCGTGCGGATGTGCTGCCCCGTGTGCATCCGTCCAGGCTAACGGGTTACCGGCGCGCCTCCGTGCGTCGGGCACCTCATGCGGTAGTCGACGCCATCGTGGCCGCGTCGTCGTCGGCGGTCCGGCGCCGCCAGGTGATGACGTTCCGGGCGTCGAACCGTCGGGAGCAGCGGGCACAGGCCAGGGGGCGTGTGGGGGTGCGGTACCGGAAGTGCTCGTGGCCCGCGGGGCAGCTGCCGATCCACGGTGCGAGCTCGCTGGCGATCGGCCCGTCGTGCAGGCGGGAGCCGGTGTACCCGATCGACGCGGCCGTGCGCTTCCACTTCGGTCCGTGTGCCGCCCGTGCGCCGGCGAGGGCGTGGGCGACCTCGTGCAGCAGGACCTGCTCGACGTCGTGGTCGGAGAACCGGGTGGCCAGGTGACGGCTCACGGTGATCCGCTTCCGCGCGAAGTCGCACTGGCCGGCACGGGTCTTCGCGTGGTCGAACCCGAACGCCCAGGTGCCGGCGCCGAGGTGTTCTGCGATCAGGGCCTCGGCGCGGAGCCGGACGGTCTCGAGCGCGGTCACTGCTCGGCGCGCGGGTCGGCCTGGCCCTTCTTCGCTGCCCGGGCCGCGATCCGACCCCAGATGTCGTCGGCCTCGGTCCGCGCGGCGTCGGGCGCACCGAGCACGCGACGGCGGATCGGCGGGACCTGCTTCACCGGCTCGGCGACGCGGGTGACGGGTTCGTCGTCCTCGGCGCGACGGGCGGCGACCTCGCGGGCCGTCCGGGGCTTGTCCGACGGTTCCGCCGGGTGCGTGATGGCGGCACGCATCGCGGCCTCGACCGCGGTGCGCAGGGCGTCGGTGCGCTCCGACGGCGCCCCCGCCTGGCGGAAGGCCTGGTAGGCCCGCGACAGGGCGGCGCGCGCCTCGTCGAAGCGGTCGTTCTCGAACAGCGACCAGCCCTCGATCTCGGCGGCGGCACCTTCGAGTTCCGGCCACTCCTCGGTGGCGGCGGTGTCGCGGGCCATGGCGGCTTCGTTGGCGGCGCGGTCGTGGCGCCCCAGGTCGTGCAGGACGTGCGCACGACGGATCCGTGCGGCGACCTTGTCCTGGCGCTCCCCGGTGAACATCGCGAGACGGAACACCTCTTCCGCGATGACGAGCGACTCGTCCAGACGACCGAGCAGACGGAGCAGCTCGGCCCGTTCGGCGAGTGCGTCGGTGCTGCGGCTCTGGCCGAGGTCGCGGAGCCGCTGGTGCACGGCGTCGACGTCGACCGCGGGTCGCAGGCTGATGGGCGCGAAGGTGCTGCCCGGGCTGACCCCGGCCGTCACGGGAGCCGCGTGGCGCGGTTCACGGGAACGGTCGGACGGGTCGGGCAGCTGGCGGTCGTCGGGCGGGAGGGACATCGGTTCGAGGGTAGCCGCGGTCTGCCGGGAGCCGTCGGTGCGACGCGCTCAGGTTGCGCGGGTGCGGCGGTCCGGGGTGCCCGGCGGAACGACCGACGGCCCGCCGTGCCGGAGCACGACGGGCCGTCCGGAGCGGTCGATCAGGAGTTGGCGGCCACCGCGGCGGCAGCGGCCACGCCGACGTAGGTGACCAGCGTCGCGATCGTGGCGACGACGGCCAGGACGATCGCGAAGATGCCCCAGCCGCGACCACGCTTGGTCACGGCGGCGATGATGCCCTGCACGAGCGCCCAGAGCCCGAGGATCGCGGCGACGCCGGCGATCACCGCACCGACACCGATCTGCGAGATGACGGCCGGGTCGTTCATGAGCTGACGCTGCAGCTCCTGCTGGTCCGGGGTGGCACCGCTGCTCGGGACGAGGTTGTTGATCGCGTCGCTGTTGGCGAGCGCCGACCCCATCACGTACCCACCGATGACGCCGATCACGAGCGCGGCGAGTCCGAGGACGAACGCCACCACACCGAGGGTCTTCTTCTTGGGCTTCGGCTCGTCGTAGCTCTGCCAGGCCGGGGCACCGGAGTGCGACGGCGCGGCGGCGTACGGCTGCTGGTCGTGGCCCTGCTCGTGCCGCTGCTGGTCGTTCCAGCTCGGCGTGCTCGACGGCTGGTCGTACTGCTGCTGTCCGTACTGCTGCTGCCCGTACTGACCCTGCTGCTCGCCGTTCGGCTGGCCGTACTGCTGCTGGCCCTGCCCGTACTGCTCGCCGTACTGCGGGGTCGAGGTCGGCGTCGGGTCCACCCGCTCGCCGTACCGCGGGGCGTCGGCGTCGGGCCGCTGCTGCGGGGCTTCGCCCCAGCTCGGCGCCTGGCCGTCGCCCGTCCGGTCCTGGTCGTTCCGGTCGTCGTTCGTCATCAGGGTTCCCATCGCTCGGTCGCGCACCTGCGCGGTCGTTCAGACCATCCTGACAGCCGGACCGGCCGAACGCCCGAAGTCCGTCCCCGGCGAGGCCCCGCGCGGGCGTCAGCCCCCGAACACGCTCCGGTTCGGCTCGGGGGACGCGACCGCCGTCTGGTCGGTGACGATCGGCGCTCCGGCGATGAACGAGCGGAGCTCCGCACCGTGCACGACCTTCGCCGGCATCGGGTCCGACGAGTACCGCCTGGGCATGTCCGCCACCGGCAGGTCGGTCGGCGAGCCGAGCAGCACGATGTTGCCGAACCGTCGGCCCTTGAGCATCCCGGTGTCCGCGACCGCGGCGACCGAGGGCAGCACCGACTGCAGGGTCGACGCCTGTCCGCGGGCGAAGGCCAGCCCGGCGCCGTCGGCCACGTTCACCGCGACGATGCCCGTCGGCGACAGGAACGCGGCGACCTCGCGGTAGAACTCGACGCTCGTCACGTGGGCGGGGATCTGCGAACCGCCGAACACGTCCACCACCGCCAGGTCCACCGTGCCGCGCAGGCCGGCGGGCAGCTTGCCGAGGACCTCGCGGGCGTCGCCGTACCGCACCCGGATCGAGGCGCCGCGGGGGAACGGCAGGGCCTCGCGCACGTGCTCGACCAGGTCGCGCTCGAGCTCGATGACCTGCTGCCGCGAACCCGGACGCGTCACGGCGACGTAGCGGGGCAGGGTCAGTGCCCCGGCGCCCAGGTGCAGCGCCGTGACCGGGCCGTCGGGCAGCAGGTCGATCGCGTGCCCGATCCGCCGGATGTACTCGAACGCCAGGTGGGTCGGGTCCTCGAGGTCCACGTGCGACTGGGGGGTGCCGTCCACCACCAGGGTGAAGGACCCCGGCCGGTGCCGGTCCGGCTCCACCACCGAGTACCCCGCACCGATCCGGAACCCGTCGAACGCATCAGCCATGCGGTCAATGGAACACCACCGCGATCACCACCCGCGTCCCCACCCCTGGTTGGTGTGCCCGGGGGACACCCGGAACGAGGCTGATCACACCGGTCGGGAAGGCCCCGCCGGACCACTTCGAAAGGCACACCATGTCGGTCCAGCTCCTCGCGAACGTGCTCATCGGCCTCGCCCTCGTCGGCCTCCTGGCGTACCGGCAGGCGACCTGGCGGTCCCTCGACCCGGCGCGCATCTGGCGGGGTCCGCTCGTCATGGCGATCGTCGGGGTGGTCGTCCTCGCGCAGACCACGACGACCGTCACCACCACCGACGTCGTGTTCCTCGGACTCGAGGCCCTGCTCACCGTCGCCGTCGGCCTGGCGATGGGGGCCATGACCCGCTTCCGTACCGTCACGACGCCGGACGCCAAGGGCCGGACCCTGCAGTCCCGCACCGGTTGGCTCGGCGCCGGCCTCTGGATCGTCCTCATCGCCGCCCGCATCGGCCTCGACGTCCTCGGTGGCCACCTCGGTGCGCACCTGCTCACCTCGACCGGCACGATCCTGCTCGTGCTCGCCCTGAACCGAGCCGCCCGCGCCCTGGTCGTCGACCAGCGCATCCCCCGCGGGACCGACCGCCCGGCGACCGCCGGCCGCGGCATGATGGTGCGGTGAGCCTGCCGACCGAACCGGAGCGGACCGACCCCGCCGGGGTCCGGTCCCGCTCCGGCGTCTCGTGGCTGCTCAACGGCGTGGGCATCGCCGTGGTCGCCTTCTGGTTCGTCCGGAACGGCGTCCTGCTCCACCACCCCGCGTGGGTCTGGGTCCTCGGGGCCGCTGCGCTCGCCGCCTGGGCCGTCCGTGAAGGGGCACGCACACCCCGGGTCCTCGTCGCCGCAGCCGGCGTGATGGTCGCCGCCGGATCGCTCACCGTGGTGCCGACCGACTCGCTGCTGGTCGTGCCGGTGATCGTCGGGCTCGTCGTCCTCGGTGCCGACCTCCGCCTGCCGGTCTGGACGGCCGCGGTCGCCGCGCTCGCCGCCGTCGTGGTGGTCGCCGTCACCGCGACGCTCGAGCAGACGTCCGTGCAGTTCGTCCTCGGCGTGAGTGGCGGGCTGCTGCTCGGCGTGCTCGTCGGGTTCAGCCGTCGGCAGGCGCGGCTCACGACGGCGCAGGCCCGCGAGACCGAGCGCCAGCAGCAGCGCGCACGGCTCCTCGCCGACCGGTCGCGGGCGTCCCGGGACATCCACGACGTCCTCGCCCACTCGCTCGGCGGCCTGGTGCTGCAGCTCGACGCGGTCGAGGCCCTGCTCGAGGCCGGCCGCGTCGACGAGGCCACCCGCCGTGCCGGTGACGCCCGCGCGCTCGCCGCCGACGGTCTGGCCGAGGCGCGGCGTGCGGTGCACGCGCTCCGCGACGAGCCGCACTCCGGACGACCAGTTCCCGACGAGCCCCGGACCCACCGACCGCAGCCCGACCAGCCGGAGCCGACCCGTGCCTCCAGTCCGTCCGCAGACCGCGGGGCGGGCCTGACGGCCCTCGTCGACGCGCACCGCTCGTTCGGCGGCGAGGCCGTGGTGCAGGGCGACGCGACCCTCGCGGTCCTCGACGACGCCCACCGTGCCGCCGTGGTCCAGGTCGTCCGGGAGGCCCTCAGCAACGCCCGCAGGCACGCCCCCGGCCGCCCCGTGTCCCTGTCCGTGATCCGGGACGGCGACGCCGTGGACGTCGTCGTGGCGAACCCGTTGCCCAGCGGCGGCCAGGGGCTGCTCGGGATGCGCGAGCGGTTCGCGGAACTCGGCAGCGAGGCCACGGTCGAGGCCGAGCGTTCCGACGACGAGTTCGTCGTCGCCATGCACCTGCCCGTCGACGGCACGCGCGAGGCGGACACTGCGGACGACGCGGACGCGGCGGTCGTCGCCGAGGACGACCGCTCGTGACCATCCGGGTGCTCGTGGTCGACGACCAGGCCATCGTCCGCGACGGCCTGGTGACGGTGCTGTCGCTCGTGCCCGACCTGCGGGTGGTCGGGCAGGCGGCCGACGGGGCCGAGGCGATCGCCGCCGTCGGCCGGGACACACCCGACGTCGTCCTGATGGACCTGCGGATGCCGGGCGTCGACGGGCCGACCGCCACCGCACGGATCGTCGCCGAGCACCCCGGGGTCGCGGTGCTGGTGCTGACGACGTACGCCGACGACGACTCCATCGTCACCGCGATGCGGGCCGGGGCGCGTGGCTACCTGACGAAGGACGCCGGGCGGGCGGAGATCGCGGCCGCGGTGCGTGCGGTGGCCGCGGGGCAGTCGACCTTCGACGCGACGGTGGGAGCGCGGCTCGTGGCACACCTCGTCGGTGGTGCCGGTGCCGGTGCCCCTGCTGCTGCGCCTGCGGAGCCCGATCCCGGCCCGGCGCTCGGTGCGCGGTTCCCGGACCTCACCCCGCGCGAAGTGGACGTCCTCGAGCGCATCGCCGACGGCCGGACGAACCCCGAGATCGCCGCCGAGCTGTTCCTGACGGTGCCCACCGTGAAGTCGTACGTGAACCAGGTCTTCGCGAAGCTCGGGGTCCGCACCCGCGCCGAGGCCGTCGCCCGCGTCCTGCGCTGACCGTCGGCAGCCCGACGTCGTCCCCGGGTGACGCACTCGGGACAGGTGGATGCGTGCACATCGACGGCCAGCGGACGCCAAGACTCGTCGCCTACCGTTGACGCCTGTCGTCACGACGCCCGAGCGTCGATGCGTGTGGGCCCCACACCCCACGCGTCCGCCCGGACACCGTGACCACGACGTGCCCGTGAGCGCCCCCACCGCTCGAGCGTGCGCGCCGTCGGCGTGCTGCTGCGCGCCACCCCTCCGGCCACCCGCGCGCGCTGGCCGTCGAACGCACCGCACCCGATGACGAGTGCACCACTGCTGATCCGCCGCAGGAGACCTCCGTCATGACCGCCGACACCATGAGCGTGCCCACCACACGCCGCACCACCCCGGACCCCCACCGGTCCGGCAGCCGACCCACCCGGGCGATCCGGGCCTCCAGGCCGTTCCACGCCGACCGCGAGGCGGCGCCGACCTGGATGCGCGTCGTCGGCACCGCGCTGTTCGTGGCCGGCGCCGGGCTGTCCGCCGCCGTGCTCGGCTGGCCGGGCGATGCACCCGAGGTCGCGCTCCTGGTGCCGGGACTGCTCGCCGTCGCCCTCGGACTGCTGCTCGTCCTCGCCCGTGCCGGGTTCACCGTCACCGCGCGGCACGTGACCCTGCACTTCCGCCCGCTCCCGCCGCGGCGCATCGCGCGCCGGCGGATCACCGACGTCCGTCTGGTGGAGGCGGACGCGGCCACCTACGGCGGGGTCGGCCTGCGGATCCGTCGCGGCGTGCGGGCGCTCATCCTCACGCCGGGGCTCGGGATCGAGCTCACTGACGACCGGGGGCGGGTCACGTTCGTCCGCACGCGGCGTCCCGAGGACGCGTTCCGTGCGCTGGCCGGACTGCCGGGCGGGCCGGGAGGCGCGGATCGCGTCGATCGCGAGCGTCTGGGCTGAGCAGGGGGCGCGTCCGGGCTGCACATCGGATGCGTCTCGGCTGCCTGCGCAGGGGAATGGAAGCGGCGTCCGGCGGCTTATACACGCCACTGCCGAATCCGGTCAAGCCGGGACTGGACAGCACGCCGCGGAGCGAACTATGATGACAGTTCGCGCTCCCTGGCATCCGTGTCGTCATATTTCGGTCGACGCAGAGTTCTGAGACAGAAACTCATCTCGCCCTGGTGCAGCCGGACCCGTATATGGCGGCGGGTACCGCTCACGGAGATCATCCCACACGTGCACCGACGTTCCGCGTCAGGCACGCGTCGGCGTGGTCGCAGGGCTTGCACTCTCAGGGTTCGCCGAGCGATCAATCCACTCACCTACACACTGCTCGTCAGTGTCGGCCCGACGGGGCCTACCGGAGGTCACACCCTTGGCTGCTGCGCCCAACGCATCCACCAACCCCAAGAACGGTCGCAACCACTCGCGACTCTCGTTCGCCAAGATCACGGACACCCTCACGGTTCCTGATCTGCTCGCACTCCAGACGGAGAGCTTCGACTGGCTCGTCGGCAACGACGTCTGGAAGGCCCGCCTCGCCGAAGGGCAGGAGCAGGGTCGCACCGACCTCGCGCTGCACTCGGGGCTCGAGGAGATCTTCGAGGAGATCTCCCCGATCGAGGACCTCGGCGAGACCATGCAGCTCTCGTTCACGGCTCCCGAGCTCGAGGACCCGAAGTACTCGATCGACGACTGCAAGGAGCGCGGCAAGACCTACGCCGCTCCGCTGTACGTCAACGCCGAGTTCATGAACCACATGACGGGTGAGATCAAGACGCAGACGGTCTTCATGGGCGACTTCCCGCTCATGACCGAGCGCGGCACGTTCATCATCAACGGCACCGAGCGCGTCGTCGTGTCGCAGCTCGTCCGTTCGCCCGGCGTGTACTTCGAGCGCCAGCAGGAGAAGACCTCCGACAAGGACATCTACTCGGCGCGGATCATCCCGTCGCGTGGTGCCTGGCTCGAGTTCGAGATCGACAAGCGCGACCAGGTGGGCGTGCGCATCGACCGCAAGCGCAAGCAGTCCGTGACCGTCTTCCTCAAGGCCCTCGGCCTGACGAGCGAAGAGATCATGGACGAGTTCCAGGGCTTCGCGTCGATCGAGTCGACCCTCGAGAAGGACGCCGTCCTCACGAAGGAAGAGGCGCTCAAGGACATCTACCGCAAGCTCCGCCCGGGCGAGCAGGTCGCTGCCGAGGCCGCGCGTGCGCTCCTCGACAACTTCTACTTCAACTCGAAGCGCTACGACCTGGCGAAGGTCGGCCGGTACAAGGTCAACCGCAAGCTCGGCATGGACGCCCCGCTGTCCGACTCGGTGCTCACCGTCAAGGACATCGTCGCGACGATCAAGTACCTGGTGTCGCTGCACGCCGAGCGCACCACGATCGACGGCACCCGTGACGGCGAGCCGGTGCAGCTGCGCCTCGACGTGGACGACATCGACCACTTCGGCAACCGTCGCATCCGCGCCGTCGGCGAGCTCATCCAGAACCAGGTCCGCACGGGTCTGTCCCGCATGGAGCGCGTCGTCCGCGAGCGCATGACCACGCAGGACATCGAGGCGATCACGCCCCAGACGCTCATCAACGTGCGTCCGGTCGTCGCCGCGATCAAGGAGTTCTTCGGGACCTCCCAGCTGTCGCAGTTCATGGACCAGAACAACCCGCTCGCGGGTCTGACGCACAAGCGTCGCCTGTCGGCCCTCGGCCCGGGTGGTCTGTCCCGTGAGCGTGCCGGCGTCGAGGTCCGCGACGTCCACCCGTCGCACTACGGCCGCATGTGCCCGATCGAGACCCCGGAAGGCCCGAACATCGGCCTGATCGGCTCGCTCGCGTCGTTCGGTCGGATCAACTCGTTCGGCTTCATCGAGACCCCGTACCGTCGCGTCGTCGACGGCGAGGTCACGAAGACCATCGACTACCTCACCGCTTCGGAAGAGGACGACTTCGTCGTCGCGCAGGCCAACGCCCCGCTGACGAACGACTTCCACTTCGCCGACGACAAGGTGCTCGTCCGCAAGAAGGGCGGCGAGGTCGAACTCGTCGCCAAGGGCGAGGTCGACTACATGGACGTCTCCCCGCGCCAGATGGTGTCGGTCGCGACGTCGCTCATCCCGTTCCTCGAGCACGACGACGCGAACCGCGCCCTCATGGGTGCGAACATGCAGCGTCAGGCCGTCCCGCTGCTCCGCTCCGAGTCGCCGCTCGTCGGTACCGGCATGGAGGGCTACACGGCCATCGACGCCGGCGACGTCGTCACCGCCGACAAGGCCGGTGTCGTCTCCGAGGTCTCGGCCGACGCCGTCACCCTGCAGCTCGACGAGGGCGGCACGCAGACCTACTACCTGCGCAAGTTCGACCGCTCCAACCAGGGCACGAGCTACAACCACCGCGTCATCGTCTCCGCAGGCGAGCGCGTCGAGCAGGGCGAGGTCATCGCCGACGGTCCCGCGACGGAGAACGGCGAGCTCGCGCTCGGCAAGAACCTCCTCGTCGCGTTCATGCCGTGGGAGGGCTACAACTACGAGGACGCGATGATCCTGTCGCAGAACCTCATCAAGGACGACACGCTCTCCTCGATCCACATCGAGGAGTACGAGGTCGACGCCCGCGACACCAAGCTCGGCAAGGAGGAGATCACCCGTGACCTCCCCAACGTCAGCCCGGACCTGCTGGCCGACCTCGACGAGCGCGGCATCATCCGCATCGGTGCCGAGGTCCGCCCCGGCGACATCCTCGTCGGCAAGGTCACGCCGAAGGGCGAGACCGAGCTGAGCGCCGAGGAGCGTCTGCTCCGTGCCATCTTCAACGAGAAGTCGCGCGAAGTCCGCGACACCTCGCTCAAGGTGCCCCACGGTGAAGAGGGCACGATCATCGGCGTCAAGGTGTTCGACTCGCAGGACGGTGACGACGAGCTCGGCTCGGGCGTCAACCAGCGCGTGGTCGTCTACATCGCCCAGAAGCGCAAGATCACCGCGGGTGACAAGCTCGCCGGTCGTCACGGCAACAAGGGCGTCATCTCGACCATCCTCCCGGTCGAGGACATGCCGTTCCTCGCCGACGGCACCCCCGTCGACATCGTCCTCAACCCGCTCGGCGTCCCCGGCCGCATGAACTTCGGTCAGGTGCTCGAGATCCACCTCGGGTGGCTCGCCAAGCAGGGCTGGAACGTCGAGGGCATCCAGGAGTGGGCCGAGAACCTGCCGGAGGCAGCGCACAGCGCCGAGCCCGGCACCAAGGTCGCCACCCCGGTGTTCGACGGTGCGTACGAGCGCGAGATCGAGGGCCTCCTCGACTCGACCCTCCCGAACCGCGACGGCGAGCGCCTGATCGGCTCGTCCGGCAAGGCGCAGCTCTTCGACGGCCGCTCCGGCGAGCCGTTCCCGGAGCCCGTCTCGGTCGGCTACATGTACATCCTCAAGCTGCACCACCTGGTCGACGACAAGATCCACGCGCGTTCGACCGGTCCGTACTCGATGATCACGCAGCAGCCGCTGGGTGGTAAGGCGCAGTTCGGTGGACAGCGATTCGGTGAGATGGAGGTGTGGGCGCTCGAAGCGTACGGCGCCGCCTACGCCCTCCAGGAGCTCCTGACGATCAAGTCCGACGACATCCTCGGCCGCGTGAAGGTCTACGAGGCGATCGTCAAGGGCGAGAACATCCAGGAGCCCGGTATCCCCGAGTCCTTCAAGGTCCTCATGAAGGAGATGCAGTCGCTCTGCCTGAACGTCGAGGTCCTCTCGGCCGACGGCCAGGCGGTCAGCCTGCGCGACAACGATGACGAGGTCTTCCGCGCTGCGGAGGAGCTGGGCATCAACATCTCCTCGCGGTTCGAGTCGTCCTCCGTCGACGACATCTGATCCCGCCCGTACATCGAAGCCTGAATCAGCAAGAGAGAAGAACATTGCTCGAAGCAACTTCCTTTGACGCCATTCGGATCGGCCTCGCAACCGCCGAGGACATCCGTCAGTGGTCGTACGGCGAGGTCAAGAAGCCGGAGACCATCAACTACCGCACCCTGAAGCCCGAGAAGGACGGTCTGTTCGGCGAGCAGATCTTCGGTCCTTCCCGCGACTGGGAGTGCGCCTGTGGCAAGTACAAGCGTGTCCGGTTCAAGGGCATCGTCTGCGAGCGCTGCGGCGTCGAGGTCACCAAGTCCTCGGTCCGTCGTGAGCGCATGGGCCACATCGAGCTCGCTGCCCCCGTCACGCACATCTGGTACTTCAAGGGCGTCCCGTCGCGCCTCGGGTACCTCCTCGACATGGCGCCGAAGGACCTCGAGAAGGTCATCTACTTCGCGGCGTACATGATCATCGACATCGATGAAGAGGGCCGTCACGCGGACATGCCGGGTCTCGAGAACGAGATGCGTCTCGAGATCAAGACCCTCGAGGGCCAGCGCGACTCGATCATCGCCGACCGCCTCAAGAAGCTCGAGGACGACCTCGCAGCCCTTGAGGAAGAGGGTGCGAAGGCCGACGTCAAGCGCCGCACCAAGGACACCGCCGAGAAGGAGATGTCCCAGGTCCGCAAGTCGTTCGACGAGGACATCACCCGTCTCGAGCGTGTGTGGGAGGACTTCCGCAACCTCAAGGTGGGCGACCTCAAGCCCGAGGACGCCGTCTTCCACGAGCTCCAGGACCGGTTCGGGATCTACTTCGACGCCTACATGGGCGCCGAGGCGATCAAGCTCCGGCTCGAGGCGTTCGACCTGGCCGCCGAGGCCGAGGCGCTGCGTCTGCAGATCGCCGAGGGCAAGGGCCAGAAGAAGATCCGTGCGATCAAGCGTCTGCGCGTCGTCAGCTCCTTCCTCGCCACCGGCAACTCGCCGGCGGCGATGGTGCTCGGCGTCGTGCCGGTCATCCCGCCGGAGCTGCGCCCGATGGTGCAGCTCGACGGTGGCCGGTTCGCCACGTCGGACCTCAACGACCTCTACCGTCGTGTGATCAACCGCAACAACCGTCTCCGCCGCCTGCTCGACCTCGGTGCTCCCGAGATCATCGTGAACAACGAGAAGCGCATGCTGCAGGAAGCCGTCGACGCGCTGTTCGACAACGGTCGTCGTGGACGTCCGGTCACGGGTACCGGCAACCGCGCCCTGAAGTCCCTGAGCGACATGCTCAAGGGCAAGCAGGGTCGTTTCCGCCAGAACCTGCTCGGCAAGCGTGTCGACTACTCGGGCCGTTCGGTCATCATCGTCGGCCCGCAGCTGAAGCTGCACCAGTGCGGTCTGCCCAAGCAGATGGCGCTCGAGCTCTTCAAGCCGTTCGTCATCAAGCGCCTGATCGACCTGTCGCACGCGCAGAACATCAAGTCGGCCAAGCGCATGGTCGAGCGTTCGCGTCCGCAGGTGTGGGACGTGCTCGAGGAGATCATCCGCGAGCGCCCCGTCCTGCTGAACCGTGCGCCGACGCTGCACCGTCTGGGCATCCAGGCGTTCGAGCCGCAGCTCGTCGAGGGCAAGGCCATCCAGCTCCACCCGCTCGTCTGTGCTGCGTTCAACGCGGACTTCGACGGTGACCAGATGGCCGTGCACCTGCCGCTGTCGGTCGAGGCCCAGGCCGAGGCACGCATCCTGATGCTCGCCTCGAACAACATCCTGAAGCCGTCCGACGGCCGCCCGGTGACCCTGCCCGCACAGGACATGATCATCGGTCTGCACCACCTCACGACCGTCCGCGAGGGCGCCGTGGGCGAGGGCCGTGCGTTCTCGTCGGTGGCCGAGGCGATCCTGGCGAACGACCAGCACACGCTGCACCTCAACGCGATGGTGAAGATCCGCATGACGGGTGTCCACTTCGCCGAGGGTGAAGCCCCCGAGGGCTACGAGCAGGGCGACACGCTGCTGCTCGAGACGACCCTGGGCCGTGCGCTCTTCAACGAGACCCTGCCGGCGAACTACCCGTTCGTCCAGAAGGTCACCGACAAGGGCGTGCTCTCCGCGATCGTCAACGACCTCGCCGAGCGCTACTCCAAGACCGAGACGGCCGCTGCGCTGGACCGGATCAAGGACGCCGGCTTCTACTGGGGCACCCGCTCCGGTGTGACCGTCGCCCTGTCGGACGTCGTGACGCCTCCTCGCAAGAAGGAGATCATCGCGGGCTACGAGATCCAGGCCGCCAAGGTGCAGGGCGAGTTCGACAAGGGTCTGATCACCGACTCCGAGCGTCGCGCCGACCTGATCAAGATCTGGACCGAGGCCACCAACGAGATCGCACAGGAGATGCGGGACAACTTCCCCGTCGACAACACGATCAACCGCATGGTGTCGTCCGGTGCTCGTGGTAACTGGCTGCAGGTCCGCAACATCGCCGGTATGCGTGGTCTGGTGAACAACCCGAAGGGCGAGATCATCGCCCGCCCGATCATCAACTCGTACCGCGAGGGCCTGACCGTGGCGGAGTACTTCATCGCCACGCACGGTGCTCGCAAGGGTCTGGCCGACACGGCGCTCCGTACGGCCGACTCCGGCTACCTGACCCGTCGTCTCGTCGACGTCTCCCAGGACGTCATCATCCGCGAGGACGACTGCGGTACGACGCGTGGCCTCGAGCTGCCGATCGCGACCGTGGACGCCGACGGCAAGCTCGTCCGCGACCCGCGCGTCGAGAACACCGTGTACTCCCGCACCCTGGCCACCGAGGCCGTGGACGCCAAGGGCACGGTCGTTGCAGAGGCCGGTGAGGACGTCGGTGACGTGCTCCTCGAGAAGCTGCTGGCAGCCGGTGTCGAGAGCATCAAGGTGCGCTCGGTCCTGACCTGCGAGTCGGCCGTCGGTGTCTGCGCGAAGTGCTACGGCCGTTCGCTCGCCACTGGCAACCTGGTCGACATCGGTGAGGCAGTCGGCATCATCGCCGCGCAGTCCATCGGTGAGCCCGGTACCCAGCTGACGATGCGTACCTTCCACACGGGTGGTTCGGCCTCGGCCGACGACATCACCCAGGGTCTGCCGCGTGTCACGGAGCTCTTCGAGGCCCGTACGCCCAAGGGTGCGTCCCCGATCGCCGAGGCCCCCGGCCGCGTCGTCGTCGAGGACACGGACAAGGGCCGTCGGATCATCCTGACGCCGGACAACGGCGACGAGCCGTTCATCTACCCGGTGCTCAAGCGTGCGACGCTCCTCATCGAGGACAACCAGCACGTCGAGCTCGGCGAGCAGTTCATCGCCGGCACCGTCGACCCGAAGGAAGTCCTCCGGGTCAAGGGTGTCCGAGAGGTCCAGAAGCACCTGGTCAACGGTGTGCAGGACGTCTACGGCTCGCAGGGTGTGCCGATCCACGACAAGCACATCGAGGTCATCGTCCGCCAGATGCTCCGCAAGGTCACCGTCGTCGACCACGGCGACACCGACCTGCTGCCGGGTGAGCTCGTCGACCGGTCGCGCTACAACGCGCTGAACCGTGCGGCGCTGCAGGAGGGTCGCAAGACCGCCTCGGCTCGCCAGGAGGTCATGGGCATCACGAAGGCGTCCCTCGCGACCGAGTCGTGGCTGTCCGCCGCTTCCTTCCAGGAGACCACCCGCGTGCTCACGCAGGCGGCCATGGAGGGCAAGCAGGACCACCTCGTCGGCCTCAAGGAGAACGTCATCATCGGTAAGCTCATCCCTGCCGGGACGGGCCTCAGCCGGTACCGTGACGTGGACGTGAACGCGACCGAAGAGGCGAAGGCGGAGCGGTACCCCAACCGCATCTTCGCTGACGACTCGTCGTTCTCGGACGCCGACCTGAGCTTCGTCGACTTCGACAGCTTCTCGTCGGACGACTTCACGCCGGGCACGTACAACTGAGCCTGATGTGATCCCACGAAGGCCCCGTCTCCGCAAGGAGGCGGGGCCTTCGTCGTGTCGTCACCACGTGACGGCCTGGAGGCACGGTGCCCGGCCGCCACGGGCCTCCCGTCCGCCGTGGGGTCGCGGCTAGAGCGCGCGGCCCGCGCCGTTGTCGCGGCCGGAGCCGCGACCGGTCTCGTCGACCAGCGAGAACAGGCTCAGCACGTTGCCGTCGGGGTCGCGGACGTCGAACCAGTCGACCGCGCCGTCGACGCACTCGACGGGGCCGATGTCGATGCCGAGCGCGCCGATGCGTGCGTGCTGCGCGGCGACGTCGTCGACGCCGAAGCGGACGCTGACCGGGTTCTCCTCGGCCTGTTCGTCGACGTAGAGCTGGATCCAGATGCCGCCGACCTCGTACTCGGCGACGCCGTCCTCGGGTTCGAGGTCCGGCTCGGTGCGCTCGAAGACCGCGCCGTACCAGAGGCAGGACGCCTCGATGTCGGTGACGGGCAGCCCCACGGTCACGCTCGTGATGTCCATGTCTCATCATGTGCCCGGGCGGGGGCGCGCGTCGAGAGGGATTCCGCTGCCTCGCGCTGTCCGGCCCGTGTCGACCTGGTGTCGTTCGTCGCGGTGTTCCTCCACAGGCGGCATCGCGCCGATGTCCTCCACCGACTGCCGGTCGGAGGCCACGGAGCGGTCCGCGGTCCGTGAGGCTGGTCGTCATGTGCACCCGAACGACCGCAGCGAGACCGCACCGACGGCACCCCGACGGGGAGGTGACCGGCACCGTGTCCACCTCGGCGCTGCCCCTCGTCACCGCGTTGGTCGGTCTGCTCGGTCTCGCGATCGGGTCGTTCCTGAACGTCGTCGTGCACCGCATCCCCGCCCGGCTGTCGGTCGTCGCCCCGGCCAGCTCCTGCCCCGGCTGCGGCCACGAGATCCGGGGGCGCGACAACGTGCCGGTGGTGTCCTGGCTCCTCCTGCGTGCCCGGTGCCGTGACTGCGACGCGCCCGTCTCGGCTCGGTACCCGCTCGTCGAGGCCGCCACGGGCCTCCTGTTCGTCGCGGTGACCGTGCTCTCGGTCCTCGCACCGTGGTCGACGTCGGCGGCACCGGACGGTGTTCCCGGAACGATCCACGCGGCGACCCTGCTCGTCGCGCTCCTGTACCTGATGGCGATCAGCATCTCGTTGACGCTCATCGACCTCGACACCCACACCCTGCCGAACCGGATCGTGCTGCCGGCGTACATCGTGTTGCCCGTGCTCCTGCTCGTGGCATCGGCGGTGTCCGGGGACTGGGGCGCCGCGGTCCGCGGGATCGTCGGTCTCGTCGTCCTCGGCGGTGTCTACCTCTTGCTCGCGCTGGCGGTCCTCGGCGGGATGGGACTCGGGGACGTGAAGCTCGCCGGCGTGCTCGGTCTCGTGCTGGCGTACCTCGGATGGGGACCCCTCGCAGTGGGTTCTTCCGCCGCGTTCCTGCTCGGCGGTACCTTCGCAGTCGTCCTCCTGGCCGTGCGCCGGGCGGGCCGCCGGAGCGGGATCCCGTTCGGCCCCTGGATGCTCGCGGGTGCCTGGCTCGGCATCGCCGTCGGTGCGCCCGCCTGGGATGGCTACCTGCGCCTCCTCGGACTCGCCTGACGCCTCGTCACGCGCTGCGCCACCAGACCGACCCGAAGACGGTCACGGGGAAGGACCGCCCATGTCGAAGAGCATCGTCGGCGTCGACATCGGCGCCGCCGCGATCCGCTCCGTCGAGGTGCAGGACGCGGACCGGGCGAGACCGACGATCCTGCGGTTCGCCGAGGTGCCGGTACCCGTCGGCGCGACGAAACAGGGCGAGGTGCTCGAACCGAACACCGTGGCGGTCGCACTCCGCCAGCTCTGGTCGATCGGACGCTTCCGCTCGAAGGACGTGACGACGGACGCAGGCGGCACCGCGGCGGGCTGATCCGACCCGCACGGACCGGTGTCGGCCGCGCCACGCCGACATCACTTCCGCGACGCCCGTCGCGGAGATTACGATGCTCACGGCGCCGTGTCCGCGGCTGCTCATCCCCTCTCGAACGGTCGGCTCGAATCGGCCGTTCCTCGTCGTGCCCGGAGTCGCGCGTGTTGGTCGGAATCGTGGAGTTCCTCGGTTGGTTCGGGGCAGTAACCGTCCTCGCTGGTTACATCTTGTTCTCCACGGGCAGGATCCCGAACGGTCCGCTCTACCAGTTGCTCAACCTGATCGGCGGCCTCGCGGTGGCCGTCAACGTCGCCGCCCACCACGCCGTCCCCTCGACGATCGTCAACGGCATCTGGGCGATCGTCGCCGTCGTCGTCCTGGTGAAGATGGTCCGTGCGCGTCGCGCGGCGAAGCGCGACGGGTCCGCTGCGGCCGAGCCGCCGGTCCTGCGCGCGGAGCCGCCGGCCACGACCGGGGTCCTGCCGGTCATCGGGCCGGCGCTGCGCGACCACGAGCCGGAGGGGGCCGGCGAGACGGACGCGACCACGGGCCTCCAGCGGGTCGACCTGGCGGACGCGACGGTCGCGACGGACCCGACCCGCCCGACGACGTCGGATCTCGTGCCCGCGACGGTGCCGGAGGCGCCCGCCCCGATGACGGAGACCGTCCCGATCATCACGGCGACCATCGCGCTCGCCCTGGTCGCCGCAGCGCAGGAGCAGTCCGACCGTGCGCACGCCGACGACACGGACCACGCCGAACCCGCTCGCTGACCAGCCGGTCGGCGATACGATCGGCCCATGTCCCGGTGGCTGATCGCGACGATGACGTCGATCCTCTTCATCGCGCTCGTGATCGCCGTCACGGGCTTCGAAGCGCTGCTCGCCGACGTCGAGGTCATCTCGCAGCCCGACGCCACCCCGTACCTCGGGCCCGCGATGGTGGTCGGCGGCGCGGTGGTCGTCTTCCTGGCGACCGCGGCGGGTGTCCGCGACGGTAACCCCGGGGTGACCGCCCTCGTCGCGGCGGCGACCGTCTACCTGGTCATGCTCGGCGTCGGAGCCGTGGGCTACGCACTCGTCCGCTCGGACGCGACCGAGCTCCTCGTCTTCCCCGCGGGGTACGCCCTCGGCCCGTTCGTGGTCGGTTCCGTCGTGGTGGCGCTCCTGTCGGTGCTCGGCGGGATCGCGACGGCTCGCCACCAGGCGCGGACCGCGGGCGGCTCGGTCGCGACCGACGGGACGCACGCGACCAGCGGCGCGGACGGGTCGGGCGGACTCTCCGGGCACAACCGGACGAACGCGGGCGAGGGACCCGCCGAGCGGTAGTCTTCGGACAGCACGACGCACACCAAACGGGGGAACGATGAGCGACCAGCACGCGCAGGATCCGGACCAGCAGGGCGGCTGGGGTGCCGTCCCGCCGGTGGCCTCGATCCGTGGCACCGACGGCACCTTCGCCGCAGCCGGCCAGACGGTCGGCCCTGGTCCTGCGCTCGGTCCCGGCGCCGGCTTCGCCGGAGCGCCCGGGCCGGTGCCGCAGCGTCCCCGCCGGAAGCTCCGCCGCGGGCAGCTCATCGGGATCATCTCGGGTGGCACCGCCGTCGTCCTGCTGCTCGTCGCCGGGGTCGTCGGGTACTCGGTCGGTTCCGCCTCGCACTCGGCCGACCGCCCCGTGCGGGCGTTCCTCGACGACCTGACGGCCGGACGCGTGGCCGACGCCCTCGACGACGCGGGCATCGAACGTGGGAAGTCCGACGTGCTGCTCGGTGACGCCGCCTACGCGAAGGCATCGGACAAGGTCACCGGGTACCGCGTCGCCGCGACGCGGACGGACGGCGACACCGCGACCGTCCGGGCGTACCTGCGCCAGGGTGGCCAGGACGTCGCCGCGACCTTCACGCTCGACAAGACCGGGACCGACTGGGGTGTGTTCCCGGTCTGGGAGCTCCAGGCCCCCGAGCTCGGCTCGGTCGACGTCGCCGTGCGCGGACCCTCCGGTGCGTCGGTCACGGTCGCAGGCCGGAACGTGCGGACCGCGAAGGACGGCACGGTGAGCCTCCGCGCGCTGCCCGGTACCTACGACGTCGCCTTCGACGGCGGCAAGTGGACCACGGCACGTGGTGGATCGGCGGACGTCAGCGGGTTCGGCCGGACGACGTCGACCCCGGTGCAGATGACGACCACCCTCACGACCGCGGGGCAGCAGGCCGCCAAGCGAGCGGTGGACGACTGGGTGGACGGCTGCATCGCCTCCACCGACGCCGCGCCGGCCGGCTGCAGCTTCTACGCGTACGGCCAGAACCCCGCGTACACCTACACGAACCAGAAGTGGACGCTCGAGACGCGGCCGACGGTCCGGGTCGGCAGCTGGACGACGAACGGCTGGTTGATCACGACGACCACGTTCGGGCGGGCGAAGTACACGGCGGACATCTCGGGTGCCGCCGGCACCGGAACGGCGTCCGCGGGGCCGCTCAACGTCAACGCGAGCGGGTACGTCACCGGCTTCTCGAGCGACGGTGCGACGTTCCGCTCGGCGGTGGGCAACGGCTCGTCCGACACCGGCTCATGACGGTGTCGGTTCCCGGGGTGACCCGGATTGATTTCGTCCCGTTCCGCGGGTAGTCTCTACCGGGTGTGCGCCCTCGGGCGCGCCCGAAAAGTCCGGCGAGCGGGATCGCCCAGCCGGACCACTCCGTCCCCCACTCGAACACCCGCCGTCCGGCGGTGATCAGCGTGGGACGAGGAAGCCGGCGGAACGCGCCGGCCAGAGAGCACGAGCGAAGAACCAGGAGAACAGTTGCCTACTATTCAGCAGCTGGTTCGCAAGGGTCGTACGCCGAAGGTCACCAAGACCAAGGCGCCCGCCCTGAAGGCGAACCCCCAGCAGCGTGGTGTGTGCACCCGCGTCTACACCACCACCCCCAAGAAGCCGAACTCGGCACTGCGCAAGGTCGCTCGTGTCAAGCTCTCGAACGGCACCGAGGTCACGGCCTACATCCCCGGTGAGGGCCACAACCTCCAGGAGCACTCGATGGTGCTCGTCCGCGGCGGTCGTGTGAAGGACCTCCCGGGTGTGCGGTACAAGATCATCCGTGGCGCCCTGGACACCCAGGCAGTCAAGAACCGTAAGCAGGCTCGCAGCCGCTACGGTGCGAAGAAGGGTTGAGTTAGATGCCTCGTAAGGGTCCCGCTCCCAAGCGTCCCGTCGTCGCCGACCCGGTCTACGGTGCGCCGATCGTCAGCCAGCTCGTCAACAAGATCCTGCTCGACGGCAAGAAGGGCCTCGCTGAGCGCATCGTCTACGGTGCACTCGAGGGCGTTTCCGCCAAGAACCAGCAGGACGCCGTCGTGACGCTGAAGAAGGCGCTCGACAACGTCCGTCCGACCCTCGAGGTCCGCAGCCGCCGTGTCGGTGGCTCGACCTACCAGGTCCCGGTCGAGGTCAAGCCGCACCGCGCGAACACCCTCGCGCTCCGTTGGCTCACCTCGTACGCCAAGGCCCGTCGCGAGAAGACGATGACCGAGCGTCTCATGAACGAGATCCTCGACGCGTCCAACGGCCTCGGTGCCGCGGTCAAGCGCCGCGAGGACACGCACAAGATGGCCGAGTCGAACAAGGCCTTCGCCCACTACCGCTGGTAGTCCCGGCACCGTCCGGGCGCCGGTGGTCAAGAACCCCGGCGCCCGGACGGCCGCCAACCTCTCCTACAACTCTTCCGGAGGAACCCTGTGGCACAGGACGTGCTCACCGACCTGAACAAGGTCCGCAACATCGGCATCATGGCGCACATCGATGCCGGCAAGACCACGACGACCGAGCGCATCCTGTTCTACACGGGCATCACGCACAAGATCGGTGAGGTCCACGACGGCGCTGCCACGATGGACTGGATGGCGCAGGAGCAGGAGCGCGGCATCACGATCACGTCGGCCGCGACGACCTGCTTCTGGGACAACAACCAGATCAACATCATCGACACCCCCGGTCACGTGGACTTCACGGTCGAGGTGGAGCGTTCGCTCCGCGTCCTCGACGGTGCCGTCGCCGTGTTCGACGGGAAAGAGGGCGTCGAGCCCCAGTCCGAGACCGTCTGGCGTCAGGCCGACAAGTACGAAGTCCCGCGCATCTGCTTCGTCAACAAGATGGACAAGCTGGGCGCCGACTTCTACTACACCGTCGACACCATCGTGAACCGCCTCGGCGCGGAGCCCCTCGTGCTCCAGCTGCCGATCGGTTCCGAGAGCTCGTTCGAAGGCGTCGTCGACCTCGTCCAGATGCGTGCACTCACCTGGCGCGGCGACGCCAAGGGTGACGTCGCGATGGGCGCGAAGTACGAAATCGAAGAGATCCCGGCCGACCTGCAGGACCGTGCCGCCGAGTACCGCGAGAAGCTCATCGAGCGCGTGGCCGAGGCGGACGACGTCCTCATGGAGCGCTACCTCGAGGGCGACACCGACTTCTCGGTCGCCGAGATCAAGGCAGCGATCCGTGCCCTCACGGTGAGCAGCACGCTCTACCCGGTCCTCTGCGGTTCCGCGTTCAAGAACCGTGGTGTCCAGCCGATGCTCGACGCCGTCATCGACTACCTCCCGTCCCCGCTCGACGTGCCGCCGATGATCGGCCACGACGTCAAGGACGAGGAGAAGGAGATCATCCGCAAGCCCGACGCGACCGAGCCGTTCTCGGCGCTCGCGTTCAAGGTCGCGGTGCACCCCTTCTTCGGTCGTCTGACCTACGTGCGCGTCTACTCCGGCTCGATCGAGTCCGGTGCCCAGGTCATCAACTCGACCAAGGGCAAGAAGGAGCGCATCGGCAAGATCTTCCAGATGCACTCCAACAAGGAGAACCCGGTCGCCAACGTGACCGCTGGCCACATCTACGCGGTCATCGGCCTCAAGGACACCACCACCGGTGACACCCTGTGCGACCCGACCAACCAGGTCGTCCTCGAGTCGATGACGTTCCCGGAGCCGGTCATCGAGGTCGCCATCGAGCCGAACACGAAGGCTGACCAGGAGAAGCTCTCCACGGCCATCCAGAAGCTCGCCGAAGAGGACCCGACGTTCCGCGTCGAGCTCAACGCCGAGACCGGTCAGACGACGATCAAGGGCATGGGCGAGCTCCACCTCGACATCCTCGTCGACCGCATGAAGCGCGAGTTCCACGTCGAGGCGAGCGTCGGCAAGCCCCAGGTGGCCTACCGCGAGACGCTCACCAAGATCGTCGAGCGCTACGACTACACCCACAAGAAGCAGACCGGTGGCTCCGGTCAGTTCGCGAAGGTGCAGATCGCGCTCGAGCCGATGGAGGTCACGAGCGAGAAGGTCTACGAGTTCGTCAACGCGACCTCCGGTGGCCGTGTCCCGCGTGAGTACATCCCGTCGGTCGACGCCGGTATCCAGGACGCCATGCAGGTCGGCATCCTCGCGGGCTACCCGACCGTCGGCGTGAAGGCCATCCTCAAGGACGGCGCGGCGCACGACGTCGACTCGTCCGAGATGGCGTTCAAGATCGCCGGCTCGATCGCCTACAAGGAAGCGGCTCGCAAGGCCGGTCCGGCGATCCTCGAGCCGATCATGGCCGTCGAGGTCCGTACTCCTGAGGAGTACATGGGCGACGTCATCGGTGACCTGAACTCCCGTCGTGGCCAGATCGCCTCGATGGAGGACGCCTCGGGCGTCAAGGTGGTCCGCGCGAGCGTGCCGCTGTCCGAGATGTTCGGCTACGTCGGCGACCTGCGGTCGAAGACCTCTGGTCGTGCGGTCTACTCGATGACCTTCGAGACCTACAGCCAGGTCCCGGCCAAGGTCGCCGAGGAGATCATCGCGAAGAACGCGGGGGAGTAGCGCTCAGCGCTTCTCCACAGGCGGGGGCGCCCGGCGACGGGCCCCTCGCCACCAAGTAAAGTACAGACACACACCGCGCACCTCCGGTTCCGAGCCCATCCAGGGCCGGCCGGGGGTGACGCTTCCGAGTCCTGAGGAGGACCCACAGTGGCCAAGGCCAAGTTCGAGCGCACCAAGCCGCACGTCAACATCGGAACCATCGGTCACGTCGACCACGGCAAGACCACGCTCACGGCGGCGATCACCAAGGTTCTGCACGACCAGTACCCGGACCTCAACGAGGCCCGCGACTTCGCGCAGATCGACAACGCTCCCGAGGAGCGCCAGCGCGGCATCACGATCAACATCTCGCACGTCGAGTACCAGACCGAGAAGCGTCACTACGCGCACGTCGACGCCCCCGGTCACGCCGACTACGTGAAGAACATGATCACGGGTGCGGCACAGATGGACGGCGCGATCCTCGTGGTCGCCGCCACCGACGGCCCGATGCCCCAGACGCGTGAGCACGTCCTGCTCGCCCGCCAGGTCGGCGTCCCCTACATCGTCGTCGCACTGAACAAGTCCGACATGGTGGACGACGAGGAGATCCTGGAGCTCGTCGAGCTCGAGGTCCGCGAGCTCCTCGGCTCGCAGCAGTTCGACGAGGACGCCCCCGTCGTGCAGGTCTCGGCGCTCAAGGCGCTCGAGGGCGACGAGAAGTGGGTCAAGTCGGTCCAGGACCTCATGGCCCAGGTCGACGAGCACGTGCCGGACCCGGTGCGCGCCACCGACCAGCCGTTCCTGATGCCGATCGAGGACGTCTTCACGATCACCGGTCGTGGCACCGTCGTCACCGGTCGCGTCGAGCGTGGCACGCTCAACCTGAACGCCGAGGTCGAGATCGTCGGCATCCGCGCGACGCAGAAGACCACGGTCACGGGCATCGAGATGTTCCGCAAGCTGCTCGACTCCGCGGTCGCCGGTGACAACACCGGTCTGCTCATCCGTGGCCTCAAGCGCGAGGACGTGGAGCGCGGCCAGGTCGTCGTGAAGCCGGGTTCGGTCACGCCGCACACCGAGTTCCAGGCGAACGCGTACATCCTGACCAAGGACGAGGGTGGGCGTCACAACCCGTTCTACGCGAACTACCGCCCGCAGTTCTACTTCCGCACCACGGACGTCACCGGCGTCATCACGCTGCCCGAGGGCACCGAGATGGTCATGCCCGGTGACACCGTCGCCATGACGGTCGAGCTGATCCAGCCGATCGCCATGGAAGAGGGCCTCCGCTTCGCCATCCGTGAGGGTGGTCGTACGGTCGGCGCCGGTACGGTCGAGAAGATCATCAAGTAACTCCGGTTCCTTGCGACAGCGGGGTCGGGCCTTCGGGTCCGGCCCCGCTTCGTCGTACCCGGCCGCTGGCGCGCCGTACAGGGCGCCGTACAGGGCGCCGGACAGGAGGAACGGGGCGGGGTCGGCCACGGGCCTCCTGTCCGCCCCGTGACCCGTCACAGGCTTCACGGAGTTGGCTCGGGCACGTGACCCGCCTCCGCAGATCCGCGACCTCCGGTCGCGGCTACCACCGCGTCCGTTCCGGACGCGGTTTCTCGTTCCGTGACCCCGACGGCAAGACCGTGACCGATCCGGACGAGCGCCGTCGGCTCGAGGAGTTCGTGATCCCGCCGGCGTGGGACGACGTCTGGATCTCGCCGTACCCGAACGGCCACATCCTGGCCACGGGCACGGACGGTGCTGGCCGTCGCCAGTACATGTACCACCCGTCGTGGCGTGAACGGATGGACCGGATCAAGTACGACCGCGCGCTCGCGCTGGCGGAGTCGTTGCCGGTCGCCCGTCGCGGTGTCACACAGGACCTCCGCCGGCCGGAACCGGACCGCCGGCGCGCGCTGGCCGCAGCCTTCCGGATGCTCGATCAGGGGTCGCTCCGGGTCGGGTCCGAGCGGTACGCCACCGAGCACGGCAGCCGCGGGCTGTCCACGCTGCTCTGCGCGCACGCCCACGTGTCCGGTGACGACATCGAACTCGACTTCCCCGGCAAGAGCGGGCAGGAGTGGTCGTCGTCGATCCACGACCACGACCTGGCGCGGGTCATCGCCGGCATGAAGCGTCGCGGACCCAATGCGCGTCTGCTGTCGTTCCGCGAGCGCCGTGGGGCGGAATGGGAGCCGCTCTCCGCCGAGGACATCAACGCCTACGTCAAGGAACGTGCCGGCGACGAGTTCACCGCGAAGGACTTCCGGACCCTGCACGGGACGGTCGCGGCGGCGGTCGACCTGGCGAAGACCGGGCCGCAGTCATCCCAGGCCAAGCGGAAGAAGGCCGTGTCGCACGCGGTGAAGGCCGCGAGCGACGAGCTCGGCAACACCCCGACGGTGTGCCGACAGAGCTACATCGACCCCCGTCTGCTCGATGCGTACGACCACGGGGAGACCATCGATCCGGACCGCCTGGCGTCCGCCGAGGCCGAGGTCCGGGCACTGCTCTACCGACAATGACCCGGGGGCCGTCCGGATGACGTAGCGTTGGTCGACGTGCCGGACCACCCCACACGGCACGGAAGGACCCACAACAGTCGTGACCGACGAGTGCATCCACGGTTTCCCCACCGAGCTCTGCGACATCTGCGCACCCCGGCAGCGCGAGGCGTCGGAGATCCCAGCCACCCCGGCACCACGCCGGACCCGCATCACCACCAACCTGCGCGTCGACCCGCCGGCCTCCGGGCCGAACACGTCGCTCCGGTCGCCGACGTCGCTCCGTTCGTCGTCCGCCGACCTGCCCGAGGCACGTGAGTTCGCAGCACTCCGTGCCCACCACGTCACCCACATCGACAACCTCGACGGCATCGTCGGCGCCGGCGCGATCCTGGCGGCCGACCAGGCCGAGCCTGTCGTGGACGTCAGCTCCGCCGACACCCGTGCCGCACGTGCCGAGGCCGAGGCACCGGACGGTTCCTCGATCGCCGGGCACGTGCCGTTCACGCTGTCGCCCGACGCGACGCGGTGGGACGAGCTCCGCACGGGCGCCGAGGGTGAGCGCTGGTCCGATGCCGCCCGTCGCACCCGCGCGATCGACTACGTGGTGCTCGTCGTGCCGGTCTCGGCGTTCGGCGCCTCGGTGATCGTCGCGGACCAGGACGCCGACGCCGACGACGTCCGGTTCGCCGTCGGCCCCGACGCCGGCACGAACCTGATCCGTCGCACCGACTTCACGGACCCGGAGATGCACGGCCTCGAGCTGCTCGCCGGTCCGAGCGTGCCGTTCACCTCGGTGGCCGTGATCGGTGTGCCGAACGACAAGGCCCGGCAGACCGTCCGCGCCGTGCTCGCCGACCACGGCGGACACGCTCCCCGCGTGGCCGTCTTCCCGCCGTGGTTCGTGCCCCCGGTGACCGCCGAGTGACGGTCTCCTGACCCGTCTCGACGCACCCTCCGGACCACGTCCGGAGGGTGCGTTGCGTTGCGGGGCCGAGCCGGGCCTCCAGACCGTCCGATCCCCGTGGATCCGGGCAAGCGAGCCGGCGGGACACGCCCGGTAATTCGCGACACGCCCGGGTTGCACGTGGGCCGGGGCTATGCGAGACTTGTCCGGTTCCGAATTCCCCGTGGGTGTACGCCCACAGGATCACTGCTCTGGCAGTGCACAACCCCCTTGTTCAGCAGGGCTGGGTTGGGCCGCAGGCAGCAGAACACGACTCCCCGAGATGTGACGGACGCGGTGCACCACTGCTGCGCCCGGAGCACGAGGCAGTCGATTGCCCACGCTGGACGGCCACGGTCGCCCGCGAGGTTGACAGGTGAACAGCGGTCATCCCCAGTGGATGCGGCCGGTTGGTTCAGGAAAACAGCACGGTCCGCAGGAATGCGGAACCGAGCGGCGTCAGGCGGCCAGAGGGTGCGCGGCGCAGAGAGGACAAGAGACACATGGCGGGACAGAAGATCCGCATCCGGCTCAAGTCGTATGACCACGAGGTCATCGACACGTCGGCCCGGAAGATCGTCGACACGGTGACCCGTGCCGGTGCAACCGTGGTCGGCCCGGTGCCGCTCCCCACCGAGAAGAACGTGATCGCAGTGATCCGTTCCCCTCACAAGTACAAGGACTCGCGCGAGCACTTCGAGAAGCGCACGCACAAGCGGGTCATCGACATCGTCGACCCGACGCCGAAGGCCGTGGACTCGCTCATGCGACTCGACCTGCCGGCCGACGTCAACATCGAGATCAAGCTGTAAGGGGGCTGACCAATGGCGAACTCAACCAAGACCGTCAAGGGCCTCCTCGGCAAGAAGCTCGGGATGACCCAGGTGTGGGACGAGAACAACAAGTTCATCCCCGTCACCGTGATCGAGGTCGGCCCGAACGTGGTCACCCAGATCCGCAACGCTGAGCGCGACGGCTACGAGGCGATCCAGATCGCCGCCGGTGCCATCGACCCGCGCAAGGTCAACAAGCCGGCCGCTGGCCACTTCGAGGCCGCTGGTGTGACCCCGCGTCGCACCCTCACCGAGATCCGTACCAACGACTCCGCTGAGTACACGCTCGGCCAGGAGCTCACCGTGGACAGCACGTTCACGGCGGGCCAGAAGGTCGACGTCGTCGGTACCTCCAAGGGCAAGGGCTTCGCCGGTGTCATGAAGCGCCACGGCTTCCACGGCGTCGGCGCCTCGCACGGTGCGCACCGCAACCACCGCAAGCCCGGCTCGATCGGTGCTTCCTCGACCCCGTCGCGTGTCTTCAAGGGCATGCGCATGGCCGGTCGTATGGGTGGCGACCGCGTGACCGTCCTCAACCTCACGGTGCACGCCGTCGACGCCGAGAAGGGTCTGCTGCTCGTCAAGGGCGCCGTCCCCGGTGCTCGTGGCCGCTCCGTCTTCGTCCGCACCGCCGTGAAGGGTAAGTGATCATGGCCACCACGACCGCAACCACGATCGACGTCCTCGACGCATCGGGTGCCAAGTCCGGCACCGTCGAGCTCCCCGCAGCTCTCTTCGACGTCGAGACCAACGTCCCGCTGATCCACCAGGTCGTCACCGCGCAGCTCGCAGCCGCGCGTCAGGGCACCCACAAGACCAAGAACCGCGGCGAAGTCCGCGGTGCCGGTCGCAAGCCGTTCAAGCAGAAGGGCACCGGCCGCGCCCGTCAGGGTTCCGTCCGTGCTCCGGAGCACACCGGCGGTGGCGTCGTCCACGGACCGACCCCGCGTGACTACTCGCAGCGCACCCCGAAGAAGATGATCGCCGCTGCTCTGCTCGGCTCGCTCTCGGACCGCGCCCGCGGTGGCCGCATCTCCGCTGTGGAGGGCTTCGTCGCGGCTGAACTGCCGTCGACCAAGACCGCCCGCACGCTCCTCGAGAAGGTCGCGCCCGTCAAGAACGTGCTCGTCGTGCTCGAGACGGACGACGAGCTGACGCTCAAGTCGATCCGCAACCTGTCGAACGTCCACGCGCTCTCGTACGGCCAGCTCAACGCCTACGACGTGCTGCGTTCGGACGCCGTCGTCTTCAGCAAGAGCGCCCTCGACGCCTTCATCGCGTCGAAGACCGCGAAGGAGATCACCGCATGAGCGGCTTCAACAAGGACCCGCGCGACGTCGTCATCTCGCCGGTCGTCTCGGAGAAGAGCTACGCGCTCATCGACCAGGGCAAGTACACGTTCATCGTGGACCCCCGCTCGAACAAGACCGAGATCAAGCTCGCCATCGAGAAGATCTTCAACGTCAAGGTCGCGAGCATCAACACGCTGAACCGCCCGGGCAAGACCCGTCGCACCAAGTTCGGTCTCGGCAAGCGCAAGGACACCAAGCGCGCCATCGTGACGCTCAAGTCCGGTTCGATCGACATCTTCACGGCTGTCGGCTGAGGACCAGAGGGATAAATCATGGCTATTCGTAACTACAAGCCGACGACCCCCGGTCGTCGCGGCTCGTCGGTCGCCGACTTCGCTGAGATCACCCGTTCGACTCCGGAGAAGTCACTGCTTCGTCCGCTGCCGAAGACCGGTGGTCGCAACAGCTCCGGCCGTATCACCACGCGTCACATCGGTGGTGGCCACAAGCGCCAGTACCGCGTGATCGACTTCCGTCGCTCCGACAAGGACGGCGTCGACGCCAAGGTCGCTCACATCGAGTACGACCCCAACCGCACTGCGCGCATCGCGCTCCTGCACTACGTGGACGGCACGAAGCGGTACATCATTGCGCCGAACAAGCTGAAGCAGGGCGACGTCGTCGAGCAGGGCCCCGGCGCCGACATCAAGCCCGGCAACAACCTGCCGCTGCGCAACATCCCCGTGGGTACCGTCGTGCACGCCATCGAGCTCCGCCCCGGTGGCGGCGCCAAAATGGCCCGCTCCGCCGGCGCCTCGGTGCGTCTCGTCGCCAAGGACGGCCCCTACGCGCAGCTCCGTCTGCCGTCGGGCGAGGTCCGCAACGTCGACGCACGCTGCCGCGCCACGATCGGCGAGGTCGGCAACGCCGAGCAGTCGAACATCAACTGGGGCAAGGCCGGCCGCATGCGCTGGAAGGGCGTCCGCCCGACCGTTCGTGGTGTCGCCATGAACCCGGTCGACCACCCGCACGGTGGTGGTGAGGGCAAGACGTCCGGTGGTCGTCACCCGGTCAGCCCCTGGGGCCAGTCCGAGGGCCGTACGCGCAAGCCGAACAAGCCGAGCGACAAGCTCATCGTCCGTCGCCGTAACGCCGGCAAGAAGCGCAAGTAGGAGTTCAGAAGATGCCACGCAGTCTGAAGAAGGGCCCCTTCGTCGACGAGCACCTGCTCCGCAAGGTCGTCACGCAGAACGAGGCCAACACCAAGAACGTGATCCGTACGTGGTCGCGTCGGTCGATGATCGTCCCGAACATGCTCGGGCACACGATCGCCGTCCACGACGGCCGCAAGCACATCCCGGTGTTCGTCACCGAGTCGATGGTCGGTCACAAGCTCGGCGAGTTCGCGCCGACCCGCACCTTCCGTGGTCACGTGAAGGACGACAAGAAGGGCCGTCGCCGCTGAGGCGGCGACGCAGAGGAGGAACGAAATGGTGGAGTCGATCGCACGCGTGCGACACATCCGCGTCACGCCTCAGAAGGCCCGTCGCGTCATCGAGCTGATCCGCGGCAAGCAGGCCCACGAGGCCCTCGCCATCCTGAAGTTCGCCCCCCAGGGCGCTTCGGAGCCCGTGTACAAGCTGGTCGCCTCGGCGATCGCGAACGCACGGGTCAAGGCGGACTCGACGAACAGCTTCCTCGACGAGCGCGACCTCTACGTGAGCCGCGTCTTCGTCGACGAGGGCACGACCCTGAAGCGGTTCCAGCCGCGCGCCCAGGGCCGCGCCTTCCGCATCAACAAGCGCACCAGCCACATCACGGTCGTCCTCGCGACGCCGGACGAGGTCGAGGCTGCCGCGACGAGCAAGAAGGCGAGCAACTAATGGGCCAGAAGGTCAACCCGTACGGTTTCCGTCTCGGGATCACGACGGACCACGTCTCGCACTGGTTCACCGACAGCAAGAAGGCCGGTCAGCGCTACGCCGACTACGTGGCCGAGGACATCAAGGTGCGCGAGTACCTGAAGAAGACCCTCGACCGCGCCGGTGTCGCACGCATCGAGCTCGAGCGCACCCGTGACCGTGTCCGCGTGGACATCCACACGGCTCGTCCGGGCATCGTCATCGGCCGCCGCGGCGCCGAGGCGGAGCGCGTTCGCGGTGAGCTCGAGAAGCTCACCAAGAAGCAGATCCAGCTGAACATCCTCGAGGTCAAGAACCCCGAGACCGAGGCCCAGCTCGTCGCGCAGGGCATCGCCGAGCAGCTCTCCGCTCGTGTCGCGTTCCGTCGCGCCATGCGCAAGGGCCTGCAGGGTGCACAGCGCGCCGGCGCCAAGGGTGTCCGCATCCAGGTGTCGGGTCGTCTCGGCGGCGCCGAGATGTCGCGTTCGGAGTTCTACCGCGAAGGCCGTGTGCCGCTGCACACGCTCCGCGCGAACATCGACTACGGCTTCTACGAGGCCCGGACCACGTTCGGCCGCATCGGCGTGAAGGTCTGGATCTACAAGGGCGACATCACGAACAAGGAGCTCGCTCGCGAGCAGGCGAACCAGCGTTCGTCGCGCCCCGAGCGTCGTGGCGGCCCGCGCGGTGAGCGTGGAGACCGTGGCGGCGACCGTCGTGGCGGCGACCGCGGTGACCGTCGCCCGCAGCAGGCCCCGCAGGACGCGCCGGCCGGCGCAGGAGTTGAGGCGTAATCATGCTTATTCCCCGTCGAGTCAAGCACCGCAAGCAGCACCACCCGAAGCGTTCGGGTCAGGCAACCGGTGGTACCAAGGTCAGCTTCGGCGACTACGGCATCCAGGCCCTCACCCCGGCGTACGTGACCAACCGTCAGATCGAGTCCGCTCGTATCGCCATGACGCGTCACATCAAGCGTGGTGGCAAGGTCTGGATCAACATCTACCCGGACCGTCCGCTGACCAAGAAGCCCGCCGAGACCCGCATGGGTTCCGGTAAGGGTTCGCCCGAGTGGTGGGTCGCGAACGTGAAGCCGGGCCGGGTGCTCTTCGAGCTCTCCGGCGTCAGCGAGGAGATCGCCCGCGAGGCGTTGACTCGTGCAATCCACAAGCTGCCCCTCAAGGCACGCATCATCAAGCGCGAGGAGGGCGACGCATAATGGCGATCGGTTCCAAGGAGCTCCGTCCGACGGAGCTCGACACGTTCGAGAACGAGCGTCTCGCTGACGAGCTGAAGAAGGCCAAGGAGGAGCTCTTCAACCTCCGCTTCCAGTCGGCCACCGGCCAGCTGGAGAGCCACGGTCGTCTCCGTGCCGTCAAGCGCGACATCGCCCGCATCTACACCGTCCTCCGCGAGCGCGAGCTCGGCATCCGTGCCACTCCCGCGCCCGTCGAGACCGCCCCCAAGGCCAAGAAGACGACGAAGAAGGCTGACAAGCCGGCCGAGTCGACCGAGGCCGAGACCGCCGAGGAGAAGTAATGGCGAACGAAGAGAAGAACTCCGCCGCCCTCACTCGCGGCTACCGCAAGACGCGTCGCGGCTACGTGACGAGCGACAAGATGGACAAGACCATCGTGGTCGAGGTCGAGGACCGCGTGAAGCACGCGCTCTACGGCAAGATCATCCGTCGTACGTCCAAGGTGAAGGCCCACGACGAGCTCGGCACCGCTGGTGTCGGCGACCTCGTCGTGATCAGCGAGACCCGTCCCCTCAGCGCGTCCAAGCGCTGGCGCCTGGTCGAGATCCTCGAGAAGGCCAAGTAGGCCTCGGCCTGCTTCGGAATAGGAGACAGCAGTGATTCAGCAGGAATCCCGCCTGAAGGTCGCCGACAACACGGGTGCCAAGGAGATCTTGACCATCCGCGTGCTCGGTGGCTCGGGTCGTCGCTACGCCGGCCTCGGTGACGTCATCGTCGCCACGGTGAAGGACGCCATCCCCGGCGGCAACGTGAAGAAGGGTGACGTCGTCAAGGCCGTCATCGTTCGCACCAAGAAGGAGACCCGTCGTCAGGACGGCTCCTACATCAAGTTCGACGAGAACGCGGCAGTGATCCTCAAGGCCGACGGCGACCCGCGCGGTACGCGCATCTTCGGTCCGGTCGGTCGCGAGCTCCGTGACAAGAAGTTCATGAAGATCATCTCGCTCGCGCCGGAGGTGCTGTAAGCCATGGCGAACATCAAGAAGGGTGACCTCGTCCAGGTCATCACGGGCGCGACGCAGGAGCGTGGCGGCGACCGTGGCAAGCAGGGCAAGGTCATCGAGGTCCTCAAGGACAAGAACCGCGTCGTCGTCGAGGGCGTGAACTTCGTCACGAAGCACGTCCGCGTCGGCCAGACGCAGCGTGGTTCGAAGACCGGTGGCATCGAGCAGCACGAAGCCTCGATCCACGTCTCGAACGTCGCGCTCGTCGACCCGAAGACGAAGAAGCCGACGCGTGTCGGTTTCCGCACCGAAGAGGTGGAGAAGGACGGCGTCAAGAAGACCGTCCGTGTCCGCTACGCGAAGAAGTCTGGTGAGAAGCTCTGATGACTGACACGACTGCTGCGCCCGCTGGCAAGATCCAGCCGCGCCTCAAGCAGAAGTACCTGGCCGAGATCAAGACGGCCCTCACCGAGCAGTTCGGTTACGCGAACGTCAACCAGGTCCCCGGCCTGGTCAAGGTCGTCGTGAACACCGGTGTCGGTGAGGCAGCTCGCGACTCGAAGATCATCGAGGGGGCCATCAAGGACCTCACGGCGATCACGGGTCAGAAGCCCCAGGTGAACATCGCCCGCAAGTCCATCGCACAGTTCAAGCTGCGCGAGGGTCAGGCCATCGGCGCGCACGTCACCCTCCGTGGTGACCGCGCGTGGGAGTTCCTCGACCGCCTGGTCACGCTCGCACTGCCCCGCATCCGCGACTTCCGCGGTCTCAGCGACAAGCAGTTCGACGGCAACGGCAACTACACGTTCGGTCTCACGGAGCAGTCCGTGTTCCACGAGATCGACCAGGACCGCATCGACCGTGTCCGCGGCTTCGACATCACTGTCGTGACCACCGCGAAGACGGACGACGAGGGACGCGCGCTGCTCCGGCAGCTCGGCTTCCCGTTCCGCTCCAACGAGCAGACGGTCTAAGCTACTTCGAGCAGTGCGGGCCGGAGGATTCACGTCCTCCGGCCCGCACGCACGAACACACCGATCTCGGGGAACCGCCCCGGGATCACTCGATCGCTCAGGTCGGCATTCGTGGAACGGGTGTCGAAACCAGGCGAGAAATGGACGAACATCATGACGATGACCGATCCGGTCGCAGACATGCTGACCAGATTGCGGAACGCGAACTCCGCGCACCACGACGCAGTCGCGCTCCCGAGCTCCAAGCTCAAGAAGAACATCGCCGACATCCTCAAGCGTGAGGGCTACATCAGCGAGTGGAAGGTGGAGGACGCCCGAGTCGGGCAGACCCTCACCATCGACCTGAAGTACGGCCCCGAGCGCGAGCGTTCGATCGCCGGCATCAAGCGCGTCTCGAAGCCGGGCCTCCGGGTCTACGCGAAGTCGACGGAGATCCCCCAGGTCCTCGGTGGCCTCGGTGTGGCGATCCTCTCGACCTCCTCCGGCCTCCTGACCGACCGCGAAGCCGAGCAGAAGGGCGTGGGTGGGGAAGTCCTCGCCTACGTGTGGTGATCGACAATGTCACGAATCGGACGTCTCCCCATCGACATCCCCGCCGGCGTCACCGTCTCCGTTGACGGTCAGAACGTGGCGGTCAAGGGCCCGAAGGGCGAGCTCGCGCTCGTCATCGCGGAGCCCATCCAGGCCAAGGTCGAGGAGAACCAGGTCCTCGTCACCCGTCCGGACGACGAGCGCGAGTCGCGTTCGCTCCACGGACTGACCCGGACCCTCATCGCCAACAACATCATCGGCGTGACCCAGGGCTACACCAAGGGCCTCGAGGTCGTCGGCACCGGTTACCGTGTCGCGGCCAAGGGCTCGAACCTCGAGTTCGCGCTCGGGTACTCCCACTCGATCACGGTCGAGCCGCCGGCGGGCATCAGCTTCGCGGTGGAGGGCAACAACAAGGTCACCGTCGCCGGTATCGACAAGCAGGCTGTCGGCGAGGTCGCCGCGAACATCCGGAAGCTCCGGAAGCCCGAGCCCTACAAGGGCAAGGGTGTCCGTTACGCCGGCGAGAACGTGCGCCGCAAGGCCGGAAAGTCAGGTAAGTGATCATGGGACTCCTCAAGACACGAGGCAAGAGCAAGGCGGCCGCCAAGGCGCGTCGTCACAACCGTCTCCGCAAGAAGATCACCGGCACCGAGGCTCGTCCCCGTCTCGCCGTCACCCGCTCGTCGCGTCACGTGTTCGTGCAGGTCATCGACGACGCGAAGGGTCACACCCTCGCCAGCGCCTCGACGATGGAGGCAGACCTCCGCTCGTTCGACGGCGACAAGACCGCCAAGGCCCGTCGCGTCGGTGAGCTCCTCGCCGAGCGCGCGAAGTCGGCTGGCGTCGAGGCCGTGGTCTTCGACCGCGGTGGCAGCAAGTACGCCGGTCGCGTCGCCGCGATCGCCGATGGTGCCCGTGAAGGAGGGCTGAACCTGTGAGCGACAACGCGAACACCAACGAAGACGCCAAGACCGAGGCCGTCGAGGCCACGGAGACCGAGGCAGTCGAGACCACGGAGGCCACCGAGGCGAGCACGGAGGCCACGGCCACCGATGCGACCGCCGAGGCACCTGCCGAGGGCGCCAAGACCGGCAAGGAGGCGGAGGCACCTGCCGTCGCCGAGCGTCCGGTCGAGACCGCCGCGGGTTCCGCGTCCAACAACCGCGACTCCGCTGACAACCGTGGCCGTCGTGGTGGCGGTCGTGACCGTCAGCAGGGCCGTGACCGCAACAACCGCGGTGGCGACAGCCAGTTCCTCGAGCGCGTGGTGACCATCAACCGCGTGTCGAAGGTCGTCAAGGGTGGTCGTCGCTTCAGCTTCACGGCGCTCGTCGTCGTCGGCGACGGCAACGGCCTCGTGGGCGTCGGCTACGGCAAGGCCAAGGAGGTCCCCACGGCGATCTCCAAGGGCGTCGAAGAGGCGAAGAAGAACTTCTTCCGCGTCCCCCGCGTCGGCAACACGATCCCGCACCCGGTGCAGGGTGAAGCCGCCGCTGGCGTCGTCCTCCTGCGTCCGGCAGGCCCCGGTACCGGTGTCATCGCCGGTGGTCCGGTCCGCGCCGTGCTCGAGTGCGCCGGCATCCACGACGTGCTGAGCAAGTCGCTCGGCTCGTCGAACACCATCAACATCGTGCACGCGACCGTCGAGGCTCTGAAGCAGCTCGAGGAGCCCCGCGCCGTCGCGAGCCGTCGTGGCCTCGACGTCGAGCGGGTCGTCCCGGCCCGTCTGCTCCAGGCCGAGGCCGCAGCCCTGCGTGCCGCGACCGAGAAGGCAGGTGCGTGATGGCGATGCTGAAGATCACGCAGATCAAGTCCGTTATCAGCGAGAAGCAGTACCAGCGCGACACCCTGCGCAGCCTGGGCCTCAAGCGCATCGGCCGTTCGGTCGAGCGTGAGGACAACTCCCAGAACCGCGGGTACATCGCGACGGTGGCGCACCTCGTGAAGGTCGAGGAGGTCGACGCATGAGCGACGAGAAGAACGAGCGCGTGCAGGTGCTGAAGCTGCACCACCTCCGTCCCGCAGAGGGCGCCAAGAAGGACCGCACCCGTGTGGGTCGCGGTGAGGGCTCGAAGGGCAAGACCGCTGGGCGTGGTACCAAGGGCACGAAGGCCCGTTACCAGGTCCGGGTCGGCTTCGAGGGTGGGCAGATGCCGCTGCACATGCGCACCCCGAAGCTCCGCGGGTTCAAGAACCCGTTCCGGGTCGAGTACCAGGTCGTGAACCTGGACAAGATCTCGGAGCTCTACCCCGATGGTGGCGACGTCACCGTTGCGGGCCTGGTCGCCAAGGGCGCCGTCCGCAAGAACGAGAAGGTCAAGGTTCTCGGTCAGGGTGACATCACCGTGAAGATCACGGTCGCGGTCGACAAGGTCTCGGCGTCCGCCGCCGAGAAGATCGTGGCTGCTGGCGGCACCGTCTCCCAGTAACCCCCGTCGGCGGCCCGTGCGTTTGCGCACGGGCCGCCGTTACGGTTTCCTTGACAGTGGCCGGCATCCGCCAGCCGGGTCGGCCCTGCCGACCGAAACCGGTCCGGCCGCGATCGACGGCCCCGGTCCCACAAGTTCGGAGTCATCGTGTTCAGAGCGGTCGCGCGCATCATGCGCACCCCTGATCTTCGCAAGAAGATCGGCTTCACCCTCGCGATCATCGCGCTGTTCCGTCTCGGGTCGTACATCCCGGCACCGTTCGTCGACTACACCGCTGTGCAGAGCTGTCTCGCCAGCGCGTCGTCCTCCGGCGGCCTCTACGACCTGATCAACCTCTTCTCCGGCGGCGCGCTGCTGAAGCTCTCGGTCTTCGCGCTCGGCATCATGCCGTACATCACGTCGTCGATCATCGTGCAGCTGCTGCGCGTGGTCATCCCGCACTTCGACACCCTCTACAAGGAGGGCCAGTCGGGCCAGGCGAAGCTGACGCAGTACACGCGGTACCTCACGATCGCGCTGGGCGTCCTGCAGTCCACGACCCTGATCACGGTCGCTCGTTCCGGCGCCCTGTTCGGCACCAACGCCTCCGCCTCCTGCACGTCGATCATCTCGAACGACAGCTGGTACGCCATCATGCTGATGGTCGTCACGCTGACCGCCGGCACCGGCATCATCATGTGGATGGGCGAGCTCGTCACCGAGCGCGGCATCGGCAACGGCATGTCGCTCCTGATCTTCACGTCGATCGCGGCGCAGTTCCCGTCGGCGCTCTGGGCGATCGAGCAGTCGCAGTCCTTCGAACTCTTCCTGTTCGTGATCCTCGTCGGACTCGTGATCATGATGGCCGTCGTGTTCGTGGAGCAGTCACAGCGCCGGATCCCCGTGCAGTACGCCAAGCGCATGGTCGGGCGGCGGACGTACGGCGGCAACAACACGTACATCCCGATCAAGGTGAACATGGCCGGCGTCGTGCCCGTCATCTTCGCCTCGTCGCTGCTGTACCTGCCGGCCCTGGTCGCGCAGTTCAACCAGCCCTCCGACGGCTCCGAGCCGGCCGCGTGGGTGACGTGGGTCCAGAACAACCTGACCTCGGGTGACAACTGGTTCTACATGGTCCTGTACTTCCTGCTCATCGTCGGGTTCACGTACTTCTACGTGGCGATCACCTTCAACCCCGAAGAGGTCGCCGACAACATGAAGAAGTACGGCGGGTTCATCCCCGGCATCCGTGCCGGGCGTCCGACCGCCGAGTACCTCGACTACGTCCTCACCCGGGTGACGCTGCCCGGCTCGCTCTACCTCGGTCTCATCGCGCTCATCCCGCTGGCAGCACTGGCGCTGTTCGGCGCGAACCAGAACTTCCCGTTCGGTGGCGCGAGCATCCTCATCATCGTGGGTGTCGGTCTCGAGACCGTGAAGCAGATCGACTCCCAGCTGCAGCAGCGTCACTACGAAGGGCTTCTCCGTTGAGCGCACGTCTCATCATCGTCGGACCTCCCGGAGCCGGGAAGGGCACCCAGGCCGGCCGCATCGCCGAGTCCTTCGGGATCCCCGCCATCTCGACCGGGGACATCTTCCGCAAGAACGTGGCAGAGGGCACGCCCCTCGGCGTCCAGGCGAAGGCGATCATGGACGCCGGCGACTACGTGCCGGACTCGCTCACGAACGAGCTCGTCAAGTCCCGTCTGCAGGAGCCGGACGCCGAGAACGGGTTCCTGCTCGACGGCTACCCCCGGACTGTCGGCCAGGTCGAGTACCTCGACGCACTGCTCGCTGAGCAGGGCACCGGGATCGACGCCGTCGTGCAGCTCGTCGCGGACCAGGACGAGCTCGTCGGTCGCCTGCTGAAGCGTGCTGAGGACCAGGGCCGCAGCGACGACAACGAGGAGACGATCCGTCGTCGTCAGCAGGTCTACGCCGAGCAGACGGCGCCCATCGTGGCGGCGTACGGCGAGCGTGGCCTGGTGGTCGACGTCGACGGCCTCGGCGGCATCGACGAGGTCGGCGACCGGATCCAGACCGCACTGTCGGGTCGCGGGCTCGCCGCGGCCGTCTGACCAGCGTGGTGCGGTTCCGGAAGCCCTCGATCTACAAGACCCCGGACGAGCTCCGGGCGATGGTCCGCCCGGGGCTGCTGACGGCTGAGGCGCTGGACGCCGTCCGTGCAGCGATCCGTCCCGGCGTCACCACCGGTGCGCTCGACGTGATCGCGGAGCGCACGATCCGCGACGGCGGCGGCATCCCGAACTTCCAGCTCGTCCCCGGCTACCGCCACACCTTGTGCGTCTCGGTGAACGACGAGATCGTGCACGGGATCCCCGGCGACCGCGTGCTCGCGCCCGGTGACATCGTGTCGGTCGACGCCGGTGCCGAGGTCGACGGTTGGAACGGCGACAGCGCCTTCACGACCGTCGTCCCCGGTGGCGACGAGACGGTCACGGTGGCTCGGCAGGCGCTCTGCGACACGACGGAGCGGTCGCTCTGGCACGGCATCGCAGCACTGGCCAGCGCCAAGAACCTGCACGAGGTCGGCTCGGCGGTCGAGGACGCGATCGACGAGACCGGTTCGTGGGGCATCGTCGAGGACTACACCGGCCACGGCATCGGCCGGTCGATGCACGAGGAACCACCCGTCTTCAACTACCGCGTCCGTGGCGCCGGTCCGGCCGTCAAGCCCGGCCTGGTGGTCGCCATCGAGCCCATGGTCACGGCCGGGTCGATCGACAGCTCGACGGACGACGACGACTGGACGGTCCGCACGCTGGACGGCAAGGACGCCGCCCACTGGGAGCACAGCGTCGCGGTGCACGCGTCCGGCATCTGGGTGCTCACCGCCGCCGACGGCGGCGCACGGGGCCTGGCCCCGCTGGGCGTGACGCCCGTCCCGATCCCGTAGGGCGGGCCTCCAGGGCTGGGCCTGATGGCCTGACGACCTGGAGGCGCGGCCCGGGTCCGCCCCGCCGGGTCCCCGTGTGTGCGGCGCGCGCTCAGGGCGCGTCAGGCGGACCGTGCGGGTGGGCGACCGACGGCGGCAGCCGTCAGTTGCCGACGGAGCAGGTCTGCTCCGAGGCGCTCTGCCCGGTGATCGACGAGGGCAGCGGTGTCGCCGACGCGGCCGGCGTCCGGGTGGCCGTTGCGCTCGACGAGGGTGCGGGGGTACCGGCAGGAGACGAACCGCCAGTCGACGTTCCCGACGATCCCGACGATCCCGACGACCCCGACGACCCGGTCGTGCCCGACGATCCGCCGCTCGACGTCGACTCCTCGGACGCCCGGCCGGTGCTCGAGTCGCTCAGCGAGGACCGGACGTCGTTCTGCAGCGCCACGTTGAGCGTGTGCGCGGTCTCCTGGTCGACGACCACGCGCGCGTTGTCGGCGGGGTCGTCGACGACGGGGTACTGCACGAAGAGCATGTTGGCCGTGCTCATCCCACGCAGGGCGGCGGCGAGCTTGACCAGTGTCCCGGTCTGCGCCAGCCCGTCGGAGAGCGTCATGTTGGACAGCGCGGCGCCGGCCAGCTTGTAGAGCGTGATGGGGTTCGAGAGGGTGCCGTCCGAGGTGACCTTGCGGAGCAGCGCCGAGAGGAACACCTGCTGCGAGCTGATCCGGGCCAGGTCGCTGCCGTCCCCGACACCGTGGCGACTGCGCAGGAAGGCCAGGGCGTCCGTGCCCTGGAGCGAGTGCGAGCCCTTCGTCAGGTGCAGGCCGGTGAACGTGTCGTCGATCGGCTGGGCGACGCAGACGTCGACGCCGCCCAGGGCGTTCGACATCTCGATGACACCGTCGAAGGTGATCAGGCCGGCGTAGGGGATGCTCAGGCCGGTCAGGTTCTCGACCGTGTCCACGACGCAGGAGACACCGCCGTTGCCGAGTGCGGTGTTGAACATCGCCGACGTCGCGGCGGGGTAGGTCGTGCCGGTCGCGGGGTTCGTGCACGCCGGGATCGGGACCATCAGGTCACGGGGGAAGCTGACCGCGGTGAGCTGCTGGTGGTCGGCCGAGATGTGGATGAGCATCGTGACGTCGTTGCGAGCGCCCTCGACGTCCTCGTCGGAGTCGAACTGGCCGACACGGGTGTCGCTGCCGATGAGCAGGATGTTCGCCCCGCCCTTGATCGCCGAGATGTCGGCGGTCTTCGCGGTGCTCTGGTCGTCGGTGCTGAGCGCGACGGTCCGGGGAGCGGAGGACAGCTGTGCGCCGGCGATCGCGGCGACGCTCGTGCCGCTGACGAGCAGGACGGCGACGGCGGACGCCACGACGGTGACGAGCGTGCCCCAACCCCGGCGACGGGCCTGCTTGCCGTGACTGGCGAAGGGGCGTCGTGTGGCGTCGGGCACGTGTTCTCCGTTCGGTGGTCCGTCGCGTTGGCTGCTGGTGCGGCGGACGTGGCTGCGGAGCAAAACTACGGTTCGCACGCATGAGCGCGCCCGGAGCGCGCCGTCAAACCACTGTGGAACGCTCAGACACTGCTCCGGAAGCCCCAGACGTGGGGTGTTCCGCGCCCCCACTTGGCAATTGCGGGTTTACCACATAAGATCGATCTTTGGTGTGTCATGCCCTCTCGGGTGTGGCGACCGACCCGCAGACCGGTTCGGGGATCACACCTGTTCCACAACCAAGCGACAGTGAGGCTATGGCCAAGAAAGACGGCGTCATCGAGATCGAAGGCTCGGTGCTCGAAGCTCTGCCCAACGCGATGTTCCGCGTTGAGCTGACGAACGGACACAAGGTCCTCGCGCACATCTCCGGGAAGATGCGCCAGCACTACATCCGCATCCTCCCCGAGGACCGCGTGATCGTGGAGCTGAGCCCGTACGACCTGACCCGCGGCCGGATCGTCTACCGCTACAAGTGATCCGCGAGCTGGAAAGGAACGGCACGGCAATCCTGCCGAGCACGAAGCCAGCGAGCACGAGGAAAGAACCATGAAGGTCAACCCCAGCGTCAAGCCCATCTGCGAACACTGCCGTGTGATTCGCCGCAAGGGCCGCGTCATGGTGATCTGCAAGAGCAACCCGCGTCACAAGCAGCGCCAGGGCTAGTCCCGGGCGCGTGACCGGCGCCGACGGTGTCCCTCGGACACCAGGCTGCTCGAGCACGACCCACAACTGAAGATCGACAACGCAGTACCAGAACCCGACCGCACGACGGCCGGGGGACACCTCGGGGCGGAGGCCCGAGCACCGGTACTGCGCCACACCTCCATCGACAACAGGAGCAGCCATCACATGGCACGTCTAGCAGGCGTCGACATCCCGCGCGAGAAGCGCGTGGAGATCGCACTCACGTACATCTACGGCGTCGGCCGTACCCGCGCCGTCCAGGCACTGACGGAGACCGGTATCTCCGGTGACATCCGCGTCAAGGACCTGACCGACGACCAGCTCGTCGCCCTCCGTGACTTCATCGAGGGCAACTTCAAGGTCGAGGGTGACCTCCGCCGTGAGGTCGCCGCCGACATCCGACGCAAGGTCGAGATCGGCAGCTACGAGGGTCTCCGCCACCGTCGTGGTCTCCCGGTGCGCGGTCAGCGCACCAAGACCAACGCTCGTACCCGCAAGGGACCGAAGCGCACCGTGGCAGGCAAGAAGAAGGCTCGATAGGAGACCCCGATGGCTACCCCCAAGACTGCCGCGCGCAAGCCGCGCCGCAAGGAGAAGAAGAACGTCGCTGTGGGCCAGGCCCACATCAAGAGCACGTTCAACAACACGATCGTCAGCATCACCGACCCGTCGGGTGCCGTCCTCAGCTGGGCGTCCTCGGGTGCCGTGGGCTTCAAGGGTTCGCGCAAGTCGACGCCGTTCGCGGCGCAGCTCGCTGCCGAGTCCGCTGCGCGTCAGGCGCAGGAGCACGGCGTCAAGAAGGTCGACGTCTTCGTGAAGGGCCCGGGTTCGGGTCGCGAGACCGCGATCCGTTCCCTCCAGGCCGCTGGCCTCGAGGTCGGCTCGATCAACGACGTCACGCCGCAGGCGCACAACGGGTGCCGCCCGCCCAAGCGCCGCCGCGTCTGACGCGAGGAGCAACCGGCCGCGCCCTGCTCGTCCCCTGACCGGATCCGTTCCGGCGAGGGCGGGCAGGGCCCGCGGCCATTCCTGGTCGTTCGATCGCGCACGTGTGTGCGCGTGATCACAACTCAACAGACCCGTCGGGGCCCATGCGGCCCCGTCGTACCGCCAAGTGTCATATAGCGGACACTTCGCCGAAAGGAATCCCACAGTGCTCATTGCACAGCGCCCCACCCTGACCGAGGAGCCGATCTCCGAGCACCGCTCGCGCTTCGTCATCGAGCCGCTCGAGCCCGGCTTCGGGTACACCCTCGGCAACTCGCTGCGCCGCACGCTCCTCTCCTCGATCCCCGGCGCGGCTGTCACCAGCATCCGCATCGACGGCGTCCTCCACGAGTTCAGCACCGTTCCCGGTGTCAAGGAAGACGTCACCGAGATCATCCTCAACATCAAGAGCCTGGTCGTCTCCAGCGAGCACGACGAGCCCATCACGGCGTACCTGCGCAAGCAGGGTGCCGGTCAGGTCACCGCAGCGGACATCTCCGCTCCGGCCGGCGTCGAGATCCACAACCCGGAACTCGTCATCGCGACCCTGAACGACACCGCGCGCTTCGAGCTCGAGCTGACGATCGAGCGTGGCCGTGGCTACGTCTCGGCGACGCAGAACCGTTCCGAGTTCAGCGAAGCCGGTCAGATCCCGATCGACTCGATCTACTCGCCCGTCCTCAAGGTCACCTACCGCGTCGAGGCGACGCGTGCCGGTGAGCGCACGGACTTCGACCGCCTGGTCGTCGACGTCGAAGCGAAGCCGGCCATCACGCCGCGCGACGCCATCGCGTCGGCCGGTCGCACGCTGGTCGAGCTGTTCGGGCTCGCTCGCGAGCTCAACACGGCGGCCGAGGGCATCGAGATCGGCCCCGCGCCGGTCGACGCCGTGCTCTCGAACGAACTGCAGACCCCGATCGAGGACCTCGACCTGTCGGTCCGCAGCTACAACTGCCTGAAGCGGGAGGGCATCAACACGGTGTCCGAGCTCGTCGCCCTGTCGGAGACGCAGCTCATGAACATCCGCAACTTCGGTCAGAAGTCGGTGGACGAGGTCAAGGACAAGCTCACCGAGCTCGGCCTGTCCCTCAAGGACACCGTCCCCGGATTCGACGGCGCCCACTTCTACAGCGGGTACGACGAGGACGAGTCCAACAACTGACCTCGCGCTCACGCGCAAGCGCGCTGACACCGCGCGCACCACTTTCACCACTGGAGAACTGACATGCCGAAGCCCACCAAGGGCCCCCGCCTCGGTGGCGGTCCCGCCCACGAGCGCCTGCTCCTGAGCAACCTCGCCAACGCCCTCTTCACGCACGGTCGCATCACGACCACCGAGACGAAGGCCAAGCGCCTCCGTCCGGTCGCGGAGCGTCTCATCACGTTCGCGAAGCGCGGCGACCTGCACGCGCGTCGTCGTGTGATCAGCATCCTGCGCGACAAGTCCGTCGTGCACACGCTGTTCACCGAGATCGCCCCCCAGGTCGAGGACCGCCAGGGTGGTTACACCCGCATCACGAAGCTCGGCTTCCGCAAGGGCGACAACGCCCCGCTGGCGTCGATCGAGCTCGTCCTCGAGCCCGTCTCGAGCACGCCCGCTCCGGTCAAGCGCAACTCGGCTCCGGCCGCTGCTGCCGCCCCGGCCGCCGACGAGACCACCGAGGAGGCCCCGGTCGAGGAGACCGAGACCACCGAGGAGTCCGCCCCGGTCGAGACCGAGTCCGAGACCGAGGCAGCTGCCGAGGTCGAGGCCGACGCCGCCGAGAAGTCGGACGACGCCGACACCAAGTAGTCCGGTGCGCCTCTGGCGCGCTGCACCACCACGACGAAGCCCCCGCGACCCAGGTCGCGGGGGCTTCGTCGTGCCCGAGGCTGGTCGTGCTCACCGACTGCTCCGCGTAACGTCACCGGCCGGGTGCGACGGAGGGAAGTCATGGCGTTCCAGCACGTAGCGGGTCTGGGGACACGGGTCTGGCGGTGGAGCCGGACCTCGGGCACGCAGCCGCGCCTGCTGCACGCCGGCAAGGCCGCTGCCGCCGCGGTGATCGCCTGGTTCGTGGCGCAGCACATGCCGGGCGTCGCGGCCGAGTACCCCTACTACGCACCGCTCGGTGCCGTCGTCGCGATGCAGACCACGGTGTTCGCGGGCATCCGGAGCGGCGTGCAGACCCTGGTCGGGATCGCGCTCGGCATCCTGATCGCCGGGTTCACGATGTGGGTCGGGGACCCCGGTTTCCTGGCGATCGCCCTGGCGGTCGGCGTCGGTGTGCTCGTCGGTGGGTTCCGCGTGCTGGGCGAGGGCAGCTCGTGGGTGTCCACCGCGGCGCTCTTCGTGCTGCTCGTCGGCGGTGCGCACGCCGAGGGCTACTCGCTCGGGTACCTGGTGCAGATGGCCGTGGGCGTGGTCGTCGGGCTGCTCGTCAACTTCCTGGTGTTCCCGCCGCTGCACTTCTGGGACGCCGAACACCGCATCGACGCGGTGAACGGCGTGCTCGCCGATCACCTCGACGGCCTGGCTGCCGTGCTCGAGGAGGGCAAGCGCGACGAGAAGGCGTGGGACCACCAGCAGGACCGCCTGGACCGCGCCATCGCCGACGTGCGGTCGCGCGTGGCGATCGCGCACGAGAGCCGACGGCTCAACCCCCGCGGTGCCCTGCGCGGATCCCGCGCACGGCTCCAGAAGGACGGTGGACGCTTCCGCGCGCTGGAACGGGTCGCCTGGTACACGACGGACCTCACCGAGCTCGTGGCGCGCTCCGGCCCGGTTTCCGAGGGCGTCGGGCGGCCGGACCCCGCCTTCGCCACGCCCATCGCCGAGGCGCTCCGGAAGATCGCCAGCACGATCCGCGGCGACTCCCCGGAGGACCAGGCCGAGGCGGCGATCGCCGACCTCGAGCAAGCGCTCGACGCCTCGCGCGAGAACCCCTCCCACGTCGCCGTCACGTCGGCCGCGCTCGTCGCCCTGCGCGGGATCGTCGAGTCCGAGCGACGCGCCACCGACGACCTCGACACCCGCACGGGCCCGTCAGCGTTCGGTCGGCCGCGCGGCTGAACGGGTGCAGGCAGCCACGACCCGGTGGACGGGGCACCGGCCGGGAGGCACGGACCACCCCCGCTACGGTGGTCACGTGGACGAGACGGCCGGGTTGCAGGATTCCGACAGCACCGCCGACGTGCGGCTGCGGCTCGACATCGCCTACGACGGGGCTGCGTTCTCCGGGTGGGCACGGCAGCCCGGGCTCCGGACCGTGCAGGGTGCCCTCGAAGCCGCCCTCGCCACCGTCTTCACCCGCTGGGGCGAACCGCCGCTGCTCACCGTCGCCGGACGCACCGATGCAGGCGTGCACGCCACCGGGCAGGTCGCGCACCTGGACCTGTCGGCAGAGCAGTGGGCAGCACTCACCGGGAAGCGTGGGTCGGGCCGCTCACCCCTCGACGGGTTGCGCAAGCGGGTGAACGGCATCGCGGCACCCGAGGGGGACGTCGTCGTCACCGGGGCCTCGGTGGCGCCCGCCGGGTTCGACGCCCGGTTCTCGCCACTCTGGCGCCGGTACGAGTACCGGATCGCGGACGCCGACGCCCCGCGCGATCCACGTCGGCGGGGGCACACGCTCTGGCACGCGGCGCGGCTCGATCCGGCAGCGATGGAGCGCGGTGCGCTGACGCTGCTCGGGCTGCACGACTTCGCGACGTTCTGCAAGCCGCGCGAGGGGGCGACCACCATCCGGACGTTGCAGCAGTTCCGCTGGGACCGCGAGCCGGACGGCGTGCTGGTGGCGCGCCTCCAGGCCGACGCCTTCTGCCACTCGATGGTGCGGGCCATGGTCGGCGCGACCATCGCCGTCGGCGAGGGCCGCTTCGGCCCGGACCGCCTCGAGGAACTGCGCGTCGCCGAGGAACGCACCAGCGCGTTCAAGACGGCGCCCGCGAAGGGACTGACCCTGACCGAGGTGGGCTACCCGGCGGACGCTGCGCTCGCGGAGCGGGCGGAGCAGACCCGGGCCCGACGCTCGGCGGACGGTACCGTCGAGGGATGAGCCCGCGCGAACCCCGTTCCGTCGTGTCCGTCGCCCCCGGAGTCGTCTTCGTCGAGGGCCCGGTGTCGAACTGGGTGGTGCTGGCGGAGGAGGACGGCGTCGCGCTCATCGACGCGGGGTACCCGGCCGACACGGACCTGGTGCTCGACACCGTGCGCGCCGCCGGACACGACCCCGCCGACCTCCGACGCGTCTACGTCACGCACGGACACGTCGACCACGTCGGCGGCATCCCCGGGATCCTGGAGCGGTACCCGCACGTCGAGGTGCTCGCGCACGCCGACGAGCTCGACAACGTCCGCGGGCCGGAGCGGCAGCAGGTCACCCCGGCGGAGATCGGCGGTCGGCTCGCCAGCCCACGCGTCCTCGCCTGGTTGGCACGGGCGATCCGGTCGGACGCCCTGCGGCCCACCACCGTGCCGTCGGCGCGTGCGTTCACGGGCGCGCACTTCGCGGGACGCGCGATCGCGCCGTTCCCGGCCGTCGGGCACACCGACGGTTCGACGGCGTACCTGCTGCCCGCAGCCGACGCGATCGTGACGGGCGACGCGGTCGTCAGTCGCCACGACACCCAGCCCGGGTCGTGGGCCCCGCGGCCGCGGATGATCACGCCGTTCTTCACCGCCGACCAGGACCGCGCGCTCGAGTCGGCGCGGGCGCTGCCGTTCCCGGCACTGGTACTGCCCGGACACGGACCAGCCGTGCGGCGCGTGGGCGGGACCTGGCTGCCGATCGGCTGATGCCGCCGCATCGCTGATGTTGCCGAACGCAATCATTCACCTCAGCGCAACCTGAATGTCCCCGCAGGTCGGTAGCGTGCGGGCATGGCCAACACCCTCGGGCGCACTCTGCTGTGCGCCACGGCGGCCGCGACGCTCCTCGCGGCACCACTCGTCACCGTCACCGCAGCGTCAGCGAACCCCGAGGGGACCGGCCTCGTCATCGAGGAGGCCTACCTGAAGGCGGGCAGCAAGGGCGCCTCCTACAACCAGAAGTTCGTCGAGATCGGCAACCCGACCGACGCCCCGGTGTCGCTCGACGGGTGGTCGCTGCAGTACCGCTCCGCGACGGGCACCGGCACCTTCTCGGCCAGCGCGCTCGCGGGCACCGTGCCGGCGAAGGGCACCTTCCTGGTGTCGATGGCGGGCAACGGCGGGGCCACCGCGGCCGGCGAGGACCTGCCCGCCGCCGACGACACCGCGTCGCTCACCCCGTCGGGCACCACGGGCACCCTCGTGCTCTCCGACGCCACCGCACCGCTGGCGCTCGCCGCCGGACCCGTCGCCGCAGGCACCGACGGCGTCGTCGACCTGCTCGGCTACGGCGCCTCGAACACGTTCGAGTCGACCGTCCGCACCGTGACCGGGGACAACTCGGTGCCGAACGGCCTGGTCCGCCAGGGCACCACGGACACCGACGTCAACGGCGCGGACTTCTCGGTGACGACGACGCTCACCCCGCGGAACGCCGCGGGCGAGACGACGGCGCCGACCGAACCCACGGACCCGACCCACCCGGGCGACGGCGGGACCCCCACGCCCGGCACCCCCGCCGAGACGGTGACCATCGCCCAGCTGCAGGGCACGACGGACACCTCGCCGTACGCCGGCAAGAACGTCACGACCGACGGCGTCGTCACCGCGGTGTACGGCACCGGTGGCTTCGACGGCTACACGATCCAGACCGCCGGCACCGGCGGCGCGATCGACCTCGGCGCCCACACCGCGTCCGACGCCGTGTTCGTGTTCTCGTCCGCCACCGCCGGACTGGTGCAGCGGGGCGACCACGTCCGCGTCACCGGCGCCGTGTCCGAGTACTTCGGCCTGACCGAGCTCACGGTGTCCGGTGCCTCGTCGCTGCAGCAGCTCGACGACACCGTCGCGGCACCGCAGCCCGCCGCGGTCGCGTTCCTGTCGTCCGACGCCCAGCGGGAGTCGCTCGAGAGCATGCTCGTCGCTCCCCAGGGCGCGTACACCGTCGCCGACAACTACACGACGAACCAGTACGGCGAGGTCGTGCTCGCCAGTGGGACGAAGCGTCTGGTCCAGCCGACCGAGGTCGGTCGCCCCGGCAGCGCCGAGGCGAAGGCCGTCGAGGCCGACAACGCCGCGCGCAAGGTCACGCTCGACGACGGCGCGAGCACGAACTTCCTCACCCAGGCGAACCAGGGCATCCCGGTGTCGTGGCTCACCCAGGGCCCGGTCACCGTCGGGGCCGCCGCCACCTTCACCGAGCCGGTCGTCCTCGACTACCGCAACAACGGGTGGAAGTTCCAGCCGACCGCGCCGATCACCGGTGCGACCCCGGCGGCCGACCTGCCGGCGTCGTTCTCGAAGGTGCGCCAGCCGGCACCGCAGGACGTCGGCGGTGACCTGAAGCTCGCCGGCTTCAACGTGCTCAACTACTTCCCGACCACGGGCGACGAGCTCACCGGCTGCAAGTACTACACCGACCGTGCCGGCGACCCCGTCACGGTGAACTCCGGTTGCGACGCCCGCGGCGCCGCTGAGCAGGAGGACTTCCTGCGCCAGCAGGTCAAGATCGTCAAGGCCATCAACGGGCTGGACGCCGACGTCGTCTCGCTCGAGGAGATCGAGAACTCGGCCCGCTTCGGCCAGGACCGCGACGCCGCCGTGGCCACCCTGGTCGACGCACTCAACGCCGCCACCGGCCAGGACACCTGGGCGTACGCGAAGTCCCCGGCCGTCGTGCCCGCGAGCGAGGACGTCATCCGCCTCGCACTCATCTACAAGAAGGCCCGCGTCGAGCCCGTCGGCGAGTCCACGATCCTGCTCGACGACGCGTTCACGAACGCCCGCCAGCCCGTCGCGGACGCGTTCCGCCCGGTCGGTGGCACCGCGGACGACGACTTCCTGGTGATCGCGAACCACTTCAAGTCCAAGGGCTCCGGCACCGGTGAGAACGCCGACCAGGGTGACGGGCAGGGAGCGTCGAACGCGTCCCGCGTGGCCCAGGCGAAGGCCCTCGTGACCTTCTCCAGCGCCATGCAGGACCAGTACGGCACCGACAAGGTGTTCATGCTCGGCGACTTCAACGCCTACAGCAAGGAGGACCCGGTGGTCGTCCTCGACGACGCCGGCTACACCGACCTCGGCCCGGCTCGGGACAGCACCGAGTACTCCTACGTGTTCTCCGGCCTGAGCGGTTCGCTCGACCACGTGTTCGCCTCGAAGGCCGCACTCGAGACGGTCACGGGCGTGGACATCTGGAACATCAACTCGGTCGAGTCGGTGGGCCTGGAGTACAGCCGCTACAACTACAACGCGACGAACCTGTACACCGACGACGTGTACCGGGCGAGCGACCACGACCCGATCCTGGTCGGCTTCGACCTGGACGCCCCGGGCACGGACCCGGGCACCGAGCCCGGGACCGACCCGACCCCGGTGCCGAGCCCGACGCCCTCGAAGCCGACCCCCGCTCCGACCCCGTCGGCTCCCGGGGCGGTGCCGCCGGTGGCCCCGTCGGAGACCGGTCTCACCGACGCGAACCGCGGGAGCGTCTCGGCGCCGTCGTCGGCTCGTGCGGGGGAGACCATCACGGTGACGGTGGGCACGCAGTACGCGGGTGACGTCGTGGACGTGTGGTTGTACTCGACCCCGACGCTGATCGGAACGGTGACGGTCGGCGCTGACGGCACGGTGCGCGTCACGATCCCGGCGGACACCTCCGCTGGTGCGCACCGGTTGGCGGTGACGGCTGCGGACGGCACGCTGATCGGGTGGACCCCGATCACGATCACCGCGGACGGGCAGCTCGCGTTCACGGGCGCTTCCGGGGTCGGTGCCGGTGCGCTGGTGGCGTTCCTGTTGCTCGCGGCGGGTGCGGGTGTGCTGATCGTGCGTCGCCGCCGTCGGGCTGCGGCGGCGGAGTAGTCCCCACGCCCCACGTCGGGGCGATGAGTGTGCAGAAGACGTCGGGTTCGCGGTGCGGACCCGACGTCTTCTGCTCACCCATGCGCGGTGGGCGCGACCGCGCGGCGGACGGGAGGCGCGGTGCGGGGCCGCCCCGCGCCTCCGGGCCGCGGGTGGCCGCGTTTGACCGACGCACCCCGCGTCGGCTAGGCTCTCACCTTGGTCTGTGCGCCCCGCGCGCGGACAGTCAGATGAGCCCTCCAACCGAGGTGTTCCCCGTGCTTCTGCCCGCGGAACTCCCGACCGGAGTGGGATTCACGGACTCCTCACCTCGACACGAAAGCAGCACTCCTGTGACTCGCACGTTCTCACCGAAGCCGGCAGACGTCCAGCACGACTGGATCGTCATCGACGCCACCGACGTCGTCCTCGGCCGTCTCGCCACCCACGCCGCGGCGCTCCTGCGCGGCAAGCACAAGGCCACCTTCGCCCAGCACATGGACATGGGTGACTACGTCATCATCGTGAACGCCGACAAGGTCGCACTGACCGGTTCGAAGCTCGCGAAGAAGGTCTACTACCGTCACTCGGGGTACCCGGGCGGCCTGACGGCGACCTCCTACCCGGAGATGCTCGAGAAGCACCCCACCCGCGCCGTCGAGAAGGCGATCCGCGGCATGCTGCCGAAGAACACCCTCGGCCGCGAGCAGCTCAAGAAGCTGAAGGTCTACGCCGGCGCGGAGCACCCGCACGCCGCGCAGCAGCCCAAGGCGTACATCTTCGACCAGGTCGCACAGTAGTTCCGGCCACGACGACTTCAAGGACATAGAGAAACTCATGGCTCAGATCGCTGATTCCCTCGACCAGACCCCGGAGAGCTTCACCACGGAGAGCGCACCCGCCGCTGCCGAGGCTGCTCCCCGTCAGATCCTCAACGTCTCCGGCGGTGCCGTCGGGCGCCGCAAGGAGGCCATCGCGCGCGTTCGCCTCGTTCCGGGCTCCGGCACGTTCGTCGTGAACGGTCGCACGCTCGAGGACTACTTCCCGAACAAGCTGCACCAGCAGCTCATCAACGACCCGTTCAAGGTGCTCGAGCTCCTCGGCTCGTACGACGTCGTCGCCCGCATCACCGGTGGCGGCCCCTCGGGTCAGGCCGGCGCGCTCCGCCTCGCCATCGCCCGCACCCTGAACGAGATCGACCGCGAGAACAACCGCGCGGCCCTCAAGAAGGCCGGCTTCCTCACCCGTGACGCCCGCGTCATCGAGCGCAAGAAGGCCGGTCTCAAGAAGGCCCGCAAGGCGTCGCAGTTCTCGAAGCGCTAGTCGTCACCGGCTGAAGATCGCCATGCCGCGTCTGTTCGGTACCGACGGGGTTCGTGGTCTCGCCAACGGCGAGCTGACGGCCGCGCTCGCACTGGGTCTTGCCCAGGCGAGCGCGGCCGTCCTCACACACGGACACCATGCCGACGCCCGCCGGGCGTCGGGTCGACCGCGCCCGCGCGCGGTCCTCGCGCGTGACCCGCGCGTCTCCGGCGAGTTCCTCGGTGCCGCCGTCGCGGCCGGGCTCGCCTCGGCCGGCGTCGACGTGCTCGACGCCGGGGTCATCCCCACGCCCGCTGCGGCGTTCCTCGTCGCGGACATCGACGCCGACTTCGGCGTGATGATCTCCGCGTCGCACAACCCCGCTCCCGACAACGGGATCAAGTTCTTCGCCACGGGTGGTCGCAAGCTGCCGGACGAGGTCGAGGACCGCATCGAAGCGGCCATGCACGACCACTCCGCACCGACCCCCACCGGCATCGACGTCGGGCGCATCTCGCGGTTCGCCGACGCCGAGGACCGCTACGTCGTCCACCTGCTCGGCACGCTGCCGCACCGGCTCGACGGCATCCACGTCGTGCTCGACTGCGCCAACGGTGCCGCCGCTGGCGTCTCACCCGAGGTCTTCGTCAACGCGGGTGCCCGCGTGACGCTCATCGGTGCCGACCCCGACGGTTGGAACATCAACGACGGCGTCGGGTCGACCCACATCGACAACCTGTCGCGCGCCGTGCTCGAAGCCGGCGCGGACGTCGGCATCGCGCACGACGGCGACGCGGACCGTTGCCTGGCGGTCGACGCCGCGGGCAACGCGATCGACGGCGACCAGATCATGGCGATCCTGGCGTTGTCGCTGCAGGAGCGCGGACGCCTGAAGGACGACACCCTCGTCGCGACGGTCATGTCGAACCTCGGGCTCAAGCGGGCCATGGCCGACGCGGGCATCACCGTGATCGAGGCCGGTGTGGGCGACCGCTACGTGCTCGAGAAGATGACCGAGGGCGACTACTCCATCGGTGGCGAGCAGTCCGGCCACATCATCTTCAACGAGTTCGCCACCACGGGCGACGGCATCCTCACCGGGCTCCACCTGGTCGCCGAGATGGCGCGGACGGGCAAGACCCTGCAGGAGCTCGCCTCGTGCATGACGGTGTTCCCGCAGGTGCTGCTCAACGTCCGTGGCGTCGACCGTCACGGGCTCGCCGACCAGGGCGTGCAGGACGCCGTGACTGCGGCGTCCGTGGCACTCGGCGACACCGGTCGCGTGCTGCTCCGACCCTCCGGCACCGAGCCGGTCGTGCGGGTCATGGTCGAGGCTGCGTCGCAGGACGACGCCCAGCGCATCGCCGAGGAGCTCGCCGCCGTCGTGCAGGACCGCCTGGCGCTCGACGCCGCGTAGGGTTCCCCTCCGCAAGACACCGGTGTTCGCCGGTTGAACACGCGCAGGACGCGGTTCAGCTCGCGAACACCGGTGTTTTGCTGCCCGCTCCCGTTCAGATCTTGCGGAGCAGGACCGAGTTCACCTTGTGGTTCGCGCCCTTCTTCAGCACCAGGGTGGCGCGGGAGCGCGTGGGCAGCACGTTCTCGAGCAGGTTCGGCTCGTTGATCGCCCGCCAGACCTCGGTCGCCGTCCGCACCGCGTCCTCACGCGAGAGCGAGGCGAACCGGTGGAAGAACGAGTCGGGGCTCGAGAACGCCTCTTCCTGCAGGGCGAGGAACCGGTCGACGTACCAGGACTCGATGTCCTTGGTCTTCGCGTCCACGTAGATCGTGAAGTCGAACAGGTCGGACAGCGCGAGCCGCCCGTGCACCGGGGGCGCCAGCACGTTGAGACCCTCGACGATGAGCACGTCGGGCTGCCGGACGACGATCTCGGCATCAGGCACGATGTCGTAGACCAGGTGCGAGTAGTACGGTGCCCGGACCTCGGTTGCCCCGCTCTTCACCTGGCTCACGAAGCGCAGCAGGGAGCGGCGGTCGTACGACTCCGGGAAGCCCTTGCGGTCCATGATCCCGCGGCGCTCCAGCTCGGCGTTCGGGTACAGGAAGCCGTCGGTCGTCACGAGCTCCACGCGAGGGGTGTCCGGCCAGCGCTTCGTCAGCTCCCGCAGCAGACGGGCGACGGTGGACTTGCCGACGGCGACGGAACCCGCGACGCCGATGACGAACGGCGTGCGTCCGGCGCGCTCACCCAGGAACCGGCTCGTCTCGGCGTGCAGGTTCCGTGCGCCGGCCGCGTAGAGCGTGAGCAGGCGGGACAGGGGCAGGTAGACCTCCTGCACCTCCTGCATGTCCAACCGGTCGCCGAGTCCGCGCAGCTGCACGATCTCGGTCTCGGTGAGCGACAGGTGCTCCTTGGGTGCGAGCTGCGACCACTCGGCACGCGGGATCTCCACGAACGGGGTCGGGTGCGCGACGGCGGTCTCCGGGATCGGCATGGGATCGAGCGTACAGACGGGAGGCCCGGGGCACGTG